>NZ_CP013362.1:1818200-2121234 GCF_001718315.1 Burkholderia diffusa | reverse complement strand
AAAAACTCACGCCCAGTTCCTGCTTGAACAGCCGCGAAATCGTGCGCGTGCTCGCGCCGACCTCGCTCGCCCAGTGTTCGAGCGATTCCGCGTGGGCGGGCTGAGCGAGCACCGACTCGCACAGCATGCGCAGCCGTTTTTCGTCGGGCATCGGCACCGCGAGCGGCAGTGGTTCGGCGCGGCTCAGTTCGTCGAGCACGAGCCCGCCCAGCAGCCGTTCGCGCTCGCCGCTCAGGTCGCGCGCGTCGAGTGCGACGATCAGTTCGCGCAGCAAGCCAGTCACCTCGACGACCCGGCATGCGTCGAGCCCGTCCGGCACGACCGACTCATCGATATACAGCGTGCGCAAGTACGCTTCCTCGACGATCACGACCTCGTGCGTGACGTGCGGCGGCACCCAGATCGCCCGCGAAGGCGGCACCATCCAGGTTGTCCCGGTCGTCGCGACGCGCAGCACGCCGCGCGACGCATACGCAAGTTGCGCCCACGCGTGCGTGTGCAGCGGGATCCGGCGGCCGGCACCGACCTGCCGCGCCCGGACGCGCATCGGATGAACGCGGGTTGGCGCGAACTCGGGCGGGATGTCGATGACGTCGTAGGGATTCGATGCGTCGGCTTGGACAGGCGGATTCATGGACGATTCGGTCGGCGCGGCGGCGATGCCGTTATTTTAGAAGGCGCCGCGCAGGCGCATGCGGCGGTTTTTCGGCCGATAATGCACCGTTCAAATGAACTTTGTATGCGACCGCACGCGTTCGGGCCGGCGCAAGCCGGGTTCGGGCGAGCGCGCCGCGTCGTGCCGAACAGAACCATCGGGCCGCCGACGCGGTCTATCAAGGCGGGCGCGTCCTCGCGCGAGCGGCGCCCCGACAACGCCGGCGCCCGCGGCGCGGCCGCGAGGCCCGGCACGGCAACACCTGAAAGAAGAGGAGAACCACAATGCGCTACGTATTCGTCTACGGCACGTTGAGAGCGGGAGAAGCCAACGACATCGGCCATGCGGCCGCGCGGCACGGTGTCGCCGCGCCGACGCTGCTCGGTGCGGCCGCGCTGCCGGGCGAACTATACGATTTCGGCACGTATCCGGGCATGGTCGCCGCGCCGGCCGGCCAGTCGCTCGTATGGGGCGACGTCTACGAGATCGACGAGCAACTGGTGCCCGTGCTCGACGAGATCGAGCGCATCTATCCGGGCGTCGACACGCTCTTCCGGCAGGAGCCGGTGACCGTCGAACTCGGCGGCCGTACCTATGCGTGCGTCTACTACCCGGTGGCCGCGCATGCGGTAGCCGACCGTCCGCGCATTGCGTCGGGCGACTGGGTTCAGCACCGGCGCGAACGGGAAGCCGCCTGAGCGCCGCGCGGCGAACGGCTGCATGGCAAACGAAAAAGCGCCCCGCGGGGCGCTTTTTTCATGCCGCCGTGTCGTGCGAGCGGCGGCAGTTTCGGGCGAGCCCGTCCGCGTCAGATTTCCTCGTACAGCGGCAGCGTCAGGAATTCGGTGAAGCCTTCCGACGTCGACATCTGTTCGAAGATCGCCGCGGCGCGCTCGTACGGCTGCGTGTTGCCACCGACCGAGCGCTTCACGTTCTCGAGCTCCGCCTTCGCGAACTCGCGAACAAGCTCGGCGGTGACCTTGCGGCCGTCGTCGAGCACGCCCTTCGGCGAGCGGATCCACTGCCACACCTGCGAGCGGGAGATCTCGGCGGTCGCCGCGTCTTCCATCAGGTTGTGGATCGGCACGCAGCCGTTGCCGTCGAGCCAGGCGCCGAGATAATGGATGCCCACGTTGATGTTGTTGCGCAGGCCGGCTTCGGTGATCGGCGCTTCGGGCTGGAAGTCGAGCAGATTCCGGCCTTCGATCTGGACGTCGTCGCGCTGCTTCGCGATCTGGTTCGGCTTGTCGCCGAGCACCTTGACGAATTCTTCCATCGCGATCGGCACGAGGCCCGGGTGCGCAACCCAGCCGCCGTCGTATCCGTCGGTCGCATCGCGCTGCTTGTCCGAACGCACGCCGCCCATCGCCTTCTCGTTCGCTTCCGGATCGTTCTTGATCGGAATCAGTGCGCTCATCCCGCCGATCGCCGGCGCATTGCGCTTGTGACAGGTCTTCAGCAGCAGCAGCGCGTACGCCCGCATGAACGGCACCGTCATCGTGATCTTCGAGCGGTCGGCCAGGCAGAAGTCGCGGTCGTTCTTGAACTTCTTGATCGCCGAGAAGATGTAGTCCCAGCGGCCGGCGTTCAGGCCGGAGCTGTGCTCGCGCAGTTCGTACAGGATCTCGTCCATCTCGAACGCCGCGAGGATCGTCTCGATCAGCACCGTCGCGCGGATCGTGCCGCGCGGCACGCCGACTGCCTCCTGTGCAGCGACGAAGATGTCGTTCCACAGGCGCGCCTCGAGATGGCTTTCCATCTTCGGCAGGTAGAAGTACGGGCCGGAGCCGCGTGCGATCAGTTCCTTCGCGTTGTGGAACAGGAACAGCGCGAAATCGAAGATGCCGCCGGACACGCGCTGGCCGTCGACCGTCACGTGCTTCTCGTCGAGGTGCCAGCCGCGCGGACGCACGATCAGCGTCGCGACCTTGTCGTTCAGCCGGTACGACTTGCCGTTCTGCTCGAGCGAGATCGTGCGGCGCACGGCGTCCTTGAGGTTGATCTGGCCGTCGATCTGGTTCGTCCAGCTCGGCGCGTTCGAGTCCTCGAAGTCCGTCATGTACGAATCGGCGCCCGAGTTCAGCGCGTTGATGATCATCTTGCGCTCGACGGGGCCGGTGATCTCGACACGGCGGCATTGCAGGTCGGCCGGCAGCGGCGCGACCTTCCAGTCGCCTTCGCGGATCGCCTTCGTATCGGCCAGGAAATCGGGGCGTTCGCCGACGTCGAGGCGCTTGGTGCGCTCGACGCGGGCCTGCAGCAGCGCCTGGCGGCGCGGCTCGAACGCGCGGTGCAGCGCCGCGACGAGCGCGAGCGCTTCAGGTGTCAGGATCGCTTCGTAACCCGGCTTGATTTCGCCGGTGATCGCCATGCCCTGCGGCAGCGTGATCGGGGTGCTCATGAGTCTCATCTCCTTGGTCGGTCAGTTGCGGTTTCGGTGAAGGGGGAAGGCGGCAGCGCCGCGAACGTCATGCGCCCGGGCCGGGGCGCGCGCGGTTCGCGGGTCTGCCGGACGGAGCCGGGGTGGCGAGGAATGCGAGCAGGTCGGCCATGCCGCTGCCGGTGCCGTCGGGCGGCACGCCGAGCTCCTCGGCGGGCGCGCCCGTGCGGTTGAGCCAGAAGGTCGTGTAGCCGAACCACGCGGCGCCCGCGACGTCCCAGGCGTTCGACGACACGAACACGATGTCGCGCGGGTTCGCGCCGAACGCGGCGGTGCCCAGTGCGTACACGGCCGGGCTCGGCTTGTATGCGCGCACCGCATCGGCCGACAGCACGCGATCGAACAGGCCGGTCATGCCGGCGCTCTTGATCGCGATGTCGAGCATCTCCGGGTTGCCGTTCGACAGAATCGCGAGCGGCGGGCGCGGTTCGAGCGCGCGCAGCTTGCGCAGTGCGGGCACCGTGTCGGGATAGGTGGACAGGCACGCGTATTCGTCCATCAGCCGCTTCTCGGCCGCGCTGTTCAGCGCGACTCCGAGCTGGCGCGCGGCGAACCGCAGCGCGTCGAGCGTGATGTCGCGGAACGGGCGATAGCGGGCGCCGGACGGATCGGCGAGCGTGCGCAGCTGCGAGTATTCGATTTGCTTGCGTCGCCACAGCTGCGACAACCGTTCCCCTTGGCCGGGGAACATCTGCTCTGCCGCAGCCACGACCGCATGCACGTCGAACAACGTGCCGAATGCGTCGAAGAGGATTGCGTCGGGAGAGGAGAGTGTCGTTGTGGCCGACATAGCCTTGCGCTCCAGTTTCAGAGGTCGGGTCGATTCTATTCGTGATAACAGGTACCAAAAAAGATGCTAATCATCACTTGATCTTTTACTTTCATATACATAATCTTGACCGCTCAAGCTATCCGAAGGGCGGGAGCGCCACGCTGGCGAGTCATGGACCGGTTCAAACAGATCGAAACGTTCGCCGCGGTCGCGGCAAAGGGCAGCCTGTCGGCCGCCGCGCACGCGGAGGGCGTCGCGCCGGCGATCATCGGCCGCCGTCTCGACGCGCTCGAGGAGCGGCTCGGCGTCAAGCTGCTGGTGCGCACGACGCGCAAGCTCACGCTGACCTTCGAGGGTTCGGCGTTCCTCGAGGATTGCCAGCGGATCATCAACGACATGCAGAACGCCGAGGCGAGCGTGTCCGCCGGTGGCGTGAAGGCGAGCGGCCACTTGCGCATTTCCGCGCCGGCCGGTTTCGGCCGACGCCACGTCGCACCGCTGGTGCCCGAATTCAGCGGCGCGCATCCGGACGTGTCGGTCACGCTCGACCTGTCCGACCGGATGGTCGATCTCGTCAACGAAGGGTTCGATTGCGCGGTGCGGCTCGGCGAGTTGCCCGATTCGTCGCTGGTGTCGCTGAAGCTCGGCGAGAACCGGCGCGTGTGCGTCGCGTCCCCCGCGTATCTCGCGCGGCGCGGCACGCCGGCCACGCTCGCCGAACTCGCGCGTCACAACTGCCTTGCGCTTGCCGCGAACGCGAACCAGCAGCGCGGCTGGGCGTTCCAGGAGGACGACAAGGTCGTGTCGATCCGCGTGAACGGCACGATGGAATGCTCGGACGGCGCGGTGCTGCACGAGTGGTGTCTCGCCGGACATGGGCTGGCATGGCGCTCGTGGTGGGAGGTCGGCGACGACATCGCGGCCGGGCGCCTCGTGAGCGTGCTCGATGCGTTCGCGGCGCCACCGATCGGCATCCACGCTGTATTTCCGCAGCGTCGCCACTTGCCGCTGCGCGTGCGCCTGTTTCTCGATTACCTGAAACATACGTACGAGCGGCCGGGGTATTGGGGCGAGTAGGGCGCGCCCGTCCGCGCGTTTCCGATATGAGGGCGAACCCGCTGCCGGCGCCGGTCGCCCGGTTTCGCGCACTACAATCGAAACTGGCATGCGCGACGCGCCGAGGCCGGCCCGCATGGGTTCGCGGCGCACGCGGTGCAACTGACGCAGGAGGGCGCGATGTTCCGGCACATCCTCGTTCCAACCGACGGTTCCGAGCTGTCGCAGAAGGCGATCGACGGCGCGATCGACCTGGCGCGCGCGGTCGGCGCGCAGGTCACGGCCTATGCGTGCCTGCCGCAGTATCCGTACTCGCCGTTCTCCGAAGTGATCATCGAGCCGCCCGCCGATTTCCGGGCGCGCAGCGAGCGCGAGGCGCGCGCGCACCTGGACGACGTGCAGGCGGCCGCGAAGGCGGCCGGCGTCGCCTGCGACACCTGGACCAGCGTGCATCCGTCTCCGTACCTCGGCATCATCGAGGCGGCCGAACGCGGCGGTTGCGACGTGATCTTCATGGCGTCGCACGGACGCCGCGGGCTCGGCAGTCTGCTGATCGGCAGCGAAACGCAGCGCGTGCTGACCCATACGAAAATTCCGGTGATCGTCTATCGATAGACGCGGCGCCGTGTATGGCCGCGCGGGCGGCGACACGGCAGCGCCGCTGAAAAAAGGCGCGCCGGACGAAGCCGGCGCGCATCGTTGCTGGCGGCCTCAGGCCGCGCGGCGGGTCGCACGTGTCACCGCGCGCCTGCCGTCTCCTCCCTGATTGTTGTTCCGTGCGGCCGATGCCGCGCCGTCGCGTGACGGGCGGGCATCGGCGTGACGCTTTCGCGCGTTATGCGACCTTCTTGCCGTCGAAGAACTGTTCGTCTTCGGTCGAGCCGTGCAGCGCGGTCGTCGACGCTTCGCGCTCGACCGTCTGCGTGACCGCGTCGAAGTAGCCGGTGCCGACTTCGCGCTGATGCTTGACCGCCGTGAAGCCCTTGTCCGCCGCGGCGAACTCGGCCTGCTGCAGTTCGACGAACGCGCTCATCTGCGTGCGCGCATAGCCGTGCGCGAGATTGAACATCGAGTAGTTCAGCGCGTGGAAGCCGGCCAGCGTGATGAACTGGAATTTGTAGCCCATCGCGCCGAGTTCCTTCTGGAACTTCGCGATCGTCGCGTCGTCGAGGTTTTTCTTCCAGTTGAACGACGGCGAGCAGTTGTACGCCAGCATCTTGCCCGGGAACTGCTTGTGGATCGCTTCCGCGAATTTCTTCGCGTACTCGAGATCCGGCTTGCCCGTTTCGCACCAGACGAGATCGGCGTACGGCGCATACGCGAGGCCGCGCGAGATCGCCTGCCCGATGCCCGGCTTCGTGCGGAAGAAGCCTTCGACCGTGCGCTCGCCCGTCAGGAACGGTTTGTCGTTGTCGTCGATGTCGGATGTGATCAGGTCCGCGGCTTCCGCGTCGGTGCGCGCGACGAGCACCGTCGGCGTGCCCATCACGTCGGCTGCGAGACGCGCCGCCGAGAGCTTCGCGACCGCTTCGCGCGTCGGCACGAGCACCTTGCCGCCCATGTGGCCGCACTTCTTCACCGACGCGAGTTGGTCCTCGAAGTGGACGCCCGATGCACCTGCCTCGATCATCGCCTTCATCAGTTCGAACGCGTTCAGCACGCCGCCGAAGCCGGCTTCCGCATCCGCAACGATCGGCGCGAAGAAGTCGACGTAGCCTTCGTCTCCCGGGTTCTTGCCTTCGGACCACTGGATCTGGTCGGCGCGTGTCAGCGTGTTGTTGATGCGCTTGACGACGAGCGGCACCGAATTCGCCGGGTACAGCGACTGGTCCGGGTACATTTCGCCCGCGACGTTCGCATCGCCGGCCACCTGCCAGCCGGACAAGTAGATCGCCTTCAGGCCGGCCTTCACCTGCTGCATCGCCTGGTTGCCGGTCAGTGCGCCGAGTGCGTTGACGAACGGCTCTTCATTGATGAGGTTCCACAATTTTTCCGCGCCGCGCTTGGCCAGCGTGTGCGCGACGGCGATCGAGCCGCGCAGGCGAACGACGTCCTCGGCCGTATAGCTGCGCTTGATGCCCTTCCAGCGCGGATCGGTTTCCCATTGCTTCTGCAGTTCCTGTGCCTGTTGCTGTCGCGACATGATGAGCTCCTTGATGCGGTGTGTTGCCAGATCGGTCGAATCGAACGGTGCGGATGCTGTTCTCGAAACGGGGGCAGGGTGCGTGCCGTTTCGGGAGGTCTTGTATAAGAGTCTAGGCAAACCCACGGGAGCGAAACAGAGGTTATCTCAGGAAGGGCAAAACTTTTTTATTTTTATTAATCAATGACATGCGATTTGTATTTCGCAATAAGAAATGGTTTTTCCTATCTCGCAATTGCGAAGTTGTGCCGCGCAGCATGATTTTTTACGACGCAAAAAAATTTTCCATATCGTGAAATTTGGTGCGGGACGAAAAAAAACCGGCGCGGGTGCGCCGGTCTGCCGGATGAGCGGGGCGGCACAGGCCGCCCGGGCGTGCTTACGACGCCGAATTGCTGCGACGCGGGCCGCTGCTGCGCTGGCCATCGCGACGCGGGCCGCCGTCACGGCTGCCGCCCGGCTTGCCGCTCCAGCCGCCGCCGTTGCCGCCGCCGTAGCTGCGGCCGTTGCCGCCATGACCGCCGCCCGGCTTGCCGCCGAAACGGCGACCGCCGTTGCCGCCGCCCGGACGGCCGCGGCCGCCCATGCCGCGATCGTTGCGCGGGGGAGCCTTGCGCGGCTCGAAGCCTTCGATCACGTTGACCGGCAGCGGCGAGCGCACGAAGCGTTCGATGCGCTTGAGCGCGCCCTGTTCGGCGTGATGCACGAGGCTCACCGCGGTGCCCGAACGGCCGGCACGGCCCGTACGGCCGATACGGTGCACGTAGTCTTCCGCGAACTTCGGCAGGTCGTAGTTGAACACGTGCGTGATGCCCGGGATGTCGATGCCGCGGGCCGCGACGTCGGTCGCGACCAGCACGCGCACGCGGCGCTCGCGCAGCGCACGGATGGTGCGGTTGCGCGCGCCCTGCGGCAGGTCGCCGTGCAGTGCGGCCGACTGGAAGCCGGCGTCGGCAAGACGCCCGGCGAGCTGGTCGGCGTCGATCTTGGTCGCCGTGAAGATGATCGCCTGGTCGAGCGCGTCGTCGCGCAGCAGGTGATCGAGCAGGCGATCCTTGTGATCGCGGTCGTCGACGTAGTGCACGGTCTGCGCGATGTTCGCGCGCGACTCGATCTTCGCCGTGATCTCGATGCGCTCCGGATCCTTCAGCAGGCGGCTGGTCAGCGAACCGATCTTGCCGTCGAGCGTGGCCGAGAACAGCATCGTCTGGCGCGACTCGGGCGTCGCGGCGACGATCGTCTCGATGTCTTCGATGAAACCCATGTCCAGCATGCGGTCGGCTTCGTCGAGGACGAGCATCTTCAGCTCGGACAGGTCGATGCGGCCGCGCTCGAGGTGGTCGAGCAGACGGCCCGGCGTGGCGACCAGGATCTCGGGGTTCTTCGCGAGCAGCATCAATTGCTGGCCGTAGGCGACGCCGCCGAGGATGCTGACGGTGCGCAGGCGCTTCAGGTGCTTGCCGTAGGTCGACGCGGCCGTGGTGACCTGCATCGCGAGTTCGCGGGTCGGCGTCAGCACGAGCAGACCCGGGCGGGCGACGGGTTGCGGGCGGCGCGCACGGCGGTCGCCCTGGTTCGGTTCGCGCGGCGCGCGCGGTTGCTGCGCCTGCGCCTTTTGAAGCTGCGCGAAACGTTCGATCGCGGGCAGCATGAATGCGGCCGTCTTGCCCGAACCGGTCGGGCTCGAAACCAGCAGATCCCGACCGGCGATGCCGGCCGGGATCGCGCGCTGCTGGACCGGCGTCGGCTTGGCGTAGCCGGCGGCCTGCAGCGCGGAGACGATCTCCGGCGACAGCCCGAGCGACGCGAAAGTCGGCTCGTCCGACGCCGGTTCGACCACGGCCGGTGCGGCGGCGTCGAGACCGAGCGCCTGGTCGGCGATCGCGTTGAGCGGGCTGGTGTTGTTGCTCGAAGTCATAACAATCCTTGAAACACAGTGGGTGAAACGTCGGCGCCAATCGCGCATACCCAAGTCGTCGGATTCAGCGAGCAAATCGGGAAACGGGTGCAATCCGCCGACCATTCGGCGGATGAGGCATTAGAAGCTGTTTTGGGTGCGGCGCGCTTCTGGAGCGGGGCCGCCAGCCTGATAAGTGACGACCGCGAGGGTCGAAGCAGGAGGGGACAGGTTCTAAACCGGATTGGAGCTTAACGCTACGAGGCGTCGGGCCGGAACGGCTTGCGAGCCGAGCGCGGAGGTGACGCAGGCGGCATTATAAGGAATTTTGCTGCGCTGCGCCACTGATTTGATTGCCAATTGCGTCGGGCGGCGCAGGTCAGGATGCCGTGCCGTTCTTCAGCGATTCGACGAGCTCGATGTATTGCTGCTTCGCCGCGTCCTGCGACGTGCCTTTCAGCGCTTCCCACGCGTCGTACTTGTACTTGCCGACGATGTCGGTGAAGCCGGGCTTGTCGCCGTGCGCGTCGCCGTCTGTCGCCTGCTTGAAGAGCGCGTACAGGCGCAGCAGCGTCAGGTTGCCCGGTCGCTCGGTCAGTTGCTTGACGTCGACCTGGGCCTGGTCGAATTGGGCGGTGAGTTCGCTCATCGTGTGTCTCCGTAAGGGTTTCAGGTCGGGCGATCTTAACAAGCGCCGCGCCGCGCGGGGTCGAGCGATCCTTCCAAACCGCCGGCCGCGCGGCGCGCGCATCGCGATCGAGCCCGATCGCCCGTGGGAGCGGGGCGCCGCATTACAATGTCGGCCATGACGCAAACAGTGCTCCTCGCCATCGATACGTCGACCGAATACTGCTCGGTCGCGCTGCTGCGCTCGGCTCCGGCCGATGACGCCGTTTCCACCCCGCAAACCTGGGTCCGCCACGAGCTGACGGGCGCCGTGTCGAGCACGCGCGTGCTGCCGGCCATCCAGGAACTCTTCGCCGAATCGGGCCTCACGTTCGCCGACTGCGACGCGATCGCGTTCGGCGCGGGCCCCGGCTCGTTCACCGGGCTGCGCACCGCGACCGGTATTACCCAGGGTCTCGCGTTCGGGCGCGGGCTGCCGGTCGTGCCGGTCAGCACGCTGCTCGCGTGCGCCGAGCATGCGCGGCTGCGCGCACCTGGCACGACGCGCGTGCTGGCCGCGCTTGATGCGCGGATGGACGAAGCGTACTGGGCCGATTTCGCGTGGGACGACCACGCGGGCGACTGGCGCACACTGCATCCTGCGTCGCTCGATGCGCCGGGTGCCGTCGGCGTGCCCGACGCGCCGTTCACGCTCGCGGGCAACGCGGCGGCCGCATTCGGCACGCAGCTTCCGGCCGCGGCCGCCGCGGCCGTGATCGACGGCGACGCGCTGCCGCATGCGCTGGCGGTCGCGCATGCCGCGCTGCGGGCATTCCGCGCCGGCCGTACGGTGCCGGCCGACCAGGCTGCACCGGAGTACGTGCGCGACAAGGTCGCGCAAACCACCGCGGAGCGCATCGCGGCCCGCGCCGCGCAGACGGGCGGAGCGAAAGGATGACAGGCGTATTGTTGAGCGATCGCTATCTGGCGCCGATGACGGATACCGATCTCGACGAAGTCGTCGCGATCGAGCAGGTCGCGTACGAATTCCCGTGGAGCCGCGGCAATTTCGAGGATTCGCTGCGCAACGGCTATTTCGGCGTGTGCCTGCGGCACGTGACGGGCGCGCTCGTCGGCTATTGCGTGCTGATGCCGGTGATCGACGAGATGCACCTGCTGAACCTGTGCGTCGCTCCGGCCGCCCAGCAGTCGGGCGCGGGCCTCGCACTGCTGCGCGAAGCGGTGCGGATCTCGCGCGCCGAACGGCTGGACGGCGTGCTGCTCGAGGTGCGGCCGTCGAATCCGCGCGCGATCCATCTGTACGAGCGCTTCGGCTTCGTGACGATCGGCCGGCGCAAGAACTACTATCCGGCGCGGCATCGCAGCCGGGAGGACGCGATCGTGATGCGTCTGACGCTGAACAAGGATGAAGGGGACGCGCATGGCGTTGGCTGAAGCAGCGCTCGAGGAAATGGGGCTCGCGCAAATGTGGGTGCGGCGCGGGCAGCGTGCGCAAGGTGACGAAGCGGGCGCGGCCCCGGCGGCGGCCTCCGGCGCGGAGGGCGACGTCCCTGTCGTTGCGACCGCAACCGCCGCGGCAACGCCCGAGCCGGTCGCGGAGCAGCGTCGCGACACGCAGCCGCCTGCGACGCGCGCTTTCTTGCATGACGACAAGCCGTCGGCCGGTGCAGCCGAGCACGATGCGGCACCGGCGGGTGAAGTCGCATCGGCCACGCGTGTCGCGAGCGATGGCGACCGCGCGTCCACCACGCCTGCGCCGGCCACGGCCGCAGACGACATCCCGCCCGTCACCGAAGACGATTTCGCCTGGTTCGACGCGGCGCCGCCCGGCGATCCGCTGCCGACGGCCGAATCGCGTCCCGCCGCAACCCCGGTGGCGATGCTCGACTGGGATGCGCTGGCCGCACGCGTCGCCGGCTGTACGAGCTGCCGCCTGTGCGAGAAGCGCACCAATACCGTATTCGGTGTCGGCGATCGCGAAGCGGACTGGATGCTGATCGGCGAAGCGCCGGGCGAGAACGAGGACAAGCAGGGCGAGCCGTTCGTCGGCCAGGCCGGCAAGCTGCTCGACAACATGCTGCAGTCGCTCGCGCTCAAGCGCGGCGACAACGTCTACATCGCGAACGTGATCAAGTGCCGCCCGCCGGGCAACCGCAATCCGGAACCGGACGAGGTCGCGCGCTGCGAGCCTTACCTCCAGCGCCAGGTCGCGCTCGTGAAGCCGAGGCTGATCGTCGCGCTCGGCCGCTTCGCCGCGCAGACGCTGCTGAAGACGGACGCGAGCATTGCGTCGCTGCGCGGCCGCGTGCACACGTACGAAGGCGTGCCGGTCATCGTCACCTATCACCCTGCGTACCTGCTGCGCAGCCTGCAGGACAAGTCGAAGGCGTGGGCCGATCTGTGCCTGGCGCGCGATACGTTCCAGCGGGCGGAGGGTGCCGACGCGAACGGGCCGGCCGGACAATGACGCGCGGCGCGGCGTTCGCGTTCGTCGATACGCTGCACGATGCCGCGGTTCGCGATCTGGGCTGGCTCCTCGCGAGCCCGAGCCTGCTCACCGCGGCCCCCGGCGCGCCGCTCGCGCATCCGTGGTCCGACGCGATCGAGCGGGTGGCCGTCGAAGCGTGGCTCGTCGCGCTCGACGCCGCGCCGCAGCCGCTGCACCGCGCGCTCGACGGGCTGCGGCCCGTGCGACTCGGCCGCTATGCCGAATGCCTGCTCGAGTATTTCCTCACGCACGGGCCGTCGCTGCGGCTCGTCGCCGCCAACCTGCCGCTGCGCAGCAACGGCAAGACGCTCGGTGAAGTCGATTTCCTCGTCGATGCGCCGGGCGGGCAGCGCCTGCACTGGGAGCTCGCGGTGAAGTGCTATCTATGCGCGCCGGTGGACGGCGACGCATCGCTCGCGGATTTCGTCGGCCCGAATCTTGTCGACCGTCTCGACCGCAAGCGCAGCCGGTTGCTCGAGCATCAATTGCGGCTGAGCGATCGCCACGGGTTCGCGTTGCTCGGGTACGGCGCGCCGTCCGATGCGCAGATGTTCATCAAGGGCTGGCTGTTCTATCCGCACGGTGTGCCGCTGGCGCCGGTGGCCGCGGAAATCGCGGCCGATCATCCTCGAGGGTTCTGGCTCACGCATGCGCAGTGGCCGGCCTGGGCGGCCGCGCAGCCCGACGGCGCGGCGTGGAACGTGCTGCCACGGCTGGCGTGGCTCGCGCCACGGCGGGTGGAGGCCGACGCCGCGCCGGAACCGCTGGCGCGGTCGCTCGAGCTGCCGTCCGTATTGACGGCGCGCCAGGCGCCTGCGTTGATCGCCGTGTATCGACAGGGCGGCGATCGCGTATGGCGGGAGACGGCGCGCGGCTTCATCGTCCCGGACGACTGGCCGGCGCGTGCGCGCGCGTTTGCCGCGCAGGACCACTGACGCCGCGTCAGCCGGCGCTTACCACCAGCGATGGAAGTGATGGACGGGCCCGACGCCGTGGCCGACGTCGAGCTGGCCGCTCGCGGCGATCGCGCCGCTCAGATAGGCCTTCGCTTCGCGTACCGCGCACGCGAGATCGGGCTGCTGCGGCAGCAGCGCGGCAATCGCCGACGACAGCGTGCAGCCGGTGCCGTGCGTGTTGCTGACCGGCACGCGCGCGCCGTCGAACCGCACCGTGTGCGCTGCATCGACGAGCCAGTCGGGGCTCGCGGCCGCGTCGGGCAGGTGGCCGCCCTTCATCAGCACGGCGTGCGCACCGGTCTTCAACAGCGCCCGACCTTGCCGAACCATCTCGTCTTCGGTCGTCGCGGGCGTATCGCCGAGCAGGGCGGCCGCTTCGGGCAGGTTCGGCGTGACGACGGTCGCAAGAGGCAGCAGCGCGTCGCGCAACGCGTCGACGGCATCGGGCGCGAGCAGCGCGTGCGAGCTCTTTGAGATCATCACCGTGTCGAGCACGACGAAGCGCGGCGCATGGCGCCGCAACGCGTCGGCCACCGCGTGCACGATCGCCGCGTTCGCGAGCATGCCGATCTTGACCGCGTCGATACGGATGTCGTCGAAAACCGCATCGAGCTGCGCGGTCACGAACGCGGCGTCCGGCGCGTGCACGCCGGTTACGCCGCGCGTGTTCTGCGCGGTCAGCGCGGTGATCACGCTCGCGCCGTACGCACCAAGCGCGGAGAACGTCTTGAGGTCGGCCTGGATGCCCGCGCCACCGCCCGAGTCGGAGCCGGCGATCGTCAGGACGTTGGGTATCGGGTGCGTCATGATGGCAAGGCGCCGGTTCGAAGACCGACGCCGACGGACGAAAACGGGAAGTGTAGCGTCAGTGCCGCGATTCGCCGATCAGCGCGACCGAGTCGAACTGACGCTGGTTCGCCTGATGGCGGCGCATCACCAGCCACATCGTCAGGCAGACGAACGTGCCGAACAGCACGATCACGACGCCGACCGGCACGTCGAGCCAGACCAGCACCGCATACAGGCACAGCATCACGAGCACCGACAGGTTCTCGTTGAAATTCTGCACCGCGATCGAGTGGCCGGCCGACAGCAACACGTGGCCGCGATGCTGCAGCAGTGCGTTCATCGGAACCACGAAGTAGCCGGACAGCGCGCCGACGCAGATCAGGAAGAGGTACGCGACGATCAGGTACGCCGGCAGGCGCAGGTGGCCGAAGTGCACGGCCCAGTGCGACGGGAGCAGGTCGCGCGTGTAGAACGCCATCAGCATGACCGCGATGCCCATGACGATGCCGACGGGCAGCACGGTGAGTGACTTCTTCAGTGGGATCCGCGCGGCGGCGGCGATCGCGCCGCCCGCGACACCGACCGCGACCACGGCCTGCAGGATCGCGCCTTCGGACAGCGACATGTTCAGCGAGACTTCGGCCCACTTCAGCACGATGAATTGCAGCGTCGCGCCCGCACCCCAGAACAGCGTCGTGACCGCGAGCGAGATCTGGCCGAGCTTGTCGCGCCAGAGCACCATGAAGCAGTCGGCGAAGTCGGTGAGGAGCTTGACCGGGCCGCGCTCCTGCTTCGGGTAGCGCGCGCCCGTATCGGGGATCCGCAGGTTGAAGATGGCGGCGACCACGTAGATCGCCATGATGATCACCATCGCCGCTTCGGCAGGCGTGGCAATCCAGGCCGGGGTGTGCGAGATCACGTGCGACGCGATGTGCGGGCTGATCAGTGCGCCGCCGAGCACGGTGCCGAGGATGATCGAGCTGACGGTCGTGCCTTCGATCCAGCCGTTCGCGGCGACGAGCCTGTCGGCCGGCAGCAGCTCGGTCAGAATGCCGTATTTCGCAGGCGAGTAGGCCGCGGCGCCGAATCCGACGATCCCGTACGCGATCAGCGGATGGGCGCCGAACAGCATGATCAGGCAGCCGATCACCTTGATCGAGTTGGTGATGAACATCACGCGACCCTTCGGGCGCGAGTCGGCGAACGCACCGACATACGCCGCCAGCACCACGTAGGACAACACGAAGAACAGCTTGAGCAGCGGTGTCATCCAGTTGGGGGCGTGGAGGTCTTTCAGCAGGGCGATGGCGGCGATGAGAAGCGCATTGTCGGCCAGCGACGAGAAAAACTGCGCGGCCATGATGGTGTAAAAACCTTTTTTCATCTGATGCGATGCTTTCGTCGCTGCGGCAGGGCCGCGTAGGCCGCCTGGTATGCGATCGGCTTATTCCGTTCGAAATGGGTTGTGCGCACGGCTTTATAACACGAAAATACGGCAATTCGGACTAGCAAGATTCCCCGATCGTTCCGCAAATTGTCGGCTTCGGTGCTCAAAAGGCGCGGTAAGCTGATGATTCGCAAGCGTCTTTACGTAAATTTCCCATGCCGCGCCCGATCTCCGCCACCATCCATACCGCCGCTCTCGCGAACAATCTCTCCGTCGTCCGCCGATTTGCCGGCCCGTCCAAGGTCTGGGCGGTCGTCAAGGCCAACGCATACGGCCACGGTCTCGCGCGCGTGTTTCCCGGCCTGCGCGGCACCGACGGCTTCGGCCTGCTCGACCTCGACGAGGCCGTGAAGCTGCGCGAGCTCGGCTGGGCCGGCCCGATCCTGCTGCTCGAAGGGTTCTTCCGCTCGACCGACATCGACGTGATCGACCGCTACAGCCTGACGACCACCGTCCACAACGACGAGCAGATGCGGATGCTGGAGACGGCGCGGTTGTCCAAGCCCGTCAACGTGCAGCTCAAGATGAACAGCGGGATGAACCGGCTCGGCTACGTGCCGGAGAAATACCGCGCCGCGTGGGAGCGCGCCCGTGCGTGCCCCGGCATCGGCCAGATCACGTTGATGACCCATTTTTCGGATGCCGACAACGAGCGCGGCGTGGCCGAGCAGCTGGCGACGTTCGAGCGCGGTGCGGAAAACATCGCCGGTGCGCGCAGTCTCGCGAATTCGGCGGCCGTCCTGTGGCATCCGGATACGCATTTCGACTGGGTGCGGCCCGGGATCGTGCTGTACGGCGCATCGCCGTCGGGGCTGTCGGCCGACATCGCCGACACCGGCCTGAAGCCCGCGATGACGCTCGCGTCCGAGCTGATCGCCGTGCAGACGATCGCGAAGGGGCAGGCGATCGGCTACGGCTCGACGTTCTCCGCGCAAGCGCCGATGCGCATTGGCGTCGTCGCGTGCGGCTATGCGGACGGCTATCCGCGCGTCGCGCCCGAAGGCACGCCGGTGATCGTCGACGGAATCCGCACGCGGATCGTCGGCCGCGTGTCGATGGACATGATTACCGTCGACCTGACGCCGTGCCCGCAGGCCGGCGTCGGCGCGCGGGTCGAGCTGTGGGGCAACGCGCTGCCGATCGACGACGTCGCGCGCCATTGCTGGACGATCGGCTATGAACTGATGTGCGCGGTTGCCGGCCGCGTACCGGTGCGCGCGGAATAAGGGCAGCACGCGTGGCCAAACAGAAAACCGTCTACGTCTGCAGCGAGTGCGGCGGACAAACCCCGAAGTGGCAGGGGCAATGCCCGTCGTGCCAGGCCTGGAACACGCTCGTCGAATCGGTCGCCGAGTCGCCTACCGCCCATCGCTTCCAGTCGCTCGCGAAGCGCGCGCCCGTGCAGCGGCTCGTCGACATCGAGGCGGCCGACGTGCCGCGCTTCTCCACCGGCATCGGCGAATTCGACCGTGTGCTGGGCGGCGGGCTGGTGCCGGGCGGCGTCGTGCTGATCGGCGGCGATCCGGGCATCGGCAAGTCGACGCTGTTGCTGCAGTCGCTCGCGGACATCGCCAGCGAGCGTCGCGCACTCTATATCAGCGGCGAGGAATCGGCCGCGCAGATCGCGTTGCGCGCGCAACGGCTCGCGCTGCTCGACGGCGGCGCGCCGGCGGCCGAGTTGAAGCTGCTCGCGGAGATCCAGCTCGAGAAGATCCAGGCCGCGATCGACGCTGAACGGCCGGACGTCGCCGTCATCGACTCGATCCAGACCGTCTATTCCGAAGCACTGACGTCGGCGCCCGGTTCGGTCGCCCAGGTGCGCGAGTGCGCGGCGCAGCTCACGCGCATCGCGAAGCAGTCCGGCACGGCGATCATCATGGTCGGGCACGTGACGAAGGAGGGCAACCTCGCCGGCCCGCGCGTGCTCGAGCACATCGTCGACACGGTGCTGTACTTCGAAGGCGACACCCATTCGTCGTTCCGGCTCGTGCGCGCGTTCAAGAACCGCTTCGGCGCGGTCAACGAACTCGGCGTGTTCGCGATGACCGAGCGCGGGCTGCGCGGTGTCGCGAACCCGTCCGCGCTGTTCCTGTCGCAGCACGAGCAGGTCGTGCCGGGTTCCTGCGTGCTCGTCACGCAGGAAGGCACGCGCCCGCTGCTCGTCGAAATCCAGGCGCTCGTCGATACGGCCCACGTGCCGAACCCGCGCCGGCTCGCGGTTGGCCTCGAACAGAACCGGCTCGCGATGCTGCTCGCGGTGCTGCATCGGCACGCGGGCATCGCGTGTTTCGATCAGGACGTGTTCCTCAACGCGGTGGGTGGCGTGAAGATCACCGAGCCGGCCGCCGACCTCGCGGTGCTGCTCGCGATTCATTCGTCGATGCGCAACAAGGCGCTGCCGAAGGGCCTGATCGTGTTCGGCGAAGTGGGGCTGGCGGGCGAGATCCGGCCGTCCCCGCGTGGCCAGGAACGGCTGCGCGAGGCGGCGAAGCTTGGTTTCACCGCGGCGCTGATCCCGAAGGCGAACGCACCGAAACAGCCGATCGAAGGGCTGAACGTGATGGCCGTCGAGCGGATCGAGCAGGCGATCGACCGCGTACGCGATCTCGAATGATCGTGCGTGGCCGGCACGCATGCATGCCGGCCGGACGCGATCCGTCACGTAATTCGCTGTAAAGAATATGTAGGCTGATGTAACCCGCCGGACATCGCATTTCCCTATCCTTTGCCGGATCGTCGAACCGCGCAATGCGAAGGGAACCTATGTTCAAACAGTATGGGGAAACGCCGGGCGCACGCAGCTACAACTTGCGCGGCTGCCGCGTGTCGGAGCCGATCGTTCAGCCGTGGGGCGGTGGATGTCGGATCGTCGAGTGGATCGACGACGAAGGGCGCTTGGCCCGCCGGGTCGTGTCGGAGGACGTGACGGAGGCGGAGGTCGTCGCGGCGATCCGCCGGCCGACCGAAGGGCGGCGCCACTTGATGGGCGACGACGAGCAGATGCCGCGCGATACGTTGCCACGGCGTTGAGCGGGCGGCGGCGCCGACGGACAGCCGATGCAAGAACCGCGAATACGACAATGACGAAGAGGCCGGGCCTGTGTGCCCGGCCTTGTCGTTTCCGGGCCGGGCGCAGCGGGGCGGGTGCGTCGGGCATTCATGCAACTCGGGGACGCCGCGCGTGGCTGTTGAAGCGATCGGCCGACGGCGCCCGGGCCGCCTTCAGCCGATCTGCTCGAGCTCTTCCTGCACCGCGAGCCAGTCCGCTTCGACCGTTTCGAGCCGGGTATTGACCTCGCCGAGCTTGCGGATCGCGTCGGTCAGTTCCGTCTTGCGCGCGGCCTCGTAGCTCGCTGGATCGGCGACGAACGCGTCGAGGCGCGCCTTCTCCGCGTGCAGCGTTTCCATTTCCCTTTCGAGTTTCGTGATGCGGTTCTGCAGCGGTTTCTTCAACTGCGACAACCGCTGGCGCTCCTCGGCCGCCTGACGTTTCTGATCCTTGCGATTGACCCCCGGATCGGCGCCCGCTGCCGCCGCGCTGTCGGCCTTCGCGGCCGCGCGCTGCTCTGCCGCATGCTGCAGCAGCCAATCGCGGTAGTCGTCGAGATCGCCGTCGAACGGCTGCAGACAATGCTTCGCGACGAGCATGAACTGGTCGGTGGTCGCGCGCAGCAGGTGGCGATCGTGCGAGACGAGGATCAGCGTGCCTTCGAACTGCGCGAGCGCCATCGTCAGCGCGTGACGCGTTTCGAGGTCGAGGTGGTTGGTCGGCTCGTCGAGCAGCAGCAGGTTCGGCTTCTGCCAGATGATCAGCGCGAGTGCGAGCCGCGCTTTTTCGCCGCCCGAGAACGGGCCGACCGGGCTCGTCGCCATGTCGCCCGAGAAATTGAAGCCGCCGAGGAAATCGCGCAGTTCCTGCTCTCGCGTATCGGGAGCGAGCCGTGCAAGATGCGCGAGCGGCGAATCGTCCTCGCGCAGCGTTTCGAGCTGGTGCTGCGCGAAATAGCCGATCGTCAGCCCCTTGCCATCGCGCACCTGGCCCGACAGCGGCGCGAGCGTGCCGGCCAGCGTCTTGATCAGCGTCGACTTGCCCTGGCCGTTCGCGCCCAGCAGGCCGATGCGCTGGCCGTTCTGGATCGACAGCGTCACGCGTTCGACGATGGGAATCTCGCCGCCGTCGTCGGCGTGGTACCCGCAGCGGACATCCTCCATCACCATCATCGGATTCGGCGCGGCGTCAGGCGTGCGGAACTCGAAGGTGAACGGCGATGCGATGTGCGCGGGCGCGATCAGCTCCATCTTCTCGAGCGCCTTCATCCGGCTTTGCGCCTGCTTGGCCTTGGTCGCCTTGGCCTTGAAGCGGTCGACGAAGCTCTGCAGGTGCTCGATCGTCTTCTGCTGCTTTTCGTATGCGCTTTGCTGCAGCGCCAGTTGTTGCGCCCGCAGCACTTCGAACTGCGAGTAATTGCCGCCGTAGCGCTTCACCTGGCGATTTTCCAGATGCAGCGTGACGTTGCAGATCGAGTCGAGGAATTCGCGGTCGTGCGAGATCACGACGAGCGTGCCGGCGTAGCGGTGCAGCCAGTCCTCGAGCCAGACGATCGCGTCGAGGTCGAGGTGGTTGGTCGGTTCGTCGAGCAGCAGCAGGTCGGAGCGGCACATCAGCGCCTGCGCGAGGTTCAGCCGCATGCGCCAGCCGCCGGAGAAGCTGGCGACCGATTCGCGCGTCTGCGCGAGCGTGAAGCCGAGGCCGAGCAGCAGCGCTTCGGCGCGCGCGGGTGCGGTATAGCCATCGGCGTCGGCGAAGGCCGCATGCGCGTCGGCCTCGGCGGCGCCGTCATGCGCGGCCGAGGCGGCCGCGATGCGCGCTTCGATCTCGCGCAGCGCGGTGTCGCCGTCGAGCGTGTAGTCGAGCGCCGAACGGTCGACGGCAGGCGTTTCCTGCGACACGTGGGCGATCCGCCACGACGGCGGCATTGCGAAATCGCCGGCGTCGGAATGCAGCTCGCCGCGCAGGACCGAGAACAGCGTCGATTTGCCGGCGCCGTTCGCGCCGATCAGGCCGGCCTTCTCGCCGGGATTGAGCACGAACGAGGCTGACTCGAACAGCGGCTTGGTGCCGCGCGCAAGGCTGAACTGATTGAAACGGATCACGGCAGGAATGACTGACCAAAACCGCTATTCTAGACTGCGCGCGCGTCGCCCCGGATATCGGCCGTTCGGCAGGTGCCGCAACGGCGCGATTTGGCCTAGACTCCACGTCGATCCGGTTTCGTAAAAGGAGTGCCCGATGTCCACCCTGTATTCGTTCAGCGCCGAGACGCTCGCCGGTCAGCCGGCGTCGCTCGATGCGTACCGCGGCAAGGTGCTGCTGATCGTCAATACCGCGAGCGAGTGCGGTTTCACGCCGCAGTATGCGGGCCTGCAGAAGCTGTACGACCAGTACGCGGCGCGCGGTTTCTTCGTGCTCGGCTTTCCGTGCAACCAGTTCGGCAAGCAGGAGCCGGGCGACGCCACGCAGATCGGCACGTTCTGCGAGCGCAACTACGGCGTCACGTTCCCGATGTTCGCGAAGATCGATGTGAAGGGCGAACACGCGCATCCGTTGTACCGCTATCTGACCGACGAGGCGCCCGGCATTCTCGGCCTCAAGGCGATCAAGTGGAATTTCACGAAATTCCTGATCGACCGTGACGGGCGGATCGTCAAGCGCTACGCGCCGTCGACGAAGCCTGAGGAAATCGCCGCGGATATCGACAAGCTGTTGTAGTGCCTTGAAGCGGCGGACGGGCTGTCCGGGCCGCGCGGGCAGCGGTCGCGGCGCCGAGCCGAACGCCGTGGATGCGTGTGCCGTCATCCGGGCGGCGCACGTCCGGCGCTCGCGCGGCTGCTACAGGATCGGCGCGAACAGGCGCGCGACGTGCATCGCAATGCGCCGCCACGCGGGCGAGTGCCGATACTCGTTCGCATCGACTTCATAGGCCTGCGCGAAATCGGCGTCGAGCATGGCCTCGACCTCGTCGGCAAACGTGCGATCGACGGTCAGCACCATGATTTCGAAGTTGAGCCGGAACGAGCGGTTGTCGAGATTCGCGCTGCCGATCGCGGCGGCGACGCGGTCGATCAGCACGACCTTCTGATGCAGGAAGCCGGGCCGGTAGCGGAACACCTTGACGCCCGCGTCGACTAGATCGCGCGCATAAAGCTTCGACGCCTCGAATACGACGTAGTGGTCGCGCCGGCTCGGGATCAGGATGCGCACGTCGACGCCACGCATCACCGCGAGCTTCAGCGCGGCGATCACCGCTTCGTCGGGCACGAGATACGGCGTCGTGATCCAGACTCGTTCGCGCGCCGCGTTGATCGCCTCGACGAAGAACAGCGAGCCGGTTTCCTGTTTGTCGGCAGGCCCCATCGGCACGGCGAGGCAATGCATCGCATCGTCGGGCAACGCTTCCGGAGCCGCCGCGAGTGGCGGCAGCGTCTGCGTGGCCCAGTGCCAGTCTTCGGCGAACACGTACTGAATGCTGGCCACCACCGGGCCGCGGATCTCGATATGGGTGTCGCGCCACGGCGACAGGCGCCGGTTAGCACCGAGATATTCGACGCCGACGTTGAGGCCGCCGACGAACGCGCGATTGCCGTCGACGACGACGATCTTGCGATGGTTGCGGAAGTTGAGCTGGAAGCGGTTGACGAACTTGCGGTGGGTCGCGAACGGATGGACCTCGACGCCGCCGCGACGCAGCGTGTCGACGTAGCTGCGCGGCAGGTCGAAGCTGCCGATGCTGTCGTACAGGAGGTAGCAGCGCACGCCGGCCGCCGCGCGGGCGAGCAGCGCGTCGCGCAGCATCTGGCCCAGCGCGTCGTCGCGCACGATGAAGAACTGCACGACCACGTAATCGCGCGCGGCGTCGATCGCCGACAGGATTGCCGAGAAGGTCGCATCGCCGTTCACGAGCGTGCGCACCGCATTGCCACCGACGAACGGCATTCCACCCAGCCGAGTGAGCGCGAGCACGGCGGCCCGGCCGATCGCGTCGGCAGCCGGCCCGTCGGTTGCGTCCGCATCGGGCCACGGCGCGCGCGGCGTGTGCGTGCGCAGCGCTTCCATCTCGTGGCGCCGCGCGTCGACGTAGCCGGAGAACTTGCTGCGGCCGAGGAACAGATAGGGAACGAGCGTCAGGTACGGCATCGCGGCGAGCGACACGGCCCACGCGATCGCGCCTTGCGACGTGCGCGTGTTCATGATCGCGTGACACGCCGCGATGATCCCGAGCACGTGGATGGCCAGGATCAGGGTGCCGAGATGTAGCCAGTCGAGGGTCATGGGCGCGTGACGGACTCCTGAAGTCGTACGGCGCAACGGCCGCTTACGCGCATCTTACCCAACCGTGCGGGACAGCGGTGTGCCGTACCGCACGGTTCGGTCAGGGCGTGCCGTCAGGCCTTGCGCGGCAGGTCCGACGCCTGGATCAGGAACACGGCGTCGTCGCCCGCGCTGGTGGGCAGCCATGTGAGCTCGAGGCCGCCGAACGCAGCTTCGACGTGCTCGCGCTCGTTGCCGATCTCGACGACAAGCACGCCGTCGTCGTGCAGCCACTTGTGCGCTTCGGCGATGATGCGTCGGACGATGTCCATCCCGTCGTCGCCGCCCGCGAGCGCCATCTCCGGCTCGTGCCGGTATTCGGGCGGGAGGGCCGCCATCGACGTTGCGTTCACGTACGGCGGGTTCGTCAGGATCACGTCGTAGCGCGTGTCGGGCTCGGCGCGGAACGCGGGCAGCGGTGCGTAGAGGTCGCCGTGATGCAGTGCGATGCGATCGTCGAGGCCGTAGTCATGCACGTTGATGCCGGCAACTTCGAGTGCCTTCTCGGACAGGTCGACCGCGTCGATTTCGGCATTCGGGAACGCGCTGGCCGCGAGAATCGCGAGGCAGCCGGATCCGGTGCACAGTTCGAGCACCGCGCCGACCTGCTCGGGATCGGCGACATACGGCTGCAGCCCGTCGTCGAGCAGTTCGCCGATGAACGAGCGCGGCACGATCACGCGCTCGTCGACGTAGAAGCGATGGCCGTGCATCCACGCTTCATGTGTGAGATATGCGGCCGGCACGCGATCGGTCGCGCGTCGTTCGATCACCGCGAGCACGGCCGCGATCTCGTCGGGCAGCAGGCGAGCGTCGAGGAACGGCTCGAGCGTGTCGAGCGGCAGGTCGAGCGTGTGCAGCACGAGGTAGGCGGCTTCGTCGTACGCGTTGTCCGAGCCGTGCCCGAACGCGAGCTTCGCCTTCGAGAAGCGCGTGACCGCATAGCGCAGCAGGTCGCGAACAGTTGCAAAAGGTGTCGTCATGCAGGCTCCGTCAGGCGATCAGTTGTTCAAGCACGCGGCGGTACACGTTCTTCAGCGGGTCGACGAAGCGCACGTCGATGTGTTCGTCGATCTTGTGGATGCTGCCGTTCGGCGGACCGAATTCGATCACCTGCGGGCAGATGCGCGCGATGAAGCGCCCGTCGGACGTGCCGCCCGTCGTCGACAGTTCCGTCGTGAGGCCCGTCTCGGCGCGGATCGCGTTCTCGAGCGCGTTCGACAGGTCGCCGCGCGGCGTGAGGAACGGCAGGCCGCTCACCGACCACTTCAGCGTGTATTCGAGGCCATGCTTGTCGAGGATCGCGTGCACGCGTGCCTGCAAGCCCTCGACGGTGCTCGCCGTCGAAAAGCGGAAGTTGAACATCAGGTCCGCGTGGCCGGGGATCACGTTGGTCGCGCCGGTGCCTGCGTGCAGGTTGGACACCTGCCAGGTGGTCGGCGGGAAGTATTCGTTGCCTTCATCCCACTGTTCGGCGGCGAGTTCGGCGAGCGCCGGCGCGAGCAGGTGGATCGGGTTCTTCGCGAGGTGCGGATACGCGATGTGGCCCTGCACGCCCTTGACGATCAGTTCGCCCGACATCGAGCCGCGGCGGCCGTTCTTCACGACGTCGCCGAGTTCGTTGGTCGACGTCGGCTCGCCAACGATGCAGTAATCGAGACGCTCGCCGCGCGCTTCGAGCAGATCGACGACCTTCACGGTACCGTCGGTGGCCGGGCCTTCCTCGTCGCTCGTGATCAGGAACGCGATCGCACCGCGGTGGCCGGGGTGCGCCGCGACGAATTCCTCGGAGGCGACGACGAACGCAGCGAGCGACGTCTTCATGTCGGCCGCGCCGCGGCCGTACAACTTGCCGTCGCGATGCGCGGGAACGAACGGCGGAGAGGTCCACTGCTCGAGCGGGCCGGTCGGCACGACGTCGGTGTGGCCCGCGAACGCGAGCAGCTTGCCGTCGCGGCCTTCGGTGCCGCGCTTGACGGCCCACAGGTTGGTTACGCCGTGCGACGCGATAGTCTCGCATTCGAAGCCGAGCGCGGCGAGGCGCTCGGTCATGATCTGCTGGCAATGCCGATCGTCGGGCGTGACGGACGCGCGGGCGATCAGCTGTTCGGTAAGGGCTAAGGTGGCGGACATGGTTCGGACCACTTTCGATAAAAAATGCCGGCGCGGTGGCCGGCAGCGATGGGACGTCATGCGCAGCGCAGGCGCAGCGCGGGCCGCCCTAGGCGGTAAACAGCGCCGCGTATTGATCGGCGACGAAGCCGAGCGATTTCACCCGGCCATTGACGACGAGCACGGGGCGCTTGATGACCGACGGCTTGTGGATCATCAGTGCGACCGCGCCGGACTTCGTTTCCGCGGCCGCCTTCATGGCGTCGTCCAGGCCGCGCCACGTCGTGCCGCGCTTGTTCACGAGCGCGTCGAGCGACACGTCCTTCAGCCAGTCCTCGACGAGCGGCGCGCTGACGCCGAGCTTCTTGAAGTCGTGGAACTCGAACTCGACGCCGTGATCGTCGAGCCACACGCGGGCCTTCTTCACGGTGTCGCAGTTCGGGATGCCGTAGACGACCACGGTGCGCGGCTTGGCCATCAGTCGCCTCGCAGCAGCTCGTTCAGGCCGACCTTCGCGCGGGTCTTCGCGTCGACCTTCTTCACGATCACCGCGCAATACAGGCTGTGCGAGCCGTCCTTCGACGGCAGGTTGCCGGCGACGACGACCGAGCCGGCCGGGATGCGGCCGTAGCTGACTTCACCCGTTTCGCGATCGTAGATCTTCGTGCTCTGGCCGAGGTACACGCCCATCGAGATCACGGAGTTCTCCTCGACGATCACGCCTTCGACGACTTCCGAGCGCGCGCCGATGAAGCAGTTGTCTTCGATGATGACGGGGTTCGCCTGCAGCGGCTCGAGCACGCCGCCGATGCCGACGCCGCCCGACAGGTGCACGTTCTTGCCGATCTGCGCGCACGAGCCGACGGTCGCCCAGGTGTCGACCATCGTGCCTTCGTCGACGTACGCGCCGATGTTGGTGTACGACGGCATCAACACGACGTTCTTCGCGATGAACGAGCCGCGGCGCGCGATGGCCGGCGGCACGACGCGGAAGCCGCCCGCGGCGAAGTCTTCGGCCGTGTAGTTCGCGAACTTCGACGGCACCTTGTCGTAGAACTGCGAGTAGCCGCCGGCCGGCATCGGTGCGTTGTCCTCCAGGCGGAACGACAGCAGCACGGCCTTCTTCAGCCACTGGTGCACGGTCCAGTTGCCGTCGATCTTCTCGGCGACGCGCAGCGCACCCTTGTCGAGTTGCTCGATCGCGTGAGCGACGGCTTCGCGGACGTCGGCGGGCGCGGCCTTCGGCGACAGCTCGGCGCGGTTTTCCCAGGCGGTATCGATGATTTGCTGAAGTTGTTGCGACATGTTCGTTTTCGCAGGAGATGAATGGAATTGATCGGGATGGACGACTTACCGCGCGAGAGCCCGGCAGAAATCGACGATGCGTTGCGCGCCCTCGACGCATTCGGGGGTGCCCGCGACGAGCGCGATCCGGATGAAATCGCGGCCCGGATTCGTGCCGTGCGCATCGCGCGCCAGATACGAGCCGGGCAGAACCGTCACATTATAGTCGGCGTACAGGCGGCGGGCGAACTCGGTGTCCGACAGGCCGGTGCGCGCGACATTGGCCCACAGGTAGAACGCGGCATCGGGCAGCTTCACGTCGATCACGTCGGCCAGCATTGGCGTGACCGTGCTGAACTTCTGCAGGTACTGCGCGCGATTCTCGCGCACGTGTGCTTCGTCGTTCCACGCGGCGATGCTCGCTTGCTGCCAGACCGGCGACAGCGCGGCGCCGTGGTACGTGCGGTACAGCAGGAATTTCTTCAGCAGCGCGGCGTCGCCGGCGACGAAGCCCGAGCGCATGCCCGGCACGTTCGAGCGTTTCGACAGGCTCGACAGCATCACGAGCCGCTCGCAGCCGCGGCCGAGGCGGTGCGCGGCCTCGAGGCCGCCGAGCGGCGGTGCCGCTTCGTCGAAATAGATCTCGGAATAACACTCGTCGGACGCGATCACGAAACCGTGGCGGTCGGACAGCACGAACAGCTCGCGCCAGTCGTCGAGCGTCAGCACGGCACCCGTCGGGTTGCCCGGCGAGCACACGTACAGCAGTTGGGTGCGCGCCCAGACTTCATCGGGCACGGCCGCGTAGTCGCACGCGAAGTTGCGCGCCGGGTCGCTGTTCGCAAAATAGGGTTCGGCACCGGCCAGAAGCGCCGCGCCTTCGTAAATTTGATAGAACGGATTCGGACAGAGTACGATCGCCTTCTTGCCGTCCGCGCTCGGGCGTGCATCGATCACCGTCTGCGCGAGCGAGAACAGCGCCTCGCGCGACCCCGACACGGGCAACACCTCGGTGGCCGGGTCGATCGCCGGCAGCCCATAGCGGCGTTCCAGCCAGTGTGCGATCGACGTGCGCAGCGCGTCCGAGCCGGCCGTGGCCGGGTACGACGCGAGGCCGTCGAGCGAAGCCACCACGGCATCGCGGATCAGCGCCGGGGTCGGGTGCTTGGGCTCGCCGATGCCGAAGCTGATCGGTTTCAGGCCGGCGGAGGGCGTCACGTCCTTGAACAGGGCGCGCAGCTTTTCGAAGGGATAGGGCTGGAGCGAGTCGAGTCGAGGGTTCACGGGCGAAGCGGCCATCGCGGCCGGTTGGAGCGAAAGGGGCGGCGCGGGTGCCGCACGGCTGCGAGCGGACGCCAATGGCGCGCGGGTCGCAGCGGACGATTATAGCGTGACGCAATGCGGTCACGGCCCGCCGGAACGGCGGCCGGGGCGGTCGAATAAAGGGTATCGAACCAAATGAATAACGCGGTACGCGGCAGCCTGCCGACGCTGGCCATCCTGATCGGCGCGTCGGTATGGGGCCTGATCTGGTATCCGCTGCGGATTCTCGCGTCGCTCGGGCTCACCGGCACGCTGGCGAGCGCGCTGACGAGCGCGGTCGCTTTCCTGTTCGTGGTGATCGTGCGGCACCGCACGATCGACACGCTGCGCTGGCACTGGGTGCTGCCGGGCATCGCGATCACGGCGGGCGTGACGAACCTCGGCTTCGTGTGGGGGACGATCCACGGCGAAGTGCTGCGCGTGATGCTGCTGTTCTATCTGACGCCCGCATGGACCGCGATCTACGCGCATTTCCTGCTGCGCGAGCGGCTGACCTGGGCCGGCGCGGGGCTCGCGGCGCTGTCGATCGGCGGTGCGATGCTGATGCTGTGGTCGCCGAACCTCGGCATGCCGCTGCCGGCCAACGCGGCAGAATGGGCCGGGCTCGCGGCCGGCCTGAGTTTCGCGATGAGCAACGTGCTCGTGATCAAGGCGAGCCGCGAGCTGCCGGAGATGCGCGCCGAGATGCGCACCGCGACGCTGTTCGGCGGCGCGGCGGCGTTCGGCGCGATCGCATCGCTGTTCGAGGGGCTGCCGGCCGCACCGGCGGGCGGCCAGCTCGGCATCGCCGCGATGATCGTCGCCGCAATCGGCGTGACGATGGCGGCGAACAATCTGCTCGTGCAATATGGCCTTGCGCGCGTGCCGGCGAACCGCGCGTCGATCATCATGCTGTTCGAGATCGTGATCACCGCGCTGTCCGCGTGGGTGTTCGCGAACGAACTGCCGAGCGCGCGCGAGTGGGCGGGCGGCGCGTGCATCGTGCTGGCGACGCTGCTGTCGAGCCGCGTCCATCGCGCCGCGCCGGCATCGGGCAAACCCGGCGACGGGCGGGACGGCGCGCGCGCGATGGTATGATGGAAGCCGTTTGCGGGGCCCAACGCTGGATGCGCGCGGCCCCGCTTTTGAATTCCGGGGCGCATCGCGTGCACGGGCCGTCCGGCCCCGCGCGTCGCCGCCCCGTCCGTTTCACACCTTCTTCACATCCGATACCGCCGTGCGTCTGAGCTCGATCAAACTCGCTGGCTTCAAGTCCTTCGTCGATCCCACGCATTTCCAGGTTCCGGGCCAGCTTGTCGGCGTGGTGGGCCCGAACGGGTGCGGCAAGTCCAACATCATCGATGCCGTGCGCTGGGTGCTCGGCGAGTCGCGCGCGTCCGAGCTGCGCGGCGAGTCGATGCAGGACGTCATCTTCAACGGCTCGACCGCCCGCAAGCCCGGCAGCCGGGCCAGCGTCGAACTGATCTTCGACAACTCCGACGGCCGCGCGGCCGGGCAGTGGGGCCAGTACGGCGAGATCGCCGTGAAGCGCGTGCTGACGCGCGACGGCACGTCGAGCTACTACATCAACAACCTGCCGGCGCGCCGCCGCGACATCCAGGACATCTTCCTCGGCACGGGCCTCGGGCCCCGCGCGTACGCGATCATCGGCCAGGGCATGATCGCGCGGATCATCGAGGCGAAGCCGGAAGAGCTGCGCGTGTTCCTCGAGGAAGCCGCGGGTGTGTCGAAGTACAAGGAACGCCGCCGCGAGACCGAGAACCGCCTGCACGACACGCGCGAGAACCTGACGCGCGTCGAGGACATCGTCCGCGAGCTCGGTGCGAATCTCGAGAAGCTGGAGGCGCAGGCCGTCGTCGCGACCAAATACAAGGAACTCGTCGCCGACGGCGAGGAGAAGCAGCGCCTGTTGTGGCTGCTGCGCAAGAACGAGGCCGCGGGCGAGCAGCAGAAGCAGCAGCGCGCGATCGAGCAGGCGCAGATCGACCTGGAGGCGCAGACGGCGAAGTTGCGCGAGGTCGAGTCGCAGCTCGAGACGCTACGGGTCGCGCACTATTCGGCGAGCGACGCGATGCAGGGCGCGCAGGGCGCGCTCTACGAGGCGAACGCCGAAGTGAGCCGCCTCGAGGCCGAGATCAAGTTCATCGTCGAATCGCGCAACCGCGTGCAGGCGCAGATCGCCGCGCTGAACGCGCAGCGCGAGCAATGGCGCGCGCAGGCCGAGAAGGCGCAGGACGAGCTCGAGGAAGCCGAAGAGGCGCGGGCGATGGCCGACGAGAAGGCCGCGCTCGCCGAGGACAACGCGGCCGCGAAGCACGACGCACTGCCGGCGCTCGAGGCGAAATGGCGCGATGCGCAGGCGCAGCTCAACGACGAACGCGCGCGGATCGCGCAGACCGAACAGTCGCTGAAGCTGGAGGCCGCGCACCAGCGCAATGCCGACCAGCAGCTCCAGCAGCTTCAGCAGCGCCATGAACGCCTGAAGTCCGAGGCGGGCGGGCTCGACGCACCGGACGAAGCGCAGCTCGAGGAGTTGCGCATGCAGCTCGCCGAGCAGGAAGAGATCCTCGCCGAAGCCCAGGCACGCCTTGCCGATGCGCAGGAAGCGCTGCCGCGCCTCGACGGCGAGCGCCGTGCCGCGCAGGAGCGCGTGCAGGCCGAAAGCGCGCAGATCCACCAGCTCGAGGCGCGGCTCGCCGCGCTCAGGCAACTGCAGGAGAACGTGCAGACCGAAGGCAAGATCCAGCCGTGGCTCGACAAGCACGAGCTCGGCGCGCTGCCGCGTCTGTGGAAGAAGTTGCACGTCGAGGCTGGCTGGGAAGCCGCGCTCGAGGCCGTGCTGCGCGAGCGCCTCGCGGCGCTCGAAGTGTCGAATCTCGACTGGGTGAAGGCATTCGCGACCGACGCGCCGCCCGCGAAGCTCGCGTTCTACGCGCCGCCTGCAGCCGGCGAGCCGCCGGCGGCCGCGGCCGGGCTGCGCCCGGTGCTGTCGCTCGTGCGCATCGACGATGCGGGCATCCGTGCGGTGCTGAACGACTGGCTCGGCAACGTGTACGTCGCCGACGACGTCGCGCAGGCGCTCGCGACACGCGCGCAACTGCCGGCCGGCGGCGCGTTCGTCGTCAAGGCCGGCCACATCGTCACGCGTGTCGGCGTGCAGCTGTACGCGGCCGACTCGGAGCAGGCGGGGATGCTGGCCCGTCAGCAGGAAATCGAGAATCTGACGCGCCAGGTGCGCGCGCAGGCGCTGCTCGCCGACGAGGCGCGCACCGCCGCCGTGCGCGCGGAGGCGGCGCACACGCAGGCCGCGCAGGCGCTCGGCGACGTGCGCGCGCAGGCCGAACGCGCGACGCAGCGCGTGCACGCACTGCAGATGGACGTGCTCAAGCTCGCGCAGGCGCATGAGCGCTACACGCAGCGCAGCACGCAGATTCGCGAGGAGCTGGAGGAAATCGGCGCGCAGATCGACGAGCAGCGCGCGCTGCGCGCGGAATCGGAAGCGAACTTCGAGCGTTTCGACGGCGAGCTCGCGGAGCTGCAGGCGCGTTTCGAGGACAACCAGCTCGCATTCGAGGCGCTCGACGAATCGCTGACGCAGGCGCGCCAGGAAGCACGCGACCTCGAGCGCGGCGCGAACGACGCACGCTTCGCCGCGCGCAACGCGGTCACGCGGATCGACGAGCTCAAGCGCAGCATCCAGGTCGCGCACGAGCAGAGCGAGCGCGTCGCCGCGTCGCTGGAAGACGCGCGCGCCGAACTCGAAACGATCAACGAGCAGACCGCGCACACGGGCCTGCAGGACGCGCTCGAAATTCGCGCGGTGAAGGAAGAAGCGCTACAGGCCGCGCGGATCGAACTCGACGACCTGACCGCGAAGCTGCGCGCATCGGACGAGCAGCGTCTCGTCGCCGAGCGTTCGCTGCAGCCGCTGCGCGACCGCATCACCGAGCTGCAGTTGAAGGAGCAGGCCGCGCGTCTGGCCGTCGAGCAGTTCGCCGAGCAGCTCACGGCGGCCGAGGTCGACGAGCAAGCGCTGCGCGAAAAGCTCACGCCGGACCTGAAGCCGTCGTACCTGCAGGGCGAGGTCACGCGCCTGAACAACGCGATCAACGCACTGGGCCCGGTCAACATGGCCGCGCTCGACGAGCTGAAGGCCGCGAGCGAGCGCAAGGTGTTCCTCGATGCGCAGTCGGCCGACCTGACCGACGCGATCACGACGCTCGAGGATGCGATCCACAAGATCGACCAGGAAACCCGCACGCTGCTGCAGGGCACCTTCGACGAGGTCAACCGTCACTTCAGCGACCTGTTCCCGCGCCTGTTCGGCGGCGGCCAGGCAAAGCTGATCATGACGGGCGACGAGATCCTCGATGCGGGCGTGCAGGTGATGGCGCAGCCGCCGGGCAAGAAGAACGCGACCATCCACCTGCTGTCGGGCGGCGAAAAGGCGCTGACCGCCACCGCGCTGGTGTTCGCGATGTTCCAGCTGAACCCGGCGCCGTTCTGTCTGCTCGACGAGGTCGACGCGCCGCTCGACGACGCGAACACCGAGCGTTTCGCGAATCTCGTGCGCGCGATGTCCGACAAGACGCAGTTCCTCTTCATCTCGCACAACAAGATCGCGATGGAGATGGCGCAGCAGCTGATCGGCGTAACGATGCAGGAGCAGGGCGTGTCGCGGATCGTCGCGGTGGACATGGAAACCGCCGCTGGTTTTGCCCAGAATTGACGTTTGACGAAACCGGACTGCGTTCGCGTGGCGCATGGGCGCCCGTTCGCAGGTCCGACGTACAAGAATTGCTGATGGAGCGTGCATGGACGAGTTGACACTCGGATTGATCGGCGCGGGCGCCGTCGTGGTGGGCGGCGTCGTGGTCTACAACGCATGGCAGGGCGCGAAGGTGCGGCGCAGGATGCCGCGCCCGATGCCGGAAGAAACGGCCGAGGCGATGAATCGCCCCGAGCGCGACGAAGAGCTGCCGTTCATCGAGCCGGTGCGCCAGCCCGTGCGCCGCGAACCCGCGGCGCCGGCATCGGCCGCTGCGGTCGCGAGCGCAGCGGCCGAAGCCGCGCGCGTCGAGCCGACCTTCGGCGGTGTGGCACCGGCCGACACGCCGGCCGACCTGCAAGCCGAAGCCACCGGCGGCGACGCGCCGTCGGCATCGACCGAGCCGGCCGAGCAGGCTGTCGACGATGGTGCGGTCGCCGCCGCACAGGAAGCACCTGCCGCCGATGCATCGAACGAACCGGCCGAACCCGTGATGCCGGCCGCGACGACGATTTCGTCGGCGCCGCCCGCGATCGTCGACCGCCGGATCGACTGTATCGTGCCGATTCGCCTCGGCGCGCCGCTGCCGGGCGACAAGATCCTGCCGGTCGCGCAACGACTGCGCCGCGCGGGCAGCAAGCCCGTGCATATCGAGGGCAAGCCGGAAGGCGGCCAGTGGGAGTTGCTGCAGAACGGCGTGCGCTATGAAGAACTGCGCGCGGCCGCCCAGCTGGCCAACCGTAGCGGCGCGCTGAACGAACTCGAATTCTCCGAATTCGTGACGGGCGTGCAGCAGTTTGCGGACGCGATCGACGGCGCGCCGGAATTCCCGGACATGATGGAAACGGTCGCGATGGCGCGCGAACTCGACGGCTTTGCCGCGCAATGCGATGCGCAGCTGTCGATCAACGTGATGTCGGACGGCGCGCCGTGGTCGGCGAACTACGTGCAGGCCGTCGCATCGCAGGATGGCTTGCTGCTGTCGCGCGACGGCACGCGCTTCGTGAAGCTCGACGCGAAGCAGAATCCCGTGTTCATGCTGCAGTTCGGCGACACGAACTTCCTGCGCGACGATCTGACCTACAAGGGCGGCAACATGATCACGCTGGTGCTCGACGTGCCGGTTGCGGAAGAGGACATCCTGCCGTTCCGGCTGATGTGCGATTACGCGAAGTCGCTGTCCGAGCGGATCGGTGCACGGGTCGTCGACGATTCGCGCCGGCCGCTGCCGGAATCGACGCTGGTGGCGATCGACCAGCAACTGATGAAGCTGTACGCGAAGCTCGAGGAAGCGGGTATCCCGGCCGGTTCGCCGGTCACGCGCCGCCTCTTCAGCCAGTAACGCGTTCCACGGGCGATGGCCTGCGGCGCCGTCGCCCGATCTCGCTGCAGTGCACACACCATATGTGCGCACTGCAGCGGGCCCTGCGCGGCACGCATCGTGCGTCCCCCGCCGCGGCGTCAAACTGAGATAATCGACCATCCGATTTTTCAGAACGAATTGCCGCCAGCATGGCCCGAACCCAAGCCGAACCGCCAGCCAGCCAGCCCGACGCGCGTGCCGCGTGGCTGCGCGATCAACTCGAGCGGGCGAACTACGCCTATTACGTGCTCGACCAGCCGGATCTGCCCGACGCCGAATACGACCGGCTCTTTGGCGAGCTGCAGCAGCTCGAAGCCGATCATCCCGAACTCGTGACGCCCGATTCACCGACGCAGCGCGTCGGCGGCGAAGTGGCGAGCGGTTTCACGCCGGTCGTCCATGACGCGCCGATGCTGTCGCTGAACAATGGCTTCGCCGACGAGGACATCGTCGCGTTCGACAAGCGCGTCGCCGATGCGCTCGACAAGACGACCGATCTCGCCGGCTCGGTGACGGACCCCGTCGAATACGCATGCGAGCTGAAGTTCGACGGCCTCGCGATCTCGCTGCGCTACGAGCGCGGCGTGTTCGTGCAGGCATCGACGCGCGGCGACGGCACGACCGGCGAGGACGTGACGGAGAACGTCCGCACGATCCGCTCGATCCCGCTGAAGCTGAAGGGGCGGCACGTGCCGGCCCTGCTCGACGTGCGCGGCGAGGTGCTGATGTTCAAGCGCGATTTCGCACGCCTGAACGAACGCCAGCGTGCGGCCGAGCAGCGCGAATTCGCGAATCCGCGCAACGCGGCGGCCGGCAGCCTGCGTCAGCTCGACCCGAAGATCACCGCGCAGCGTCCGTTGTCGTTCTTCACGTACGGGATCGGCGTGCTTGACGGGATGCCGATGCCGGATACGCACAGCGCGCTGCTCGACTGGTACGAGTCGCTCGGCCTGCCGGTGAACCGAGAGCGCGCGGTCGTGTACGGCGCCGACGGCCTGCTCGGTTTCTTCCGCAAGATCGGTGAGAAGCGCGAATCGCTGCCGTACGACATCGACGGCGTCGTCTACAAGGTCAACCGGCGCGACGAGCAGGACCGCCTCGGCTTCGTGTCGCGCGCGCCGCGCTTCGCGCTCGCGCACAAGTTCCCCGCGCAGGAAGCGCTGACGAAGCTCGTCGCGATCGACGTGCAGGTCGGCCGCACGGGCGCGATCACGCCGGTCGCACGTCTCGAGCCGGTGTTCGTCGGCGGTGCCACGGTAACCAACGCGACGCTGCACAACGAGGATGAAGTGCGCCGCAAGGACATCCGGATCGGCGATACCGTGATCGTGCGGCGCGCGGGCGACGTGATCCCCGAAGTCGTCGGCGCGGTGCTCGACCGCCGGCCGGCCGATGCGGCCGAGTTCGTGATGCCGACCGAGTGCCCGGTGTGCGGCTCGAAGATCGAGCGCCTGCCCGACGAAGCGATCGCGCGCTGCACGGGCGGCCTGTTCTGCCCGGCCCAGCGCAAGCAGGCGCTGTGGCACTTCGCGCAGCGCCGCGCGCTCGACATCGACGGGCTCGGCGAGAAGATCATCGATCAGCTCGTCGAACTGAACCTCGTGCGCACGCCGGCCGACCTGTTCAATCTCGGTTTCGCGACGCTCGCGGAACTCGACCGGTTCGCCGAGAAGTCCGCACAGAATCTGCTCGACTCGCTCGAAAAGGCGAAGCACACGACGCTCGCGCGCTTCATCTACGGGCTCGGGATCCGCCATGTCGGCGAATCGACCGCGAAGGATCTCGCGAAGCATTTCGGATCGCTGGACCCGATCATGGACGCGTCGATCGAGGAACTGCTCGAAGTGAACGACGTCGGACCGATCGTGGCCGAGTCGCTTCATCAGTTCTTCGCGGAAGAGCACAACCGCACGGTGATCGAGCAGCTGCGTGCGCCCGGCAAGGTCACGTGGCCCGAAGGCCCGCCCGCGCCGAAGGCGCCGCAGGGCGTGCTCGCCGGGAAGACCGTCGTGCTGACGGGCACGCTGCCGACGCTCACGCGCGACGCGGCGAAGGAAATGCTCGAAGCCGCGGGCGCGAAAGTCGCGGGTTCGGTATCGAAGAAGACGGATTACGTGGTCGCGGGCTCTGACGCCGGCAGCAAGCTCGCGAAGGCCGAGGAACTCGGCATCCCCGTGCTGGACGAAGACGGACTGCACCAACTCCTGGAGGGCAACACGCCATGATTCGCGAGATCCTGAAGATGGGCGATCCGCGCCTGCTCGAAGTCGCCAAGCCGGTCGAGCGGTTCGATACCCCCGAGCTGCACGAGATCGTCGCGGACATGTTCGAGACGATGCATCACGCGAACGGTGCGGGTCTTGCCGCGCCGCAGATCGGCGTCGGGCTGCAGATCATCATCTTCGGCTTCGGCAGCAACAACCGTTATCCGGACGCACCGCCCGTGCCCGAGACCGTGCTGATCAATCCGAAGCTCGAGTACATGCCGCCGGACATGGAGGAGGGCTGGGAAGGCTGCCTGTCGGTGCCGGGCATGCGCGGCGTCGTCAGCCGCTATGCGAAGGCGCGCTATAGCGGCTTCGACCAGTTCGGCACGAAGCTCGACCGTGTTGCCGAAGGCTTCCACGCGCGAGTCGTGCAGCACGAATACGATCACCTGATCGGCAAGCTGTATCCGATGCGGATCACCGACTTCACGCGCTTCGGCTTCACCGAGGTGTTGTTTCCAGGCCTTGATCCGGCCGACGACGACTGACGTTCGCGCGGCCGCGCGCCGCCGCCGTACCGAAACGAAAAAGCCCGCTTGCGCGGGCTTTTTTGCATTGCGCGGCACGCAAGCGCGTGCCCGCCATCAGAACGACTCGTCGGCCGACAGGTAGCGCCATTGCCCTTGCGGCAGCGCACCGAGCATCACGCGGCCCATCCGCACGCGTTTCAGGCCGATTACTTCGAGGCCGACCAGTTCGCACATGCGGCGGATCTGGCGCTTCTTGCCTTCGCGCAGCACGAAACGCAGCTGTTCGCCGTTCTGCCAGCTCACCATCGCGGGTTTCAGCGGGATGCCGTCGAGCTCGAGGCCGTGACGCAGCTTCGCGAGCGATTCCGCGGGGAAGTGCTGGTCGATGTCGATCAGCCGTTCGCCGAAGCGCACGCGCACCAGGTATTCCTTGTCGATATCCGACTGCTCGCCGATCAGCTGCTTCGCGATCCGGCCGTTCTGCGTCAGCACGAGCAGGCCGGTCGAATCGATGTCGAGCCGCCCGGCGGGCGCGAGCGCGTGCAGATGCTGCGGCGAGAAGCGCACTTGCGAGCGATCGCCGCTCCACTGGTTCGCGCGCGTGATCAGCACCGACGCCGGCTCGTAGCCGTCTTCCGCCTGACCCGACACATAGCCGACCGGCTTGTGCAGCAGGATCGTCACCTGTGCGGCCTGCGCGGCGCTCGCGCGCTCGTCGATCTCGATCTTCTGGTCCGGGCGGACCTTGGTGCCGAGCGTGTCGATGCGTTCGCCGTCGACGAGCACCCAGCCCTTTTCGATCCATTCGTCCGCTTCGCGGCGCGAGCACAGGCCCAGTTCGGACATGCGCTTCGACAGGCGCATCAGGCCCGTTTCGTCGCCGTGGTCGACGTCGGCGGCGCGGCGCTTGACCGGTTGGGCGGTCTTTAGCGCGGCGCCGGTCGAGCGGCGATCGGTGCTGTTGCGCTCGCCGAAGCCGCGCTTCTCGCCATAGCCGGCTGCCTTGTCGCGATACGGTGCGCGTGCCGCGCCTTCGGCGCTTGCGCGGCGCGGACGTGCATCGTCGTCGCTGCGGCGTGCCGGGCGATCGGACGACGTACGGCGTTCGCCGAAGCTGCGCTTTTCGCCTGCGCCGGCTGCCTTGTCGCGATACGGTGCGCGTGCCGCGCCTTCGGCGCTTGCGCGGCGCGGACGTGCATCGTCGTCGCTGCGGCGTGCCGGGCGATCGGACGACGTACGGCGTTCGCCGAAGCTGCGCTTTTCGCCTGCGCCGGCTGCCTTGTCGCGATACGGTGCGCGTGCCGCGCCTTCGGCGCCCGCGCGGCGCGGGCGAGCATCGTCGTCGTTGCGCCGCGCTGGGCGGTCGGACGACGTACGGCGCTCGCCGAAGCTGCGCTTTTCGCCTGCGCCGGCTGCCTTGTCGCGATACGGTGCGCGTGCCGCGCCTTCGGCGCCTGCGCGGCGCGGGCGTGCATCGTCGTCGCCGCGGCGTGCGGGACGATCGGACTGCGTGCGACGTTCGCCGAAGCTGCGCTTTTCGCCTGTGCCGGCTGCCTTGTCGCGATAGGGCGCACGTGCACCGCCTTCGGCATCCGCACGGCGCGGCCGCGCATCGGGCTTGCCGTCGGCGCTGCGATACGGACGGGCGTCGCCGCGTTCGGCGCGGCCGCCAGGCTTCGCATCGCTGCGATAGCCGCGCTCGGCGCCGCCGTCACGCGGCGCTCGCTTCGCCGGAGCACGATCCGCCCCCGCGCCCTGCGCGCCGCGCGGCTTGAACGCGCGTTCGCCGGCGGCGGCCGGTGCGGCGGCCTTCTTCGGGCGCGGTGGCTTGTCGGCTGCGGACGGCGCGGCCGGGCGCACCGCCTTGCGGGCGACGAGGCTGCCGGAGCGGACGGGTGCGCGGGTCGGCGACGCCGGCCGCGGATTCTTGACGGTCAATTTGGTGCGCATAAACGCTGGGATTCATTCAGACTGCGATCGCGCGCAGCAATTCGGTTTCGAGCTGGATCTGCAGGCGGTTGTCGGACAGGCCGGCACCGTCGAGCAGGAAGATGTCCTCGACGCGTTCGCCGAGCGTATTGATCCGCGCCGCGTGGACGCCGACCCGATGCTCGGCCAGGACGCGCGCGATCGAATAGAGAAGGCCCGGCCGGTCGTTGGCGGACACGGACAGGATGTAGTACTGGCCGCGCTCGTCGGCCCGGAGGTCGACGCGCGGCGTGATCGGAAACGTCCGGGACAGCCTCGACAGGCGGCCCTTCGACGGTTCCGGCAGCGAGGCGGCTTCGGCAAGGCGCGTCGCGAGTTGCTGTTCGACCAGATTCGCGATGTCGCGGTAGCGCACGTCGTGTTCGGTCTGCGTGACGATGAAGTTGTCGAGCGCGTAGCCGTGCCGCGTCGTGCTGACGCGTGCATCGAGCACCGACAGCCCGTTGCGGTCGAAGTACGCACAGATGCCCGCGAACAGGTCGGGGCGGTCCTTCACGTACACGAGCACCTGCAGCGCGTCGCCGATCGGCGACGGCCGTGCGCGGACGATCGCGGTTTCGGCGTTCACGTGCCGGTACAGCACGCGCGTTTGCCATGCGATGTCGGCCGCGTCGTGGCGCAGGAAAAAGCCGATGTCGAGCTGATCCCAGAGTGCGCGGTGCGCGTCGTCGGGCACGGTTTCGAGGCGCAGCAGCGCGAGCGCCTGCTCCTGCCGCGACTTCAGTTCCGAATGCGCGTCTGGATTCGCGCCGCCGAGCACCGCCAGCGTGATCCGGTAGAGGTCTTCGAGAAGCTTGCCCTTCCACGTGTTCCACACCTTCGGGCTCGTGCCGCGGATATCGGCGACGGTCAGCAGGTAGAGCGCGGTGAGGTAGCGCTCGTTGCCGACGACTTCGGCGAAGCGCTTGATGACCTCGGGGTCGCTCGTGTCCTGCTTCTGCGCGACCTGGCTCATGGTCAGGTGATGCTGGACGAGCCACACGATCAGCGCCGCGTCGTCGCCGGCGATTCCGTGCTCGCGGCAGAAGCGCCGCGCGTCGGCCATCCCGAGCGTCGAGTGGTCGCCGCCGCGGCCCTTCGCGATGTCGTGGAACAGCGCCGCGACATACAGCACCCACGGGCGCTCGAAATTGCCGATCAGCTGGCTGCAGAACGGGTACTCGTGCGCATGCTCGGCCACCGCGAAGCGGCGGATGTTGCGCAACACCATCAGGATGTGCTGGTCGACCGTGTATACGTGGTACAGGTCGTGCTGCATCTGGCCGACGATGCGGCGGAAATTCAGCAGGTAGCGGCCGAGCACGCTCGTCTGGTTCATCAGCCGGAACGCATGCGTGATGCCTTCGGGCTGTTGCAGGATCTGCATGAACGTGCGGCGGTTCTGCGGATCGCGCCGCCACGTGTTATTCATGATTTCGCGCGAGTTGTACAGCGCGCGCAGCGTGCGGGCGGACAGGCCCTTCACGCCGCGGGTCGTCTCGTACAGCAGGAACGCTTCGAGGATCGCGTCGGGATGGCGTTCGAACACGCCGTCGTCGACGATCTCGAGCATGCCCTGCTTTTCGACGAAGCGATCGGGCGACAGCACGCGCGTGATACCGCTCGTCGCGGGAAACAGCTGCGCCTCGATGTTCTGGATCAGGATCGTCGCCAGTTGCGTGACCGCTTTCGCGGCCCAGTAGTAACGGCGCATCAGCTGCTCGCTGGCGCGCTTGGCCTGCGTCGGCTGGTAGCCGAAGCTCTCGGCGGCCTGCGTCTGCAGGTCGAACACGAGCACGTCCTGGCGGCGGCCGGCAATTACGTGCAGCCGGGCGCGCAACGTCTTCAGGAACCCTTCGTTGCGGCGCAGCTCGCGCGCCTCGCGATCGGTGATGAGGCCGCGCGTGTCCAGTTCGCGCCAGCTGCTGCCGAAGCCGGCCGCGCGCGCGATCCACAGGATCGTCTGCAGGTCGCGCAACCCGCCCGGGCTTTCCTTCACGTTCGGCTCGAGGCTGTACGGCGTGTCCTGGAACTTCGCGTGGCGCTGGCGCATTTCGAGCACCTTCGCGGTAAAGAACGCGCGCGCGTCGAGCGCCTCGTGATACCGGACGGTGAAGCGCTCGAACAGCGCGGTGCTGCCCACGATGCGGCGCGCCTCGAGTAGCGAGGTCTGCACGGTGACGTCCTGCGATGCTTCCTCGATGCACTGCGCCACCGTGCGCACGCTGCTGCCGATCTCGAGGCCGAGATCCCACGCCATCCCGATGAAGCGCTCGATGCGCGCGTCGAGCGCCGGGTCGTGCGCGTCGGGCAGCAGCACGAGGATGTCGACGTCGGAGTGGGGCGCGAGCTCGCCGCGCCCGTAGCCGCCGACGGCGACCAGCGCGAGCGTCGCGGGCAGCCCGCAGTCGTCCCACACGCGCTTGAGCACATCGTCGGTGAGTTTCGACAGCGCGTGCATCAGCGACGCGACATTCGCCGCGCTGCGAAAGCGCTCGAGCATGTCGGCCTTGGCGGCCTTGAATTCGGCGCGTCGCGACAGCGCTTCGGGCGAGGGGGCGGCGTGAGCGCTCATGGGCGGGCCGTTCGGGTCAGCTAGGTCGGGGGCGGGCGGGGCGGGCAGGCGTGGCGCTCAGACCGCGGCGGCCGGTTGCGCGAACACCGGGCGCGCCGGTGTGCCGGCGGACACGGTCAGCACCTCGTAGCCCGTCTCGGTGACGAGCACCGTGTGCTCCCACTGCGCGGACAGGCTGCGGTCGCGCGTCTTGACCGTCCACTGGTCTGGCATCGTGCGGATGTCGCGCTTGCCGGCGTTGATCATCGGCTCGATCGTGAAGATCATCCCGGCCTTCAGCTCGATGCCGGTGCCCGGACGGCCGTAGTGGACGACCTGCGGATCCTCGTGGAACACCGTGCCGATGCCGTGGCCGCAGTATTCGCGCACGACGCTGTAGCCCTGGGCTTCCGCATGCTTCTGGATCGCGTAGCCGATGTCGCCGAGGTGGGCGCCGGGCTTGACCTGGTCGATGCCGAGCCACATGCACTCGTAGGTGGTCTGCACGAGGCGCTTCGCGAGGATCGAGCCCTCGCCGACGATGAACATCCGGCTGGTGTCGCCGAAGTAGCCGTTCTTGATCACGGTGATGTCGATATTCAGCGCGTCGCCGTTCTTGATCACCTTCTCGCCCGGAATGCCGTGGCAGATCACGTCGTTGACCGAGATGCAGGTGGCCTTCGGGTACGGCGGGTAGCCGGGCGGCTGATAATTGAGCGGCGCGGGGATCGTGCCCTGCTCGTTGAGCATGAATTCGTGACAGAGCCGGTCGAGTTCGGCGGTCGTGACGCCCGCGACGACGTGCGGCGTGATGAAGTCGAGCACTTCGCTCGCGAGACGGCAGGCGACGCGCATCTCGGCGATGTCGTGTTCGTTTTTGAGCGTAATAGCCATCGAGGTATGCCTGGAATGCGGTGAATTGACGGATTATCGCACCTTATGGCAGGCCTCGCAGCCCCTGCGGGCGATGCCGATGCGGGTTTTCGCGGATTGTCCGGCCGGCTGCCGCGCGGCAAGCGAAAGTATTGGGCGACTTGAGAGCCGACAAATCGGCGTGCTATACTCTCTGGCTAAGTCGACATCCAAATGCCGCACATGCCCCGTCATCGGGCGGGGCATGGCTGCATGGCGATGAAAGGCTTGCGGCACGGGCATTTTCGCACGTGCCGAATCGCAAGCCGGCGCAACCAAGGGTGCCGGCCGCGCGGAACGAGGGTCCTTCGGGGCGCGTTCGCGCGGCGGTACGGCGGCCGGCTTAAGACCCAACCCTCGTGGAGAATTTACATGGCAGTCACGATGCGCCAAATGCTGGAAGCGGGTGTCCACTTCGGTCACCAGACCCGTTTCTGGAACCCGAAGATGGCTCCGTTCATTTTCGGTCACCGCAACAAGATTCACATCATCAACCTCGAAAAGACGCTGCCGATGTTCACGGACGCACAGAAGTACGTGCGTCAGCTGGCAGCGAACCGCGGCACGATCCTGTTCGTCGGCACGAAGCGTCAGTCGCGTGACACGATCGCCCAGGAAGCGCAGCGCGCGGGCATGCCGTACGTCAACGCACGCTGGCTCGGCGGCATGATGACGAACTTCAAGACGCTGAAGGTTTCGATCAAGCGCCTGAAGGACATGGAAGCGGCAGTCGAGGCGGGCGAGCTCGAGAAGATGAGCAAGAAGGAAGCGCTGCTGTTCGAGCGCGAAATCGCCAAGCTGCAGAAGTCGATCGGCGGCGTGAAGGACATGGGCGGCATTCCGGACGCAATCTTCGTCGTCGACGTCGGCTACCACAAGATCGCCGTGACCGAAGCGAACAAGCTGGGCGTGCCGGTCATCGCCGTGGTCGATACGAACCACTCGCCGGAAGGTGTGGATTACGTGATCCCGGGTAACGACGACTCGAGCAAGGCAGTCGCGCTGTACGCCGAAGGCGTGGCCGACGCGATCCTGGAAGGCCGTGCGAACGCGGTCAACGAAGTGGTCCAGGCAGCGCGTGGCGACGACGAGTACGTCGAGGAAAACGCGTAACTGGCCCCGAGCCGGCGCAAAAAGGGGGCTCTCAACAGGCCCCCTTTTTTTAAGCTTGTGCGCCGGACCTGATCGCGCGAAATCGGCGCGGGTCCGGAAACGATTTTCGGCCGTTCGCGTCCAAGCGGGCGGCGTTGTGAATACAGACTCAAGGAGCGAATGATGGCGGCAATTACCGCAAGCATGGTGGCAGAACTGCGCGCAAAGACCGACGCACCGATGATGGAGTGCAAGAAGGCGCTGACGGAAGCCGACGGCGACCTGGCCAAGGCTGAAGAGCTGCTGCGCGTGAAGCTCGGCAACAAGGCGAGCAAGGCGGCATCGCGCGTGACGGCCGAAGGCGTCGTTGCATCGTTCGTCGGCGGCAACGCAGGCGCGCTGGTCGAACTGAACTGCGAAACCGACTTCGTCGCGAAGAACGACGACTTCCTCGCATTCTCGAAGACGGTTGCGGAACTCGTTGCGACGCAGAACCCGGCCGACGTGGCCGCGCTGTCGGCACTGCCGCTCGAAGGCTCGACCGTCGACGCAGTGCGCCTCGCGCTGATCGGCAAGATCGGCGAGAACGTGTCGATCCGCCGTTTCGTCCGTTTCGAAACCGCGAACAAGATCGCAACGTACCTGCACGGCGCGCGTATCGGCGTGATCGTCGAGTACACGGGTGCTGACGAGCAGGTCGGCAAGGACGTCGCGATGCACATCGCCGCGATGAAGCCGGTCGCGCTGTCGTCGGCCGACGTGCCGGCGGAACTGATCGAAACGGAACGCCGCGTCGCCGAGCAGAAGGCTGCCGAATCGGGCAAGCCGGCTGAAATCGTCGCGAAGATGGTCGACGGCAGTGTCCAGAAGTACCTGAAGGAAGTGTCGCTGCTGAACCAGACGTTCGTGAAGAACGACAAGCAGACGATCGAGCAGATGCTGAAGGCCGCGAACGCGGCAGTGCAGAAGTTCGCGCTGTTCGTCGTCGGCGAAGGCATCGAGAAGCGCCAGGACGACTTCGCCGCCGAAGTGGCCGCGCAAGTCGCAGCAGCAAAGCAGCAGTAAGCAGTCAGGCAGTATCCGCGGCGGGCGTCCGCTCCGCCGCGGCCGGCGCCGCCGCCGGCCGGCCGGGAAACCCGGTCCGGTCGTCGGCGCTTGCCCGAATCAGTATTTCGCCCCTACAGTTCGTGGTTGTCATCCTCTCGTCGCTCGGAAGCCCCTATGTCCAATGCCTATAAACGCGTCCTCCTCAAACTCTCCGGCGAAGCGCTGATGGGCGACGATGCCTTCGGCATCAATCGCGCGACGATCGAACGGATGGTGGCGGATATCGCCGAAGTCGTGGGTCTCGGTACGCAACTCGCCGTCGTGATCGGCGGCGGTAACATTTTCCGCGGTGTCGCGGGTGGCGCGGCCGGCATGGACCGCGCGACGGCCGACTACATGGGGATGCTGGCGACGATGATGAACGCGCTGGCGCTGCAGGACGCGATGCGCCACGCCGGCATCGTCGCGCGCGTACAGTCGGCGCTGCGCATGGACCAGGTCGTCGAGCCGTACATCCGGCCTCGCGCGATCCGCCAGCTCGAGGAAGGCAAGGTCGTGATCTTCGCGGCCGGCACGGGCAACCCGTTCTTCACGACGGACACGGCCGCCGCGCTGCGTGGTTCGGAAGTGGGCGCCGAGGTCGTACTGAAGGCGACCAAGGTCGATGGCGTATATTCTGCCGATCCGAAGAAGGATCCGTCGGCCACGCGCTACACGACGATCAGCTTCGACGAGGCGATCAGCCGCAATCTGCAGGTGATGGACGCGACGGCCTTCGCGCTGTGCCGCGACCAGAAGCTGCCGATTCGCGTGTTTTCGATCAACAAGCCGGGCGCGCTCAAGCGTATCGTGCTGGGCGAGGACGAAGGTACGCTCGTCCACGTGTAAACTCCCGCGGATGCGGGCAAGCGGCGTGGGTCGTCGGCCGCGGCGCGTGGCGCGCCGGGCGGGACCCGCGTTCTTTGAAGGTTGGAAGGTTTGGAGGTTGAAATGAGTGTCGCTGATGTCAAGAAGGGCGTAGAGCAGAAGATGCAACGCTCGATCGAAGCGTTCAAGAACGATCTGGCGAAGATCCGTACGGGCCGTGCGCATACCGGTCTGCTCGATCACGTGCAGGTCGACTACTACGGTTCGATGGTGCCGATCTCGCAGGTTGCGAACCTGACGCTCGTCGATGCACGCACGATCGGCGTGCAGCCGTGGGAAAAGAACATGGTCGCGAAGGTCGAGAAGGCCATTCGCGAAGCCGACCTCGGCCTGAACCCGGCAACCGCCGGCGACCTGATCCGCGTGCCGATGCCCGCGCTGACGGAAGAGCGCCGCCGCGAGCTGACCAAGGTGGTCAAGAGCGAAGGCGAAACGGCCAAGGTCGCGATCCGCAACCTGCGCCGCGATGCGAACGAAGCGCTCAAGAAGCTCGTGAAGGACAAGGAAATCTCGGAAGACGACGAGCGCCGTGCGAGCGACGACGTGCAAAAGCTGACCGACAAGCACGTCGCCGAAGTCGACAAGCTCGTGCAGACCAAGGAAGCCGAGATCATGACGGTCTGACGACCGTTCTCGCGCGCCGCCTTCTTCCCGCATTACTGTCTCAACGGCCATGACCTATACCAGCTCTACTGTTCGCGTGCCTGACGTCGGCGCCGTGCCGCGTCATATCGCGATCATCATGGACGGCAACGGCCGTTGGGCGACCGAACGCCGCTTGCCGCGCGTCGCGGGGCACACCCGCGGCGTGGACGCCGTGCGGGCGGTGGTCGAAGGCTGCGCGCGCGCCGGCGTCGAATACCTGACGCTGTTTGCGTTCAGTTCGGAAAACTGGCGCCGGCCGAACGACGAAGTGTCGTTCCTGATGCGCCTGTTCATCACCGCGCTCGAGCGCGAGATCGGCAAGCTGCATGCGAACGGGATCCGCCTGCGGGTGGTGGGCGATCTCGAGCGCTTCGAGCCGCGCATCCGCGAACTGATCCGGCGCGCCGAAACCAAGACGGCGCGCAACACCCGTCTCACCCTGACGATCGCCGCGAACTACGGCGGCCGCTGGGACATCCTGCAGGCGACGAAGAAACTCGTCGAGCAGGCCGTGCGCGAGGGGCGCGAGGTCGATGTGACCGAAGACGCATTCGCGCCGCATCTGGCGATGGCCTATGCGCCGGAGCCCGATCTCTTCATCCGCACCGGCGGCGAGCAGCGCGTCAGCAATTTCCTGCTGTGGCAGCTCGCATACGCCGAATTCTATTTCACCGACAAATACTGGCCCGATTTCGACGGCGCGGCGCTGGCCGACGCGATCGCGTCGTATACCGAGCGCGAGCGTCGTTTCGGGCGCACCAGCGCGCAGCTCGAACCGCAATCGCAGAACGCCGATTCCCTTTCATGCTGAAGACCCGTGTGATCACGGCGGTCGTGATGCTGGCAGTGTTGCTGCCGGTGACGCTGTTCGCGCCGCTCGCAGCGTTCGGCGCGCTGATCGGCGTCGTGCTCGTGTTCGCCGCGTGGGAGTGGGCGCGCCTGCTCAAGCTCGGCGCGACCGGTTCGATCGTCTACGCGATCGTCGCGGCACTGGCGCTCGCGGCGACCGCGCCGCTCGGCGTCGAAGCCGCTTCGTCCCGGCCCCTTTTCATGGCGGCCGGCGTGTTCTGGCTGCTGGTCGGCCCGTTCTCGCTGCGGCGCAAGCCGGAGCTCGCGGGCGGCGTGTGGCGGCCGTTCCTGCTCGCGGCCGGGCTCGTGGTGTTCGCGGCCTGCTGGCACGCGGTCGTCGCAGCGCGTGCGCAGGGCGTTTCGTTCGTGTTGTCGCTGCTTCTGGTCGTCTGGCTGGCCGATATCGGCGCATACTTCGCGGGCAAGGCTTTCGGAAAGCGTAAACTGGCCGTCACGATCAGTCCCGGCAAGAGCTGGGAAGGTGCGGTCGGCGGCTGGCTCGCCGTGATGGTCGTCGCGGGTGTCGCGATGGCCGCGCACTGGTTCGAACCGACCCTGTTTTCCGCATTCGCCGCGCGCTACGGAATGCCCGGGGCGTGGGCCGCGCTGACGCTGCTGGTCGTCTACAGCGTGATCGGCGACCTGTTCGAGTCGCTGCTCAAGCGTCAGGCGGGCGTGAAGGATTCGAGCGGCCTGTTGCCCGGTCACGGCGGCGTGCTCGACCGCGTCGACGCGCTGCTGCCGGTGCTGCCGCTCGCAATGCTGCTGCTTGGTTAAACCACTATTTCTGCTATGCAAAAACGTCTGACACTGCTCGGTTCCACGGGCTCGATCGGAGACAGCACGCTCGACGTGGTCGCCCGCCATCCCGAGCGTTTCTCGGTCTATGCGTTGACCGCGCATCGCAACGGCGACAAGCTCGTCGAGCAGTGCCTGCGCTTCGCACCCGAAATCGCGGTGGTCGGCGATGCGAACACCGCGGCGCACGTCGAGGCGAAACTGCGTGCGGCGGGCAGCAAGACCACGGTGCTGTACGGGCCGCAGGCGCTCGTCGACGTGTCGAAGAGCGACGGCTGCGATACGGTCGTCGCCGCGATCGTCGGCGCGGCCGGCCTCGCGCCGAGCCTTGCGGCCGCGCGCGCCGGCAAGCGCATCCTGCTTGCGAACAAGGAATCGCTCGTGATGTCGGGCGCGATCTTCATGGACGCCGTGCGCGACCATGGCGCGATCCTGCTGCCGGTCGACAGCGAACACAACGCGATCTTCCAGTGCATGCCGCGCGACGAGAACGAGCACGGCGGGATCTCGAAGATCATCCTGACCGCATCGGGCGGCCCGTTCCGCACGCGCGAGCCGGCCACGCTCGTCGACGTGACGCCGGACGAAGCGTGCAAGCACCCGAACTGGGTGATGGGGCGCAAGATTTCCGTCGACTCCGCGACCATGATGAACAAGGGCCTCGAAGTGATCGAGGCGCACTGGATCTTCGGCCTGCCGGGCGACCGGATCGACGTGCTGATCCACCCGCAGAGCGTGATCCATTCGCTCGTGTCGTACCGCGACGGCTCGGTGCTCGCGCAGCTCGGCAACCCCGACATGCGCACGCCGATCGCGCACGCGCTGGCGTTCCCGGAGCGCGTCGACGCCGGTGTCGACCAGCTCGACCTCGCGCAGATCGCGCAGCTGTCGTTCGAGAAGCCCGACTACACGCGCTTCCCGTGCCTCGCGCTCGCGCTGAAGGCGCTCGAGGAGGGCGGTATCGCGAGCGCGGCGTTGAACGCGGCGAACGAAATCGCGGTCGAAGCGTTTCTCGAGCGCCGGATCGGCTTCATGGCGATCGCGGCGACAGTCGATGCGGTGCTCAACGCACTGCCGAACCGTAACCCGAACGGGCTCGACGACGTCCTTGCGGCGGACGCCGAGGCGCGCCGCCTCGCCGCCGAGATCATTGCGAAAGCGCCTGCGCCACGCGTGGAGCGCGCTGTCTGAATGAGGTGCTCATGAACGTGCTGGTCGAACTGATCGCGTTTGCGGTGGCGATCGGGGTGCTGGTCGTCGTGCATGAGTACGGACATTATCGCGTCGCGCGCTGGTGCGGCGTGAAGGTGCTGCGTTTCTCGATCGGCTTCGGTCAGCCCGTCGCGCGGTGGGTCAGCCGCAAGACGGGCACCGAGTGGACGCTCTCCGCGTTGCCGCTCGGCGGCTACGTGAAGATGCTCGACGAGCGTGAGCCCGGGCCGGCCATCAAGCCCGAGGAACTCGATCAGGCATTCAACCGGCAATCGGTGTTCAAGCGCATCGCGATCGTCGCCGCCGGCCCGATCGCGAACTTCCTGTTGGCAATCGTCCTGTTTTCCGCTGTATTCGCAACCGGCGTGACCGAGCCGGCCGCGGTGCTCGCACCGCCGGCCGCCGGCACGGTGGCGGCTCGCGCGGGGTTCGACGGCAACGAAACGATCGTATCGATACGCGACGTGCGCGAAGGCGACACGCAAGGCGGCGAGGCCGTGCCGGTGCGCTCGTGGTCGGACCTGCGCTGGAAGCTGCTGTCCGCCGCGTTCGATCATCGCGAGGTCGTGCTCGGCGCGCGCGACGGCGGTGCGTCGACGTTCGATTTCCGCGTCGACCTGCGCAATGTCCCCGAAAGCCAGCTCGACGATGATTTCATGATGCACCTGGGCTTCGAGACCGGCGGCGGCACGCTGTCGGTGGCGTCGGTGCAGCCCGGCAGCGCGGCAGAGCAGGCGGGCCTGAAAGCCGGCGACAAGCTGCTGGCGCTCGACGGCAATCCGATCGGCGGCGCATCGCGCTTCATCGATGCGGTGAAGCACCATGCAGGTCAGGCGGTCGAACTGCAGGTCGAGCGGGGTGGCGTTTCGCGGACGGTGTCGATCGTGCCGCAGGCGCAGCGCGACGATGAAACAGGGCAGCAGGTCGGCCGCATCGGCGCGGCGCTGTCGATGCACACGCCGTCGGTCGACGTGCGCTATGGGCCGATCGAGAGTCTGCGGCTCGGCGCGCATCGCACATGGGACATCGCGGTTTATTCGCTGAAGATGTTCGGGCGGATGATCACGGGCGATGCGTCGCTGAAGAATCTGTCCGGCCCGGTGACGATTGCCGACTACGCGGGCAAGAGCGCGCGGCTCGGTCCGTCGGCCTTCCTGTCGTTCCTCGCCCTTGTCAGCATTAGCCTCGGGGTGCTGAACTTGCTGCCGATTCCCGTTTTGGACGGGGGGCATCTGTTATATTATCTGGTTGAAGCCGCGACCGGGAAAGCCGTCTCGGAGCGTTGGCAGCTGATTCTGCAAAGAGCCGGGTTGATCTGCATCGTCGCGTTGTCGGCGATCGCGCTGTTCAACGACCTGGCTCGGTTAATCCATTTCTGAAGCGTCAGGCGGCGGCCAGTCGGCCGCCGCCTGATTTGATGCAGCTAAATATTGGGGATGCACGTTGTTCAAACCTCATCGCTTTGTACCTAAGACAGTTGCAGCGGCCGCGCTCGCCGCGCACGGCCTCGCGGCGCATGCAGCGGCACCGTTCGTGGTGCAAGACATCAAGATCGAGGGGTTGCAGCGCGTCGAAGCGGGTTCGGTGTTCGCCTACCTGCCGATCAAGCAGGGCGATACCTTCACCGACGACAAGGCATCCGAAGCAATCCGCGCGCTGTATGCCACGGGTTTCTTCAACGACGTGCGCATTGCCACCCAGGGCAATGTCGTGATCGTGCAGGTGCAGGAGCGTCCGGCCATCGCGTCGATCGACTTCACCGGCACGAAGGAATTCGACAAGGACAACCTGACGAAGGCGCTTCGCGCGGTGGGTCTGGCCGACGGCCGCTACTACGACAAGGCGCTCGTCGACAAGGCGGAGCAGGAGCTCAAGCGTCAGTACCTGACGCGCGGTTTCTATGCGGCCGAGGTCAAGACGACGATCACGCCGGTCGACGCGAACCGCGTGTCGATCCTGTTCGCGGTCGCCGAAGGCCCGAGCGCGAAGATCCGCCAGATCAACTTCATCGGCAACAAGGCGTTCAGCACCAGCACGCTGCGCGACGAGATGCAGCTGTCGACGCCGAACTGGTTCTCCTGGTACACGAAGAACGACCTGTACTCGAAGGAAAAGCTGACGGGCGACCTCGAGGCCGTGCGCTCGTATTACCTGAACCGCGGCTACCTCGAGTTCAACATCGAGTCGACCCAGGTGTCGATCTCCCCCGACAAGAAGGACATGTACCTGACGGTCACGCTGCACGAAGGCGAGCCGTACACGGTGTCGGGCATCAAGCTGTCGGGCAACCTGCTCGATCGCGAAGCCGAACTGAACAAGCTGATCAAGATCAAGCCGGGCGATCGCTTCTCGGCCGAAAAGCTTCAGCAGACGACGAAGTCGATCGTCGACAAGCTCGGTGAATACGGCTACGCGTTCGCGACCGTCAATGCGCAGCCGGACATCGACCAGGCGAACCACAAGGTGAACCTGAATCTCGTCGTCGATCCGAGCCGCCGCGTGTACGTGCGCCGCATCAACGTGGTCGGCAACACGCGTACGCGCGACGAGGTCGTGCGCCGCGAAATGCGCCAGCTCGAAAGCTCGTGGTTCGATTCGAACCGCCTCGCGCTGTCGAAGGACCGCGTGAACCGTCTCGGCTACTTCACCAACGTCGACGTGACGACGGTGCCCGTCGAAGGCACGAATGACCAGGTCGACGTGAACGTGAAGGTCGATGAAAAGCCGACCGGCGCGATCACGCTGGGCGCGGGCTTCTCGTCGACCGACAAGGTGGTGCTGTCGGCCGGTGTTTCGCAGGACAACGTGTTCGGCTCGGGCACGAGCCTGTCGGTGAACGTCAACACCGCGAAGAGCTACCGCACACTGACCGTCACACAGGTCGACCCGTACTTCACGGTCGACGGCATCAAGCGGATCACGGACGTCTACTACCGGACGTACCAGCCGCTCTACTATTCGACGAGCTCGAGCTTCCGGATCATCAGCGCGGGCGGCAACCTGAAGTTCGGCATTCCGTTCTCGGAAGTCGACACCGTCTACTTCGGCGCGGGCTTCGAGCAGAACCGTCTCGACGTCGACTCGAACACGCCGCAAAGCTACCAGGATTACGTGAACGAGTTCGGCCGTGTATCGAACACCGTGCCGCTGACGGTCGCGTGGTCGCGCGACGCGCGTGACAGCGCGCTGATCCCGAGCCGCGGCTACTTCACGCAGGCGAACGTCGAATACGGCGTGCCGGTCGGCAAGATCCAGTACTACAAGGCCGACCTGCAGGCGCAGTACTACTATTCGTTCTCACGCGGCTTCATCCTGGGCCTGAACCTGCAAGGCGGCTACGGCAACGGCATCGGCAACCCGTACCCGATCTTCAAGAACTACTACGCGGGCGGTATCGGCTCGGTGCGTGGCTACGAGCCGAGCTCGCTGGGCCCGCGCGACACGAAGACGAACGACCCGATCGGCGGTTCGAAGATGGTGGTCGGCAACATCGAGCTGACGTTCCCGCTGCCGGGCACCGGCTACGACCGCACGCTGCGCGTGTTCACGTTCCTCGATGGCGGCAACGTGTGGGGCAACGCGCCGGGCGGCACGAGTACCGGCGCGAACGGCCTGCGTTACGGCTACGGCGTGGGTCTCGCATGGATCTCGCCGATCGGCCCGCTGAAGCTGAGCCTCGGCTTCCCGCTGCAAAAGCATGAAGGCGACCAGTACCAGAAATTCCAGTTCCAGATCGGGACGGCGTTCTGATCGAACGCATGACAACAGCAACGAGAGGGTAATTTTGCTAACCGGTAAGTTTTCGAAACGAGTGATGTGTGCGCTGACCGTTGCGCTGGCCTTGGGCGCGGCGACGGCACATGCTCAGGACGTCGCCCGCATCGCGGCGGTCAATTCGGATCGGATCCTGCGCGAGTCGGCGCCCGCCAAGGCGGCGCAGACGAAGCTCGAAGCCGAGTTCGCGAAGCGCGACAAGGATCTGCAGGACCTCGCGGCGCGTCTGAAGTCGATGTCCGACTCGCTGGACAAGAACGGTGCGTCGCTGTCGGCGGCCGATCGCGCGCAGAAGCAGCGCGATCTCGCGCAGCTCGATACCGATTTCCAGCGCAAGCAGCGCGAGTTTCGCGAAGACCTGAACCAGCGCCGCAACGAGGAACTCGCGGCGGTGCTGGAGCGCGCGAACAAGGTCATCAAGCAGATCGCCGAGCAGCAGAATTACGACCTGATCGTGCAGGAAGCCGTGTACGTCAGTCCGCGCATCGACATCACCGACAAGGTGCTCAAGGCGCTCGCGTCCGGCTCGACGAACTGAACGGAGCAGACGACGAATGGCATCGACGCTTGAGGCACTCGTAAAGCGGTTCGGCGGCGAGATCGCCGGCGACGCCCAGTGCAAGGTGGGCGGCCTCGCGCCGCTCGACCAGGCAGGCCCTCAGCAACTCGCGTTTCTCGCGAATCCAAAGTACCTGTCGCAGGTCGAGACGACCCGCGCCGGCGCGGTGTTGATCGCGCCGAAGGATCTCGAAAAGCTCGGCGCGGCCGCTGACGGCCGCAACTTTATTGTGACGCCGAATCCGTACGCGTACTTTGCGCGCGTCGCGCAGATGTTCATCGATCTCGCCACGCCGCCGCGCGCGGCCGGTGTGCATCCGAGCGCGACGATTGACCGGGCCGCGCAGGTCGCCGCGAGCGCCGTGATCGGCCCGCACGTGACGGTCGAGGCCGGCGCGGTGATCGAGGACGGCGTGCAGCTCGACGCGAACGTGTTCGTCGGACGCGGCACGACGATCGGCGCGGGCTCGCACATCTATCCGAACGCATCGGTGTATCACGGCTGCAAGATCGGCCCGCGCGCGATCATCCATGCGGGCGCGGTGATCGGCTCCGACGGTTTCGGCTTCGCGCCGGATTTTGTCGGCGACGGCGATGCGCGCACCGGCAGCTGGGTCAAGATCCCGCAGGTCGGCGGCGTATCGATCGGCCCGGACGTCGAGATCGGCGCGAACACGACGATCGACCGCGGCGCGATGGCGGACACCGTCATCGAGGAATGCGTGAAGATCGATAACCAGGTGCAAATCGCCCACAACTGCCGGATCGGGGCCTACACGGTGATCGCCGGCAAGGCGGGCATCGCGGGCAGCACGACGATTGGCCGCCACTGCATGATCGGCGGCGCGGCCGGGATCGCCGGCCACGTGACGCTTGGCGACTATGTCATCATCACCGCGAATTCGGGTGTGTCGAAGTCGCTGCCGAAGGCCGGCATCTACACGAGCGCATTCCCGGCCGTCGACCACGGCGAATGGAACAAGAGCGCTGCGCTCGTGCGCAACCTCGACAAGCTGCGCGACCGCATCAAGGCGCTCGAAACCGCGCTGGCCGCCCAGGGCGGCACGGACGCCTGACACCATGCGAGACCACGAACCGGGCACGGCCAGCGCATCCGGCCCGGTTTGCCAGACTGGGCCGCGCGGCGGCCCGCTTCAGCCTTTGCATTACCACCGCGCAGCTTCTGCGTGAGACGAACCATCATGAGCACTGAAAAAATCAATCTCGACATCCACAAGATCCTCACGCTGCTGCCGCATCGCTATCCGATTCTGCTCGTCGATCGCGTGCTCGAACTCGAGCCGCACAAGGGAATCAAAGCGCTGAAGAACGTGTCGATCAACGAGCCGTTCTTCCAGGGGCACTTCCCGAAGCGGCCGGTGATGCCGGGTGTGCTGATCCTCGAGGCGCTCGCTCAGGCGGCCGCACTGTTGACGTTCGCGGAAGAGCAGCCGAAGGATCCGGAAAACACGCTGTACTACTTCGTCGGCATCGACGGCGCGCGCTTCAAGCGCGTGGTCGAACCGGGCGACCAGCTGATTCTGAACGTGACGTTCGAACGCTACATCCGCGGCATCTGGAAGTTCAAGGCGGTGGCGGAAGTGGACGGCAAGGTGGCGGCGGAAGCCGAATTGATGTGCACGGTCAAGACGGCCGACGCGGCGCCCTGAGCGACGCGGCACGCATGGGTAACGTAACGCGAGCAACGCGACACATCACATCGAGAGGCAACGGCGCATGACCAGGATTCATCCTACCGCGATCGTCGAACCGGGCGCGCAGATCGACGAGTCCGTCGAGATCGGGCCGTACGCGATCGTCGGGCCGCACGTCACGATCGGCGCGCGTACGACGATCGGCTCGCACAGCGTGATCGAAGGTCACACGACGCTCGGCGAGGACAACCGCATCGGCCATTACGCGTCGGTCGGCGGCCGTCCGCAGGACATGAAGTACAAGGACGAGCCGACGAAGCTCGTGATCGGCAACCGCAATACGATCCGCGAATTCACGACGATCCACACCGGCACCGTGCAGGACGCCGGCGTGACGACGCTCGGCGACGACAACTGGATCATGGCCTATGTGCACATCGGTCATGACTGCCGCGTCGGCAACAACGTGATTCTGTCGAGCAATGCGCAGATGGCCGGTCACGTGGAGATCGGCGACTGGGCGATCGTCGGCGGGATGTCGGGCGTGCACCAGTTCGTGCGCATCGGTGCGCATTCGATGCTGGGCGGCGCATCGGCGCTCGTGCAGGACGTGCCGCCGTTCGTGATCGCGGCCGGCAACAAGGCCGAGCCGCACGGCATCAACGTCGAAGGGCTGCGCCGGCGCGGTTTCTCGCCCGACGCGATCTCGGCGCTGCGCAGCGCGTACCGTCTGCTGTACAAGAACGGCCTGTCGCTCGAGGAAGCGAAGGTGCAGTTGCGCGAGCTGGCGGCCGCGGGCGGCGAAGGCGATGCGGCGGTTACCGCGCTCGTCGCGTTCATCGACGCGTCCCAACGCGGCATCATCCGCTAAGCGATGTCGCTCCCGACCAATCAGCTCCGGCTCGCGATGGTGGCCGGCGAGCCGTCGGGCGATCTGCTCGCGGCGTCGTTGCTCGGCGGGCTTCAAGAGCGGCTGCCCGCGTCGACACGCTACTACGGGATCGGCGGGCAGCGGATGCTCGCGCACGGCTTCGACTCGCACTGGCAGATGGACAAGCTGACGGTACGCGGCTACGTCGAGGCGCTGGGCCAGATTCCCGAGATCCTGCGGATTCGCGGCGAGTTGAAGCGGCAGCTGCTCGCGGAGCGGCCCGACGCATTCATCGGCGTCGATGCACCCGACTTCAACTTCAACGTGGAGCAGGCCGCGCGCGACGCGGGCATCCCGTCGATCCACTTCGTGTGCCCGTCGATCTGGGCGTGGCGCGGCGGACGGATCAAGAAGATCGCGAAGTCCGTCGACCACATGCTGTGCCTGTTCCCGTTCGAACCGGCGATCCTCGACAAGGCGGGTGTCGCGTCGACGTATGTCGGCCATCCGCTGGCCGACGAGATTCCGCTCGAGCCCGACACGCACGGCGCGCGCATCGCGCTGGGCCTGCCTGTTGACGGCCCCGTGATCGCGGTGCTGCCGGGCAGCCGGCGCTCGGAGATCGGGCTGATCGGCCCGACGTTCTTCGCAGCGATGGCGCTGATGCAGCAGCGCGAGCCCGGCGTGCGGTTCGTGATGCCGGCGGCGACGCCTGCGCTGCGCGAACTGCTGCAGCCGCTCGTCGACGCGCATCCACAGCTCGCGCTGACGATCACCGACGGCCGCTCGCAGGTCGCGATGACCGCTGCTGACGCGATCCTCGTGAAGAGCGGCACCGTCACGCTTGAAGCCGCGCTGCTCAAGAAGCCGATGGTGATCTCGTACAAGGTGCCCTGGCTGACCGGGCAAATCATGCGCCGGCAGGGCTATCTGCCGTACGTCGGCTTGCCGAACATCCTGGCGGGGCGCTTCGTCGTGCCCGAGCTGCTGCAGCATTTCGCGACGCCCGAGGCGCTCGCCGATGCGACGCTCACGCAGCTGCGCGACGACGCGAACCGCCGCACGCTGACCGAAGTGTTTACCGAAATGCATCTCTCGCTGCGGCAGAACACAGCCGCGAAGGCGGCCGAAGCGGTCGTGCGGGTCCTGGACCAACGCCAGGGGCGCGCATGACGGCCGCTCGTGCACCACGCCGCCGCGCGTCGACCGACGTGCAGGGCGGCTTCGACTTCAGCCGGCCCGACGAGATCGTCTGCGGCGTCGACGAAGCGGGCCGCGGCCCGCTCGCCGGGCCGGTGGTCGCCGCCGCGGTGATCCTCGATCCCGCGCAGCCGATCGACGGGCTTGACGATTCGAAGGCGTTGTCCGCGAAAAAGCGCGACGCGCTGTACGACCTGATCGTTGCGCGCTCGCGCGCGTATTGCGTCGCATCGGCCAGCGTCGACGAGATCGATACGCTCAATATCCTGCACGCGACGATGCTCGCGATGAAGCGGGCCGTCGAAGGCCTGTCGGTGCTGCCGACGCTCGCACAGATCGACGGCAATCGCTGCCCGACGCTGAAGGTGCGTGCCGAGGCAATCGTCAGCGGCGACGCGCTCGTGCCGAGCATCTCGGCCGCGTCGATCCTCGCGAAGGTCGCGCGCGACCGCATGCTCGTCGAGCTGCACGAACGCTTCCCGGTATATGGCTTCAACGTGCATGCCGGCTACGGCACCGAGAAACACCTTGCCGCGCTGCGCGAGCACGGCCCGTGCGAAGCCCATCGGCGCTCGTTCGCGCCGGTGCGCGCGGCACTTGACCTGATTCGATGAAAAGCATTACTTCTCGCGACAACCCGCTGTACAAGCGCCTGAAGGCGCTCGCGGGTTCGACGTCCCAGCAGCGCCGCGGCGGGCAGGCGCTGCTCGAGGGTTTCCACCTCGCAAGCGCGTATCTCGACACGGGCGCTGCGCCCGAACTGTGCGTCGCGACCGAAGGCGCGCTCGCGCACGACGAAGCGCAGGCGATCATCGCGCGCGTCGACGCGCAGCGGGTCGTCACGTTGCCCGACGCGCTGTTCGGGCAACTGTCGAACGTGGTCAGCGGGGTTGGTTTCCTGTTGCTCGTCGAGCGGCCCGTGCATCCGCTGCCGGAGCGCGTCACGCACACGTCGGTCGTGCTCGACGGCGTGCAGGACGCCGGCAACGTCGGCTCGATCCTGCGCAGCGCGGCGGCCGCGGGCGCGCGGCACGTGTTCTGCGCGCCGGGCACCGCCTATGCGTGGTCGTCGAAGGTGCTGCGTTCGGCAATGGGCGCGCATTTCCTGCTGTCGATCCACGAAGACGTCGAGCCGGACGCGCTGGTCGCGCGCCTCGACGTGCCCGTCGCGCTGACCGATTCACACGGCGCGCAGCTCGTCTACGACTGCGACCTGTCCGGACCCGTCGCATGGGTGTTCGGCAACGAGGGCGCCGGTGTGTCGGCGTTCTGGCGCGACGCGGCCACGCATCGCGTGACGATCCCGCAGCCGGGGGGCATGGAGTCGCTGAACGTCGCGGCAGCGGCGGCGGTGTGCCTGTTCGAGCAGGTGCGGCAGCAGCGGCGCGCATGACATGACGACTCGACGCACGGCGTTGTCCGCGCGTCGCATCCCGCACCATGAAAAAAGGCCGCGTTCGACGCGGCCTTTTTGCTTCCGGCGATGGCCTGGCGGGCAAATCGTCAGTACGACTGCCGGTCGAGACGGATTTCCTGCAGGATCGTCGTGGCGATCTCCTCGATCGACTTGTGCGTCGACGACAGCCACTTGATCCCTTCGCGACGCATCATCGCCTCGGCCTCGTTGATCTCGTAGCGGCAGTTCTCTGGCGCCGCGTACTTGCTGCCCGGGCGGCGCTCGTTGCGGATCTCCGACAGGCGCTGCGGGTCGATCGACAGCCCGAACAGCTTGTCGCGATGCGGCGACAGCGCCGACGGCAGTTTGCCGCGCTCGAAGTCTTCCGGAATCAGCGGGTAGTTGGCGGCCTTCACGCCGTACTGCATCGCGAGGTACAGGCTCGTCGGCGTCTTGCCGCTGCGCGACACGCCGACCAGGATCACGTCGGCTTCCGACAGGTTGCGGTTCGACTGGCCGTCGTCGTGCGCGAGCGAGAAGTTGATCGCCTCGATCCGCGTCTTGTATTCCTCGGTATCGGCGTTCTGGTGGCCGCGGCCCATCGCGTGGCTCGACTTCAGCTCCAGTTCCTGCTCGAGCGGCTCGACGAAGCGCTGGAACATATCGAGTACGAGCGCGTTCGAGCGCTTGACGATGTCGTTCGACTCGCTGTCGACGAGCGTCGTGAATACGATCGCGCGGCGGCCGTCGTGCACCGCGGCTTCGTTGATCTTCTCGACTGTCGCAAAGGCCTTGTCGAGCGAGTCGACGAACGGCAAGCGCACGAGGCGGAATTTCTGGTCGAACTGCGAGAGGATCGAGTGCGCGAAGGTTTCGGCAGTAATCCCGGTGCCGTCGGAGACGATGAAAACGGTAGGCAGCATGAATCTGGGCGTCGAACGTGAAGGGCGGTTGCGCGGGGCGGCTGGAGGTCTGCCTCCAGACGCAGTGACAAGGTCGCGCCACATCCGGCATCCGGCACGGTAGAATAGCGGCAACCTGTTGGATAAGCAATTGCGGGGGCACGGTGCGAACGGCACCGCGGGCTTGCCGTGATCGATTGAAAACTCCCGGCAAGTTCGGCGATTCGTCTGAATATATCGCCCTTCTGCCGGGATTTTTACAAATCGGGTCGGAAGATTTTCCGCCACTGCGATTGTTTCTCCAACAGGTTGCGCAAGACGCGCCGCGCCTTTTTGCAAGCGCCCGCGTCCGAGCCCACTTGCGCAATCGAGCATTTTTTTCACACTTAGGGGCTTGTATGACTAACGCAGCAAACGTCGCAAAGGACCAGGCGTATGTAATCCCGTTCGAGCAGTTGCGGATGACCGATGTGGAGATCGTGGGCGGCAAGAATGCGTCGCTCGGCGAGATGATCAGCCAGCTTTCCGAGGCAGGCGTTCGCGTACCCACCGGTTTCGCCACGACCGCGCTCGCCTTCCGTGATTTCCTCAAGCACAACGATCTGACCGATCGCATCGCCAAGCGTCTCGAGTCGCTCGACATCGACGACGTGAAGGCGCTCGCCGAAGCCGGTGCCGAAATCCGCAAGTGGATCGTCGACGCGCCGCTGCAGGCACGCCTCGAGCAGGAAATCCGCGCACAGTTCGAGATCCTGAAGAACGGCTCGCCGGGCGAGTTGTCGTTCGCCGTGCGTTCGTCCGCCACCGCGGAAGACCTGCCCGACGCATCGTTCGCCGGTCAGCAGGAGTCGTACCTGAACGTCGTCGGCATCGACGACGTGCTCGATCGCATGAAGCACGTGTTCGCGTCGCTGTACAACGACCGCGCGATCTCGTACCGCGTGCACAAGGGCTTCACGCACGCCGAAGTCGCGCTGTCGGCCGGCGTGCAGCGCATGGTCCGCTCGGACGTCGGTGCGGCGGGCGTGATGTTCACGATCGACACCGAATCGGGCTTCAAGGACGCCGTGTTCATCACGTCGAGCTACGGCCTGGGCGAAACCGTCGTGCAGGGCGCCGTGAACCCGGACGAGTTCTATGTGTTCAAGACGACGCTCGCGCAGGACAAGTACCCGATCATCCGCCGCTCGATCGGCTCGAAGCTGATCAAGATGGAATTCACGCAGCCGGGCGAGCCGGGCCGCGTGAAGACGGTCGACGTGCCGCACGAGCAGCGCAACCGCTACTCGATCACCGACGAAGACGTGATCGAGCTGGCGAAGTACGCGGTCATCATCGAGAAGCACTACCAGCGTCCGATGGACATCGAGTGGGGCAAGGACGGTCGCGACGGCAAGATCTTCATCCTGCAGGCGCGTCCGGAAACGGTGAAGAGCCAGGCGAGCGGCAAGGCGGAGCAGCGCTTCAAGCTGAAGGGTCAGTCGCAGGTGCTGGCGACCGGCCGTGCGATCGGCCAGAAGATCGGTGCGGGCCCCGTGCGCGTGATCCAGGATCCGTCGGAAATGGAACGCGTGCAGCCGGGCGACGTGCTGGTGGCGGACATGACCGACCCGAACTGGGAGCCGGTGATGAAGCGCGCGGCGGCAATCGTCACGAATCGTGGCGGCCGGACCTGCCACGCGGCGATCATCGCGCGTGAGCTCGGCGTGCCGGCAGTCGTTGGCTGCGGCGACGCGACCGACGTGCTGAAGGACGGCGCGCTCGTCACGGTGTCGTGCGCGGAAGGCGACGAAGGCAAGATCTACGACGGGCTGCTCGAGACGGAAGTCACGGAAGTGCAGCGTGGCGAGCTGCCGGAAATCCCGGTCAAGATCATGATGAACGTCGGCAACCCGCAACTCGCGTTCGACTTCTCGCAACTGCCGAACGGTGGTGTTGGTCTCGCGCGTCTCGAGTTCATCATCAACAACAACATCGGCGTGCATCCGAAGGCGATCCTCGAGTACCCGAACATCGACCAGGACCTGAAAAAGGCGGTCGAGAGCGTCGCACGCGGTCACGCGTCGCCGCGCCAGTTCTACGTCGACAAGCTGACGGAAGGTGTCGCGACGATCGCAGCCGCGTTCTATCCGAAGCCCGTGATCGTGCGTCTGTCCGACTTCAAGTCGAACGAGTACAAGAAGCTGATCGGCGGTTCGCGCTACGAGCCGGACGAGGAAAACCCGATGCTGGGCTTCCGCGGCGCGTCGCGCTACATCGCCGAAGACTTCGCACAGGCGTTCGAGATGGAGTGCCGTGCACTGAAGCGCGTTCGCGACGAGATGGGCCTGACCAACGTCGAGATCATGGTGCCGTTCGTGCGGACCGTGAAGCAGGCGGAGCGCGTTGTCGGCCTGCTCGAGAAGTTCGGCCTGAAGCGCGGCGAGAACGGCCTGCGTCTCGTGATGATGTGTGAAGTCCCGACCAACGCGATCCTCGCCGAAGAGTTCCTCGAGCACTTCGACGGTTTCTCGATCGGTTCGAACGACCTCACGCAGCTCACGCTCGGCCTCGACCGCGACTCCGGCATGGAGCTGCTGGCGGTCGACTTCGACGAACGCGACCCGGCCGTCAAGTTCCTGCTCAAGCGTGCGATCGATACCTGCCGCAAGATGGGCAAGTACGTCGGTATCTGTGGTCAAGGCCCGTCCGATCACCCGGACTTCGCGCAATGGCTGACCGACGAAGGCATCGTCTCGATCTCGCTGAACCCGGACACGATCATCGATACGTGGCAGGCGCTCGCCAACCGGAAGTAACGGTCGGTAATGTCCGTTCGGCGCAAGCGCGGTCCGCCGCGCCTGCGTTGAAGGCAGAATGCAAGGTTCGTGTTATAAACACCCCGGTAAGCACCGGGGTGTTTTTGTTTGTGGGTACGTAACGGCGCGGCGCTCGGACGATCGGGACGTGCCGGTCGCATCCGCCCGCGGCAGCGAAGAATATAGTGTGCGTACGGGAGCGTTTTTCTGGAGACCACAATGATGTCGGGGCATCTGTTCTGGTGGGTCGGAGTCGGCGTGCTGGTCGTCGCCGAATTGCTGACCGGCACGTTCTATCTGCTGATGATCGCGCTCGGCTTTCTCGCGGGCGGAGTGCTGCAACTGGCCGGTTTCGCGCCGCACGTGCAGTTCGGCGTGGCCGCCGCGGTCGCGATCATCGCGATGATCGTGCTGCGTCGGTCGGGGCTCGGGCGCAAGCAGAAGCGCGACACGTCGACGAATCCCGACGTCAATCTCGATATCGGCTCGACCGTCACGGTCGACGCGTGGCATGACGGCCGCGCGCGCGTGCAATATCGCGGCGCCGACTGGGACGTCGAACTCGCGCACGGCGAGCGCGACGATGCGCGCGTGTACCAAGTGCGCGCCGTGCGCGGCAACTGTCTCGTGGTCGTAGCGAAACCCGCGGGCTGATCGTCCGCTGATACAACAACAAGGAGGAACAATTCATGGATTCGCTGATCATCTGGGTCGTCCTGCTCGTCATCGCCATCGTGATCGTGTCGAAGACGGTGAAGATCGTGCCGCAGCAGCATGCGTGGGTGCTCGAACGCTTCGGGCGCTATCATGCGACGCTGTCGCCCGGTCTCAATATCGTGCTGCCGTTCGTCGACCGGATCGCCTACCGGCACGTGCTGAAGGAAATTCCGCTCGACGTGCCGAGCCAGATCTGCATCACGCGCGACAACACGCAGTTGCAGGTCGACGGCGTGCTGTACTTCCAGGTGACCGATCCGATGAAGGCCTCGTACGGATCGAGCAACTTCGTGCTCGCGATCACGCAGCTCGCGCAGACGACGCTGCGGTCGGTCGTCGGCAAGCTCGAACTCGACAAGACCTTCGAGGAACGCGACTTCATCAACCACAACATCGTGTCGGCGCTCGACCAGGCCGCCGCGAACTGGGGCGTGAAAGTGCTGCGTTACGAGATCAAGGACCTGACTCCGCCGAAGGAGATCCTGCACGCGATGCAGGCGCAGATCACCGCCGAGCGGGAAAAGCGCGCGCTGATCGCCGCTTCCGAGGGCCGCAAGCAGGAGCAGATCAACCTCGCGTCGGGCGCGCGCGAAGCGGCGATCCAGAAGTCCGAAGGCGAGCGGCAGGCCGCGATCAATCAGGCGCAGGGCGAGGCGGCAGCGATTCTCGCGGTGGCCGAGGCGAACGCGCAGGCCATCCAGAAGATCGCGAACGCGATCCAGTCGCAGGGCGGGATGGATGCCGTGAACCTTAAGGTTGCCGAGCAGTACGTCGGCGCGTTCTCGAACCTCGCGAAACAGGGCAATACGCTGATCGTGCCGTCGAACCTGTCGGATCTCGGCACCGCGATCGCGTCGGCGCTCTCGATCGTCAAGAACGCGGCGCCGGCCGCAGGCGGGAAGGGCTGAGTGCGCGCGACGCTCAGTGAGCCGTCCGGCCGTTGCGTGCGGCCGGCATGTGGCGAATCGTCACGCCATGGAGTCGCGATCCTGCTCGGATGACGAGGGCGGCGCAGGGTTTCATCAGGGACCGTGGGCGGCTGCTCGATCGGCGCATGAACGCATCACGGCTCACAACGCGACACGGCCCGCTTCGAGCGGGCCGTGTCGTTTGCGATGCGGGGGCGTCGCGCGTCAGGCGCCGGCGCGCATGATGCGGGCCTTTTCGCGCTCCCAGTCGCGCTTCTTCTCGGTTTCGCGCTTGTCGTGCAGCTTCTTGCCCTTCGCGAGCGCGATGTCGCATTTCACGCGACCGCCCTTGTAGTGGAAGTTCAACGGCACGAGCGTGTAGCCGCGCTGCTCGACCTTGCCGATCAGTTTCTTGATTTCGTCGCGGTGCAGCAGCAGCTTGCGCGTGCGGACCGGATCGGGCTTGATGTGTGTCGAGGCTTCGGGCAGCGGGCTGATGTGGGTGCCGATCAGGAAGATCTCGGCGTTCTTGACCACGACGTAGCCTTCCTTGATCTGGCCGCGTCCGGCGCGCAGCGCCTTGACTTCCCAGCCCTCCAGCACGAGCCCCGCCTCGTAGCGTTCCTCGATGTGATAATCGAAGTGCGCTTTCCTGTTGTCGATGATGCTCATGAAAGGATCGAGCCAACTCGTTTAAAATCACGATTTTAGCAAAGCGGGGCGGGAATCGCCCGGCTTGCGTTCTTACCTTGAGCGATGCCGCGCGATTTATGGCAGATGTCCAGAAAACCGTATTGATCCGCCATTCGGCGGAACAGATGTTCGACCTCGTCACCGACGTGGCCGATTACCCCAATTTCCTGCCCTGGTGCGGCGGCGTCGAGATTCGCCGTCAGGACGACAGCGGGATGGAAGCGCGCATCGACATCAACTTCAAGGGCATCAAGCAGCATTTCGCGACGCGCAACACGCAGCAGCGCCCGACGCGGATCGACATGGAGTTTGCCGACGGCCCGTTCAAGAAGTTCACCGGTTCGTGGCGCTTCATCCCGCTGCGCTCCGACGCATGCAAGATCGAGTTTGCGTTGCACTACGAGTTCTCGAGCATCCTGCTCGAGAAGATCATCGGGCCCGTGTTCAGCCATATCGCGAACACGTTCGTCGATTCGTTCGTCAAGCGCGCCGATCAGCGCTACGGGAAGGGGTGACGCGATGCTGTCGATCGAAGTCTGTTACGCGCTGCCGGATCGCCAGACGCTGATTCCGGTGTCGCTGCCCGAAGGCGCGACGGTGCGCGCGGCGATCGACGCGAGCGGCGTGCTCGCGCTGCACCCGGAAATCGACCTCGCGCACGCAAAAACCGGCGTGTTCGGCAAGCTCGCGCCGCTCGACGCGCCGCTCGCCGATCATGACCGTGTCGAGATCTACCGCCCGTTGATCGTCGATCCGAAGCTCGCGCGCCAGCGGCGCGTCGACAAGACCCGCCGCGAGGGCTCCATCGAGGGCCGCAAGTGGATGCACAAGGACGCGCGCTGACGCGGCGCGCCAGTATCGCTTCCTCTGCTTTTGTCCCGATTCGTCAGACCAGGCTCGCACGCGCTCAGTGGGCCGTGATGTTCGCGTTCGCGTTCGCGGTCGTGCGGCCGGGCGTGTCGCTGCCCGCGTGCGTGTCGCCGTGCCGGCGCACCGACCCGTAGACGCCCGCCAGCAGCAGCGCGAGCGCCGCGATCTCGAGCACGCGCGGCATCCGCTGGTCGTAGACGAATGCGTAGAGCATCGCGAACACCGTTTCGAACACGATCAGCTGGCCGGACAGCGTGAGCGGCAGCCGTTTCGATGCCGCATTCCACAGTCCGTTGCCGAGCCACGACGCGCCGATCGCGAGCACGAGGTTCAGCAGCCAGAACAGTTGCCAGCGCGATGCCGGAACCGCCGCCTGGACCGTGCCGGCCGGCAGCGCGAGGATCGCGAGCCAGCACAGGCCGCCGATCAGGCCCGTCACGACACCCCACAGCACCGACCACTCGTTGCCGCCGAAATGGTGGTGACGCTGCAGGTAGCGCGTGTTCGCGACCGCGTACCAGGTCCAGCTCGCGAGCGCGCCGGTCGCGCACGCGATGCCGGCGAGCTTCTGGCCGAGCGTTGTCGCGTGCGCGGCTTCCGATGTGAAGAGGTCGACGTTGATGCAGACGATGCCGGCGATCACCAGCGCGAGCGGGGCGGCGAGGCGGCGCAGCGGCATCGCGCCCCGGTCGCCGAGGCCGGCGAGCGTGACGGTCACGGGCAACACGCCGACGATCAGCGAGCTGGGCGCGATGCCAATCAGGTGCACGGCGCCGGACAGCAGCATGTAGTACGCGACGTTGCCGATCAGCGCGAGCTTCGCGAGCGCGACGAGATCCTCGCGGGTCAACCGCGCGAGCAGCGAACGGACGGCCGGCAGTGCCGCCGCCAGCGACACGAGGCCGTACATCGCGTAGCGGCCCGCGCTCAGCAGCAGCGGCGAGAAGTCGGTCATCAGCCGTGGCACGAGAAAGACCATCCCCCACAACGCGCCCGCGAGGACGCCATACACCACACCGCGCTGCATCGACTGCTCCGAACAAATGACTGACGAGCGCGCATCTTAACGACGGCGGCGCGACAGCGTCTTGTTCATTCCTGCACTCGGGAGCGGGCGCGGTCCGGGATCGGCGGGGGGAGCCGTCGCGATCCATTCGGGTGTTTGCCGGGAATTGCGGCGGGCCGGGCGGCCCGTCGATGATCGGGGATCAGCGCTCGGCCTGCTCGGATGCCGAAGCATTGTCGCCGTCCGCGGGTGCTCGCGCAGGGCGGCGCACCGCGCGCAGCTTGCCGCTGTTGCCGCCGCCGCAGTAGAAGAGGTCGCGACCGTCGGATTCCAGCCCCGATACGCCGATACCCGTCGGCATGTCGACCTGTTCGAGCACTTGCCCGGTGCGCGGATCGATCCGCCGCAGCTCGCTCTCGTCTGCTTCCCAGGTGCCGTGCCATAGCTCGCCATCGACCCATGTCACGCCGGTGACGAAGCGGTTCGATGCGATCGTGCGCAGCACGGCGCCCGATTGCGGATCCACCTGATGAATCTTGCGCTCGCGATACTGGCCGACCCACAGCGTGCCTTCGGCCCACGCGAGCCCCGAATCAGCGCCGCCGCCGGGCGCCGGAATCGTCGCGAGCACGCGGCCCGAATCGGGATCGATCTTCTCGATGCGGTCCTCGACGATCTGGAACAAGTGACGCCCGTCGAACGCGGTGCCCGCGTGCGCGGCGACGTCGAGTGCGCGCACGGTCGTGCCGCGTTCCGGGTCGAGCGCGTTCAGCTTGTCGCCGGACGCGAACCAGATGCGCTGCCCGTCGAACGTGACGCCGTGCACGCCGTCGACGCCCGGAAACGGGCCGTATTCGCGGAGGATGTCTGCGGTGGAGCGTCTCATGTCTGTCACCTCGTCGTTGGTGTGCCCATCCTAATCGCCCGGCAGCGGTGCGGGGAGTAACAAGGTCGTCGCGAATCCGGGCAGCGGCGGCGTCATCCAGCGGCGCGCGCGACCGCGCCCGAGCGCGCGAACCTTGTCCGCTTCGGCGAGCGCGTCGAGCGCGCGCTGCACGGTGCGCTGGCTCGCGCCGAGCGCGAGCGCGAGCGCGGAACTCGACCACGCCTCGCCGTCCGCGAGCAGCGCCAGCACGGCCGCGTGGCGTTCGTCGACCGGACGCGCGAGCGACACGGTCGTGCGTGCATCGCGTACAGCGTGGCGACATGCATCGACGACCAGCGCGTTCGATTCCAGCAGCGCCTCGACCTCGTCGAGCAGCACGAGCCGCGACGCCCCGCGCGCGATGAGTCGCGCGGCCGGCGTATCGAGCATGCGTGCGGCCGTCTCGACTTCGGCCGTCAGCGCGGCAATGCCGGCGTCCTGTGCGGCCGCGCGGGCACGGGCCAGTGCCGCGCGCGCGAAGCGCGGGCGGATGCGGCGCATCGCGATGCCGGCCGCGATCAGTTCGTGGGCCGCGCGCGATGCGGCCGGCAGCGGTGCGGGATCGAGGTTCGCGAGCTGCCGCTCCGCATCGTCGACGTGTCCGATCAGCAGCAGTCGGCGCACGCCGAGATAGCGCGCGTGCGCGGCGTTCGCGCGATCGCCGTGCGCGTCGAGCGTCGCGCAGGCGGCTTCGAGGGCGCACGATGGCCAGCCGAGGTCGCGAGACGCCAGCGCGATTTCGGCTTCCGCGACGACGCAGCGCGCCCGCGCGACGGCTTCCTTCGCGCCGAACGCGCGTGCCGCGCCGCGCACGAGCGCCCGCGCGCGCTCGAAATCGCCGAGTTGGGCCATCGCGATTCCGCGCAACGCGAGCGCCGGCGCGTCGTCGCGCAGTGCAACGCGGTTCAGCGCACCGAGCGGATCGCCTGCCGCGAGCGCGCGCGCGGCGGCCGTGATCAGCGAATCCATCCGAATCCCGACACAGTTGTCACTCCCTCCGGTCCGATGCCCGGCCCTAATCTAGCACCACGCACACGGCAGTTGCGCCGTGCCCGGATATCCATCGAAAGGAGGAACCCGCAATGACGAACCATCTCACCGGAACGCGCGCCGAATGGTTGACTGCGCGCCGCGCGCTGCTCGATGCGGAAAAGACGTTGACGCGGCAGAGCGACGAACTCGCGCGGCGTCGCCAGGCACTGCCATGGGTGCGCGTCGACAAGGCTTACCGGTTCGACACCGAGGACGGTCCGGCGACACTCGACGACCTGTTCGGCGGCCGCTCGCAACTGCTCGTCTATCACTTCATGTTCGGCCCCGACTACAAGGCCGGCTGCCCGTCGTGCTCGGCGCTCGCCGACGGTTTCGACGGCTTTGCGATCCATCTCGCGAACCACGACGTGACGCTCGCGGCGGTGTCGCGCGCGCCGCTCGCAAAGCTGCTCGCGTACCGGCGGCGGATGGGCTGGCATTTTCCGTGGGCGTCATCGGACGGCGGCGAGTTCAATTTCGACTTCAACGTGTCGTTCACCGAAACGCAGCAACGCACAGGCGACGTCGAATACAACTATGCGCGGGCCGGTCACGCGATGGACATGGACCCGCCGCCGGCGGCCGTCGCCCAGTTCGCGGCGACCTGCGGCACCGACGCCGCCACGTACGCGCGCGACCGGCCGGGGATGAGCGCGTTCGTGCGAGAGGACGGCGTCGTCTATCACACGTATTCGACATACGCACGCGGGCTCGACGGGCTGTGGGGGATGTACCAGTGGCTCGATCGAGCGCCGCTCGGGCGCAACGAGAGGGGCGTGTGGTGGCGCCGCCATGACGAATACGCGCTCGGTTGAGCGCGGGCCGGCCAGCGGGGGGCGGACGATGAGCGCGGCGACGAAACCGGCTGCGGCCGGCACTGCGGGCGGTGGCCGGCGTGCATTCGGCGCCGTGCTCGTCACGGTATTGGGCGCCGCCATCTGGGCGACGCTCGCGCAGCACGCATCGATGAACGCGATGGGCGGCATGCCGATGGCGGGCGACTGGACGCTGTCGGCCGGATGGCTCAGACCGTGCGGATGGCGGGCAGGGCGCGCGTTCGCCGCGTTCGCAGGCATGTGGGGCGCGATGACGGTGGCGATGATGCTGCCGGTGCTGGCGCCGGTGCTCTGGCGATACCGGCAGAGCCTTGGCCCGGTGGGCGAGGCGCGTGCGGCATGGTGGGTCGCGGTCATGGGCGCCGGGTACTTCTCCGTGTGGATGGCGCTCGGCGCGATGCTGTTTCCTGGTGGCACAGCATTGGCGGCGGCGGCCGCGCGGCTGCCCGCGCTCGCCGCCGCGATGCCGTTCGCGGCCGGCGCGGTCGTGCTCGGCGCGGGCGTGCTGCAGTTGTCGGGTTGGAAGGCGCGCCGGCTCGCCTGTTGCCGGCATGCACCGGACGACGCAAGCGCGCGGCGGGCGGGAGCAGCGGCCGCGGTTGCGTGGTGGTACGGCGTGCGAACCGCGCTACGTTGCGGCGCTTGCTGCGGGAACCTGATGGCCGCTGCGCTGGTAGCCGGCATGATGGATCTGCGCGTGATGGCCGCGGTGACCGTGGCGGTCGCCGCCGAGCGGCTGGCGCCGGGCGGCGAACGCGTCGCGCGGATCGTCGGCGGCCTTGTGATCGGCGCCGGCGCGGCGATAATCGCGTGCGCCGCGGCGAGGCTGGTCTAGCGGCGTTCGTGGCCGGCCGGACGTTTCGAGCGGGGGCTGATCGGTGTCTCGCCGGCAGGCCCGGCATCGTGCGGCCACGACGTGCGATCGGCCCGATTCCGGCCGGCTGCGCGAATGGATCGATGCGGGGGTGAAACGAAAGGCGATCGAAAACGAACCGAACGGCGATCCGAACGATTCGGCCCCCGAACGCTTGAAAACGCCTAACCTGTTGTTCGTGTTGTGAAAATTCGCAGCGCTTCGCGTATAATTCGCTTTTGCGCCCATAGGATTTGCCATGCGTCTGATCCAAAAAGCACTCACTTTCGATGATGTGCTCCTCGTTCCCGCCTTCTCCGACGTTCTCCCGCGCGACACCAGCCTGAAGACCAAGCTGACCCGCAACATCTCCCTGAACATGCCGCTCGTGTCCGCCGCGATGGACACGGTCACCGAAGGTCGCCTCGCGATCGCAATGGCGCAGCAGGGCGGTGTGGGTATCGTCCACAAGAACCTCACGCCGGCCGAGCAGGCTCGCGAGGTCGCGAAGGTCAAGCGTTTCGAATCGGGCGTCGTGCGCGACCCGATCACGGTCCCGCCGCAGATGAAGGTGCGCGACGTGATCGCGCTGTCGCGTCAGCATGGCATCTCGGGCTTCCCGGTCGTGGAAGGCCCGCAACTCGTCGGCATCGTCACGAACCGCGACCTGCGTTTCGAATCGCGCCTCGACGAACCGGTCAAGTCGATCATGACGCCGCGCGAGCGCCTCGTCACGGTCAAGGAAGGCACGCCGCTCGCCGAAGCGAAGGCGCTGATGCACAGCCACCGCCTCGAGCGCGTGCTGGTGGTCAACGACGCGTTCGAACTGCGCGGCCTGATGACCGTCAAGGACATCACCAAGCAGACCGAACACCCGGATGCGTGCAAGGACGAACACGGCAAGCTGCGCGCAGGCGCGGCGGTCGGCGTCGGCCCGGACAACGAAGAGCGCGTCGAGCTGCTGGTGCAGGCCGGTGTCGACGTGATCGTCGTCGATACCGCGCACGGCCATAGCAAGGGCGTGCTCGAGCGCGTGCGCTGGGTCAAGCAGAACTTCCCGCACGTCGAGGTGATCGGCGGCAACATCGCGACGGCTGCCGCCGCGAAGGCGCTCGTCGAATACGGCGCGGACGCGGTCAAGGTCGGCATCGGCCCGGGCTCGATCTGCACGACGCGGATCGTTGCGGGCGTCGGCGTGCCGCAGATCAGCGCGATCGCGAACGTCGCGGAAGCGCTGAAGGGTACCGGCGTGCCGTGCATCGCCGACGGCGGCGTGCGCTTCTCGGGCGACGTGTCGAAGGCCCTCGCGGCCGGCGCGAACGCGGTGATGATGGGCAGCATGTTCGCGGGCACCGAAGAGGCGCCGGGCGACGTGTTCCTGTATCAGGGTCGCCAGTACAAGTCGTACCGCGGCATGGGTTCGGTCGGCGCGATGAAGGACGGCGCGGCAGACCGCTACTTCCAGGACAACTCGGCGAATATCGACAAGCTCGTGCCGGAAGGCATCGAAGGCCGCGTCGCGTACAAGGGTTCGGTCAACGCGATCCTGTTCCAGCTGGTCGGCGGCGTGCGCGCGAGCATGGGCTACTGCGGCTGCCGCACGATCGACGAGCTGCACGACAAGGCCGAATTCGTCCAGATCACCGCGGCGGGCATGCGCGAGTCGCACGTGCACGACGTGCAGATCACGAAGGAAGCACCGAACTACCACGTGGACTGATCGTCGATGAAACCGTTGCTGCGAGCCGTGCTGATCGTCGATGCGGTGCTGCTGCTGGCGTTCGGCGTGCTGTTCGTGCTAACGCCCTGGCAGGCGCTGTTCAACGCGCTGCAGCTGGCGAACATCCAGCCGGCGATGCTCGGTCAGGCGTTCGGCATCGCGCTGCTCGGCCTCGCGTGGCTCGCGTTTCATGCAGCGGTCAACGGCGATCTCACGGCGCCCGTCGCGCGTGCGGTCGGTCATGTGAACTGGCTGATCGGCGCATTGGCGGTGGTGTGGTCGTTCGGCACCGGCAACGGTCCCGCGCTCGCGGCTGCCGGCCGCGTGCTGTCGGCGATGGCCGGTGTCGCGCTGATCGTGCTCGGTGTCGGCGGCGTACGCCTCGCGTCGGCGGTGCGGCGGCGCGAGAAGGCGCAGGCGCTCGAGGCCCGGGACGCGCAGCGTCCGGCCGCACCGGCGCCGGCCTCCGCCGCGCAGCAGCGGGTCGAACCGGTCGTCAGCCGTCCGGCGGCGCCGCCGGCAGCCACGCCGGCCGCATCCGACCGATTGTCAGGCAGCGTCGCGTTCGACGCCCGCCCGCCGTCGCAGGATTGACCGGCGGTGCGTCGCGCGAGTCGCCTGCCGCCAGACGCCGTTGTCCATGCTATTGACGCAGCGCTTCATGCGCTGCTTTTCTTATTCTCTTCATCCTGTCCGCAGCCATGCACGACAAAATCCTGATTCTCGACTTCGGTTCGCAAGTCACCCAACTGATCGCGCGCCGCGTGCGTGAAGCGCACGTCTACTGCGAAATCCATCCGAACGACGTGTCCGATGAATTCGTCCGCGAGTTCGCGCCGAAGGCTGTGATCCTGTCGGGCAGCCATGCGAGCACGTACGAAGACCACCAGCTGCGCGCGCCGCAGGCCGTGTGGGATCTCGGTGTGCCCGTGCTCGGCATCTGCTACGGCATGCAGACGATGGCCGTGCAGCTCGGCGGCAAGGTCGAGTGGAGCGACCATCGCGAATTCGGCTATGCGGAAATGCGCGCGCATGGCCATACGCGCCTGCTCGACGGCATCGAGGATTTCCAGACGGCCGAAGGCTACGGGATGCTGAAGGTCTGGATGAGCCACGGCGACAAGGTCGCCGAGCTGCCGCCGGGCTTCGCGCTGATGGCGTCGACGCCGAGCTGCCCGATCGCCGGCATGGCCGACGAGGCGCGCGGCTACTACGCGGTGCAGTTCCACCCGGAAGTCACGCACACGCTGAAGGGCCGCCAGATCATCGAACGCTTCGTGCTGCAGATCGCCGGCGCGAAGCCCGACTGGATCATGAAGAACCACATCGAGGAAGCCGTCGCGAAGATCCGCGAGCAGGTGGGTGACGAGGAAGTGATTCTCGGCCTGTCGGGCGGTGTCGATTCGAGCGTCGCGGCCGCGCTGATCCATCGCGCGATCGGCGACCAGCTCACCTGCGTGTTCGTCGATCACGGCCTGCTGCGCCTGAACGAAGGCAAGATGGTGCTCGACATGTTCGAGGGCCGCCTGCATGCGAAGGTCGTTCACGTCGATGCGTCCGAGCAGTTCCTCGGCCATCTGGCCGGCGTGACCGATCCGGAGCAGAAGCGCAAGATCATCGGCCGCGAGTTCGTCGAGGTGTTCCAGGCCGAGGCGAAGAAGTTGTCGAAGGCGAAGTGGCTCGCACAGGGCACGATCTATCCGGACGTGGTCGAGTCGGGCGGCACGAAGACGAAGAAGGCGACGACGATCAAGAGCCACCACAACGTCGGTGGCCTGCCGGAAACGCTCGGTCTGAAGCTGCTCGAGCCGCTGCGCGACCTGTTCAAGGACGAAGTGCGCGAACTGGGCGTCGCGCTCGGCCTGCCGCCGGAGATGGTGTACCGTCATCCGTTCCCGGGCCCGGGCCTCGGCGTGCGGATTCTCGGCGAAGTGAAGCGCGAATACGCGGACTTGCTGCGTCGCGCGGATGCGATCTTCATCGAGGAACTGCGCGGCACGACCGCCACCGCGCAGGACGCGGCAGCGGGCCTGTGCGGCGACGCCGACGTCGGCAAGACCTGGTACGACCTGACGAGCCAGGCGTTCGCGGTGTTCCTGCCGGTGAAGTCGGTCGGCGTGATGGGCGACGGCCGCACGTACGACTACGTGACGTCGCTGCGCGCTGTGCAGACGACCGACTTCATGACCGCGCACTGGGCGCACCTGCCGTACGCGCTGCTCGGCCGTGCGTCGAACCGGATCATCAACGAGGTGCGCGGGATCAACCGCGTGGTGTACGACATCTCGGGCAAGCCGCCGGCGACGATCGAGTGGGAATGATGAGGCGGCGAGGCATCCCTCGCTAGCCGATCGACACATCGGATGATGCGAACGCCCGGCAGGGAAACCTGCCGGGCGTTTTTTGTGTCCTGCGAAGATTTGTCAGATTAATGATAATGGACGCTCGTCCCTCGGCGCCTTCACCATTTTGCCGTGATTCAGCTGACACTCCCCGGCTTCGACTCGCGTCCGCCGACTGCCGAGCACCGCTTTTTCTTCGCGACGATGCCGGACGCGGAAACGGCCACGCGCCTTGCCGGAATCGCCCGGCAACTGCATGGCGGGAAGCCACCGAAAAGCGCGGTGCTGCGTGCGGAACGGCTGCATGTCACGCTGTATCCGCTGGGCGACTTTGCTTACGTGCCAGGCGCCACCCTCGCACGCGCGTGCGCCGCGGCCGGCCGTATCGATGCGCCGCCGCTTCGCGTGACCTTCGATGAGGTCGTCAGCTTCAACGGCCGACCGGGCCATTGCCCGCTGGTACTCACGGGCAGCGCAGGACTGCACGCGTTGATCGCATTTCAACAACGGCTGCGCGTCGCCCTCGGAGAAGCAGGTTTGCGTGTTTCGAGCACTCGTTTCACGCCCCATGTGACGTTGCTGTACGGTGAACGCCGGCTCGGTCGGTACACGATCGAACCGATCTCCTGGACCGTGTTCGACTTCGTGTTGATCCACAGTTGGCTCGGCAGGACGCACTACGACGTAATCGGGCACTGGCCACTGACGGCGCGCAGTCCCGCCGCTTGATCTTCGCACCCGCCCCCGATTTCCGCGCCGGTCTTCCGTGATCGGTGCAACAGGGGCGACAGGTTCTTCAGCCACCTGAGCGACGCGATGGCGCGATGTCCGATGCATACACGTTAGTCTTGCCCGGTTCGATCTCGCCGCCAGGAAATCCCGGTAGTTGGCGTCGGTCGGATTCGCGCGGCGCACGAGCCACACGTCGTGGCCGCGCAGCACGACGCCGAGCACGGCGGGCAGGGCGCGCAGCGGTCAGGCGTCGCCGGTCAGTTTGCGGGCTGGCGGGATGCCGGCACGTCGTGCGACGCGGCGCGGGCATCGGCGTCGTCGCACCCGAGTTGCGCCAGATACGGCCACGGGTAGATCCCGCGTGCGTGACCATCGCCGAACAGCAGGCGGATGCCGTAACCGGCAGCTTCCACGCCGTCCAGCTTCACGCCCGGCAGCGCGGCGACCCGGCCGCCATCGATCCGGATCTTCCGGCACGCGGCGCACGGGCGATCGCTGCGCAATCGCACATAGCCGATTCGTTGCATGTCGCCGTCCGGCCAGCGCAGCGTCAATGCCTGCGCCGCATGGTCGAGGAGGATTTCGGTCGGCGCAATCATCGAGCGTCTGCTCCGATCTGCGCAACGGCGATCCGCACGGCCTTGCGTACTTCGGGATCGCGATCGTTCAGCGCATCATGCAGCGCGGGCAGCGTCGCGGGGTCGCGCAATTCGCCGAGCGCGAGCGCCGCTTCCTTCCGAAGGTTGCCGATCGCATGCGACAGCAGTGCGGCGACGGCCGGGGCTGCGGCGGCGTCGCGCAACTGCCCGAGCGCACGCACCGCGCGCAAGCGCACCTGCCAGTAGTCGTCTTCGAGTGCGGCGACGAGCGGTGTGCGTGCGGTCGCGACGCGCAGCTTGCCGAGCGTCGCGGCCGCTTCCTCGCGCACCTGCCATTCGGCGTCGCGCAATGCCGTGAGCAACGCGGTTACGACGGCCGCTTCGTTTGGCGCCGCGAATCCGATCGCACCTGCCGCGAGGCGTCGTACGTTCGCGTGAGTATCGTTCGTCGCGACGCGTGCGAGCGGCGCCAGCGCGCGCACGTCCTTCAGCCAGCCGAGTACGGCGACGGCCTCGGCGCGCACGGCCGGCGTCGGCGCGTCGAGCGCGCGCAGCGCCGGTGCGAATGCCTGAGGGTCGCGCAATTCGCGCAAGCCGCGCAGCGCTGCGCCGCACACGAATGGCTCGGCGCGTTCGGCCCAGCGGCACAGCACGGCGCCGGACGTGACATCCTTCAATTCGGACAGACTTTGCGCAGCGGTGGCACGCACATCGTCGTCGGCGTCGAGCAGTGCGTGGCACAGCGCATCGACGACGTCGGGCTGTTCCCACGCGGCCAGCACGCGTGCGGCTTCGCGGCGCACATCGGCGGACGGATCGGCGCGCAGTGCCGTGACGAAGATCGGCACGAGACCGGGATCCTCGAGATCGTCGAGCTCGAGCAGCGCAATGCGGCGCACCGATGCATCAGATGCGGCCGCACGCGCAATGAGCGAAGCGTGGCCGGGATCGTGCGCGCCGGGCCGTGGGAAGGCAGGGGAAGAAGCGGTCATGGGCAAAAACTCGCAGCAGAAAGGTGACGTGCGATCAGGCGCGCATCGCGCAGGCGCGCGACGCAGCGGCACTCGATGTCGACGAACGCGGGCCCGGCGATGCCGTCGTCGGTACGCGGCCGCGCGAGCGACACGCGAATGCCGGCGACGCGCGCGCGAGGCAGGCTGCTGCCGGCGCGAACGACGCGGCAAACCGGCGGAGCATTCGTCGCCGCGCGCTTCATGTGTCGTGAGTCCGGAAATCGGGAAGCGACACGCCGTTCAGCGCAACAGGTACGGGATGTCGACCTTGACCGCGCCGGTCGGGCAGTCGCGTTCGCACGGCATGCAGTACCAGCATTCATCGAACTGCATGTAGGCCTTGCCTTTGGTCACGTCGATCGCGAGCAGGTCGAGCGGGCACACGTCGACGCAGACGGTGCAGCCCTTGTCGGCAATGCACCGATCCTCGTCGATCGTCACGGGCGCGCTGCTGCGCAGGAAGATGTCGTGCGGGGTATGGGGCACGGTAAGGCTCCTCGGAGTCAGAGGGTGGCCGCGACGGCGGCCGGTTCGCGGATGCGCAGGTGCGCGTAGGCGCTGCGTTCGTCGTCGGCGAGCGGCACGACGTAAGGCTCGACCGGTCGTTTCTCGCTGCGCATCGTGCCGTCGGCATCTTTGCGCAGCCAGGTATGGCAGAACCATTCGGCGTCGTTGCGATGCGGAAAATCGACGCGGTGGTGATACAGCCCCCAGCGGCTCTCGGTACGGAACAGCGACGCACGCGCGGCCATTTCGGCGCAGTCGCGAATCGCGCACACCTCCGCCGCTCGCATTAGCTCGTGCGGGTTGTTCGCCTTAAGTTCTTCGATATCCTCAATGATTCCGTCAAAACGCCGGAGGCCGATTTCCATCTTGCGCGTGACCTTCGGCGGTTGCAGGTAATCGTTCACCATGCGACGCAGCTTGTATTCGACCTGCGCCGGCGCGAGACCGCGTTCGCGCGTGAGCGGCGCGAGCACGCGGGTGCGTTCGGCCGCGACCTGTTCGTCGTCCACAGGCGCGTGATCGCGGCCGGCCACGTAGTCGGCTGCGTTCTGCCCGGCGAACCAGCCGTAGGTAAACGCGCCGAGCATGTAGTTGTGCGGGACGGCCGCCATGTCGCCGGCTGCGTAGAGCCCCGGCACCGTCGTTTCCGCACGGGCATTCACGTACACGCCGGACGCACTGTGGCCGCTGCACAAGCCGATCTCGGAGATGTGCATCTCGACCATCTGGTGCCGATAGTCGGTGCCTCGGCCCGCATGGAAGCGGCCGCGGCTCGGCCGCTCGTTCGTGTGCAGAATCTGCTCGATCGTCTGGATCGTTTCTTCCGCGAGATGGTCGAGCTTCAGGAACACCGGGCCGTTGCCGCTTTGCAGTTCCTGATGGAACTCCCACATCATCTGGCCGCTCCAGTAGTCGCACTCGATGAAGCGCTCGCCCTTGCCGTTCGCGGTGAAGCCGCCGAGCGGGCCCGTCACGTACGCGCAGGCCGGGCCGTTGTAGTCCTTGATCAGCGGATTGATCTGGAAGCATTCGAGGTTGGCGAGCGCGGCGCCCGCGTGGTACGCCATCGCATACCCGTCGCCGGCATTGGTCGGGTTCTCGTACGTGCCCATCAGGTAGCCGGACGCCGGCAGCCCGAGACGGCCGGCCGCGCCGCAGCACAGGATCACGGCCTTCGCGCGGATCACGTGAAAATCGGCCGTGCGGCAGTCGAAGCCGAGCACGCCGCTCGCGCGGCCGTGTGCGTCGGTCAGCACGCGCGTGGCGACGATCCGGTTCGTGATCGCGATGCGCGCGCGTTTCAACTGCCGGTACAGCACCTTCTTGATGTCGTGTCCTTCCGGCATCGGCAGCACGTACGAACCCATGTGGTGAACCTTCTTCACCGCGTAGTCGCCGGTGCCGTCCTTTTCGAACTTCACGCCCCAGCGGTCGAGCTGCTCGATCGTCGCGAAGCTGTGTGCCGCATACGCGTACACGGCTTCCTGATCGACGATCCCGTCGTTGGCGATCGTGATCTCGCGCGTGTACTGCTCGGGCGTCGCGTGGCCGGGAATCACCGCGTTGTTCAGGCCGTCCATGCCCATCGAGATCGCGCCGCTGCGTTTCACGTTGGCCTTCTCCAGCAGCAGCACGCGCAGCGACGGATCGCGCTCCTTCGCCTTGATCGCCGCCATCGGCCCGGCCGTGCCGCCGCCGACCACGACGATGTCGTATTCGAGTACATGGGTGTTCATTGTGGATTCCTCAATGGTTGGTGCATCTTCTGCCGATCGATGCGCAGCCGGTACTGGAAGGCGTCGCCGCGGAAGTACAGGTGTTCGTAGTCGATTGGCGCACCGGACGCGTCGTGCGTCAGGCGCTCGATCCGCAGCACGGGGCTGCTCTCCTCGACGCGCAGCGCGTCGACGATTTCATCGTCGGCAAGGATCGCGTCGATCGACATGTCGGCGTGGCCGAGCGGCACGCCGCAGTCGTTTTCGAGAATCAGGAAGATGTCACGGGTGACGAGATCGGCGCCCGCGAGCCGCTTGCCGAGCGCCTCGGGCACCCACGTCTGCTCGAGCGACACCGGCTCGCGGTTCAGCAGCCGCACGCGATGGATCTCGACGAGCGGCGCGCCTTCCTGCACGTTCAGCTTCGTCGCGAGATGGCGGTCGGCCTTCACGATGCGAAAGCTGCGCAACTGGTTGACGATCTCGTAGCCCATCGACGACATCGCCTCGGCGAAGCCCTGCAGCGATGTCACGTTCTGGAACGCCTTCGGCTTCGACACGAACGTGCCCTTGCCGTGCAGCCTGAACAACAGGCCTTCCTTTTGCAGGTCGCCGAGCGCCTGGCGCACCGTGATGCGGCTCACGTCGAACATCGCGCAGAGTTCGTGCTCGGACGGCATCCGGCTGTGCGGCGCATATGTACCGTCGAGGATGCGTGCGCGCAGTGTGTCCTTGATCTGCACATAGAGCGGGGTCGCCGACAGCGGCACGACGTTGAGTGGGGTCATTGGTCAACTTGTCATGACAAGAGGACTCGAGTGTAGTGAGCGCGCTCGGATGCCCGAACCAACTATTTCTGATTTCAACTTTCCGATTCCGGGAAAGCAGGGGCGGGCCGAAGGGCGTCCGGATCTGCCCCCTTGTCAGCCGCCCGAATTGGCCGACAATCGGACATTCGCGCTCGCATGTGCCGCGCATGTCGATTTCCCCGTATGTCGTCCGTCGTATCGGTACCGACCGGATTTGCGACGGCGTTCGCAGCCGGCTCGCTCATCAATGCCTGACCGACAGAGAGAAAGGAGGTGCCAGATGCCAGATTCCCGCTATCGCTGGGTGATCGTCGCCGCGGGCGGCCTGATGGGCTGCATCGCGATCGGCGCGATGTTTTCGCTGCCGGTGTTCCTGCGGGCCATCGTACGCGACACCGGCTGGTCGATGACCGGCACTTCCGCCGCGATGACGCTCGGCTTCATCGCGATGGCCTTCGCGAGCATCGGCTGGGGCAGCCTGTCGGACCGGATCGGCACGCGCGCGGTGGTCGTGATAGGCGCCATTCTGCTGTCGGCGAGCCTGGCGCTTGCGAGCCGCGCGCCGTCGCTGCTCACGTTCCAGCTGATTTTCGGACTGGCCGTCGGCAGTGCGACGGCCGCGGTGTTCGCGCCGATGATGGCCTGCGTGACGGGCTGGTTCGACACGCACCGCAGCCTCGCGGTGTCGCTGGTGTCGGCCGGCATGGGCATGGCGCCGATGACGATGTCACCGCTCGCGGCGTGGCTCGTGTCGAGTCACGGCTGGCGCACGTCGATGCTGTTGATCGCCGCGCTCGCGGCCGCCGTCATGATTCCGGCATCGCTGCTCGTGCGCCGCGCTCCCGCGCTCGACGGGCCGCACGCCGAGCCGGCGCCGGCCGGCGGGCCCGCGCCGCTGTCGGTCGGCGGCGCGCTGCGTTCGCCGCAGTTCATCGTGCTGCTGTTGACCAACTTCTTCTGCTGCGCGACGCATTCCGGGCCGATCTTCCATACGGTCAGCTATGCGGTGACGTGCGGGATTCCGTTGATCGTCGCGGTGTCGATCTACAGCGTCGAAGGGCTCGCCGGCATGGGCGGCCGCATCGCGTTCGGGCTGCTGGGCGACCGCCTTGGCGCGAAGCGCATGCTGGTGGCGGGGCTGCTCGCGCAGGCGCTCGGTGCGCTCGGCTACTACTTCGTGCGCACGCTCGACGGGTTCTACGCGGTCGCGACGCTGTTCGGCTTCATCTATGCGGGCGTGATGCCGCTCTATGCGGTGCTCGCGCGCGAAAACTTCCCGCTGCGGATGATGGGCACCGTGATCGGCGGCTGCGCGATGGCCGGCAGTCTCGGGATGGCGGCCGGGCCGGTCGCGGGCGGCTTGATCGTCGACGCGCTGGGCAGTTACGGCTGGCTGTACCTTGGATCGTTCGCGATCGGCATAGGCGCGTTTCTCGTCGCGATGATATTCCGGCCGTTTCCGAAGGCTCGGTCGCAAGCGGTCGCCGCATGAGCCGGCGGTCGTGAAGCGGCGATTTCGGCGGGACGGCGAACGCCGGTCCACGCGGACGAAAATAAAAGCAGGGCCGGACGTCATCCGCGCGAACGACGCCAAAACCGCGCGGAGCCTGCTGCGGCGCAGCACAGCGGCAAGTCGTGCTGATCGGCGCGCATGCGCGTCGATTCGGCCCCTAAAAATACAATATCGAGCATACCTTCGAAGGGCCTGTCATACGCACGTCACCCTGCTAGAATTCGGCTGCCGCATTTGTTCCGATTGACTGATGAGATTGCTTGATGCACTGGTCGAACAACGCATTGCCGCTGCTGCCGCGCGGGGCGAGTTCGACGATTTGCCGGGTACCGGCGCGCCGCAGGCGCTGGATGACGACCTGCTCGTACCCGAGGAGGTGCGGGTGGCCAACCGTATCCTGAAGAATGCGGGCTTCGTGCCGCCGGCCGTCGAGCAACTGCGCGCGCTGCGCAACCTGCAGGACGAACTGCAGGCGGTCAGTGATCGTGCCGCGCGCTGTCGGCTGCAGGCGAAGATGCTCGCCCTCGACATGGCGCTCGAATCGCTGCGCGGCGGCCCGATGGTGATGCCGCGCGATTATTGCCGACGCATTGCGGAACGTCTGTGCGAGCGCGCGCTCGACGACGCGCCCGCCGAAGCGGGGCCGATGTGAGCGCCGACGCGCTGCACGACGCGGCAGCCGAATCGGCTGCTGATTGCGATTCTCCCGTTCCCGAAGCCGCGCCCGTGTCCGCCCGCGACCTGCATTTCATGCGGCTCGCGCAGGCCGCGGCCGAAGAGGCGCGCGCGGCCGGCGAAGTGCCGGTCGGCGCGGTGCTCGTGCGCGGCGACGAAGTGATTGCGCGCGGCTTCAACCATCCGATCGGCGGGCACGACCCGTCGGCCCACGCGGAAATGGCCGCGCTGCGCATGGCCGCGCAGCATCTGCAGAATTACCGGATGCCCGGCTGCGAGCTGTACGTGACGCTCGAGCCGTGCCTGATGTGCGCGGGCGCGATCATGCATGCGCGCATCGCGCGAGTCGTCTACGGCGCCGCCGATCCGAAAACGGGCGCGTGCGGCAGCGTGATCGACGCGTTCGCGAATCCGCAGCTCAACCACCATACCGACGTGACGGGCGGCGTGCTCGCCGACGAGTGCGGCGCCGCGCTGAAGTCGTTCTTCGCGGAGCGCCGTCGCGCGCTGCGTGAAGCGCGACTCGCCCGCGACACCGAATCCGGCGCACCGTAATCTCCGCCGCGACCGTCGCCAAAGCGGGGCGGGCGGCACCGTTCCGTGAACCGGAGACGGTTCGGACCCTCTAAGCAGGTTTGACGATCCCGAAACTTTCGCCATGTCCATCCAGCCCGCTGCGTCCTACACCATCCGCCTGCTGGCGCCGTCCGGCTATCCGCACGACCCCGACGCGATCAACCGCGCGCTCGAACGCCTGAGCGGCGCGCAACATCGCATCGACAACATCGAGGCGACACAGCGCCGCTTCCAGCGATTCGGCGGCACCGACGGCGAGCGCGCCGGCGATCTGAACCGCCTCGCGGATCCGGAGCGCGCGCTGCCGGACATCGCACTCGCGGTACGCGGCGGCTACGGCGCCGCGCGCATCCTGCACGGGCTCGACTATCGCGGGCTCGAGCGACGCCTGCGCGACCAGCCGATCGCGCTCGTCGGCCACAGCGACTTCACCGCGATCCAGCTCGCGCTGTACGCGAAGGCGCGCATCAAGACTTTCGGCGGGCCGATGCTGTCGGCCGACTTCGGCGCGGAAACGCCGAGCGACTTCACGATGCAGCACTTCTGGCGGACGCTGTCGCAGCCGAGCACGACGATCATCGCCGAGGCGCCGCAGGTGCAGACCGTGAACGTGACGGGCACGCTGTGGGGCGGCAACCTGGCGATCCTCACGTCGCTCGTCGGCACGCCGTACATGCCCGACATCGAGGGCGGCATCCTGTTCGTCGAGGACGTCAACGAGCAGCCGTTCCGGATCGAACGGATGATCTACCAGTTGCACCTGTCGGGCGTGATCGCGCGCCAGCAGGCGCTCGTGCTCGGCCAGTTCACGGGCGCGCGGCCGTTCGAGTACGACAACGGCTACGACATGCAGGCGATGATCGACCAGGTGCGCTCGGTGGTCGGCATTCCGGTCATCACGGGGCTGCAGTTCGGTCACGTGCCCGACCTGCTGACACTGCCGTTCGGCGCGCAGGCGCAGCTCGTCGCGAATGCGCACGGTTTCCGGCTCACGCTGTCGGACTATCCGCATCTCGGCTGACCCGTGCAGGTACGATCGGAAGGCGGGTTTTCCCGCCTTTTTCTTTAAGTAAGTGTGCAACTAACGGTCAATAATTTTCGTTGGCATCACTCGATTTGGTATCGTGGCGTGCACCAGTTTTGTCAACAAAATGACCGGAAGGGTATACACCGTGAGCCGCCATGGACAAGCCGGAGAGGCTTGTCATGCCTGGATTTCGGGCGCCGTGCACCGCGCTTGCGCAGGGAGTCGCACGCGGATTGTGCGCATTCCGCGAAAAGAATTGTTGACAATCTTTATGTCCGTCCTAGGATGAGGATCATCACGCGATGCAGAACATGAACGACTTCGATACCCATCCGTCCGGCGCTGCCGGTCCCGAAGCGATCGCCGAGCGGATCCGCACGGCGATCCTCGAGCATCGGCTCGCGCCCGGCGCGAAGCTGACGGAGGCGCAGCTCTGCGACGTGTTCGGCGTGAAGCGCGGGACGATCCGGCAGGCGCTCTCGCAGCTCGCGGCCGACAAGCTGGTCGATCTCGAGCCGAACCGCGGCGCGTTCGTCGCGAGTCCGACGCTGCAGGACGTGCACGAGGTATTCGAGATGCGACGGATCATCGAGCTGGCCGTCGTCGAGCGGCTCGCGACGGGGCCGGGCGCGAAGCGGCTGAAGGGCGTTGCCACGCTGATCGACAAGGAACGCAAGGCGTTCGAGCGGCACGACTTCGCGGCGTGGATCCGCCTGTCGGGCGAATTCCACACGGCGCTCGCGGCGCTGACGGGAAACGCGACGCTCTGCGAGTGCCTCGACGGGCTCGTTGCCCGCTCGACGTTGATGTCGGCGCTGTATGAATCGCACGGACGCAGCCCGTGCTCGTGCGACGACCATGACGAGATCCTGGCCGCGCTGGAAGCGGGCGATTCGAAGCGGGCGGTGACGCTGATGGCGCACCACCTGCAGCATGTCGAACTGAAGATGCTGGACCGGCCCGCGCAAGGGCAGGTCGATTTGCGCGAAGTGTTCGGCGGCGCCTGAGCGGCGACGCGAATCCGGCCGCGCGCCACACGACAAGAGCAATGCAGGCCGGCGGTTCGCGCCGCCGGTCGCCAGTCCGACTCCGGGCGATGATCCGGAGCGATATCGATGACGGTGGAGCGGCTCTATGGCCGCGTCAAGGAGAAGTCATGGCTCAGTTCAGTGTGGCGCACGACAGCGCGTATCCGGCGGGAGAAGGCGGCGAGGGCGGCGGCCCCGCGTTGCCGGACGGTTACAGTCAACGTTTGTACAACGAAGATTTGGCACCCCTTAAGAATCAGACGTGGGGCGCCTACAACATCTTCGCATTCTGGATGTCGGACGTGCACAGCGTCGGCGGCTACGTGTTCGCGGGCAGCCTGTTCGCACTCGGGCTGACGAGCTGGCAGGTGCTGATCGCGCTGATCGTCGGCATCACGATCGTGAACCGGCTGTGCAACCTGATCGCGCGGCCGAGCCAGCAGATCGGCGTGCCGTATCCGGTTGCGTGCCGCGCGACGTTCGGCGTGCTCGGCGCGAACGTGCCGGCCGTGATCCGCGGGCTGATCGCGATCGCGTGGTATGGCATCCAGACCTATCTCGCGTCCAGCGCGCTCGTGATCGTCGTGCTGAAGTTCTTTCCGCAATGGCTGCCGTACGCGGATGTTCACCACTACGGCTTTCTCGGGCTGTCGGCGGTCGGTTGGGCCGGCTTCATGCTGCTGTGGGTGCTGCAGGCGCTCGTGTTCTGGAACGGGATGGAGACGATCAAGAAATTCATCGACTTCGCGGGCCCGGCCGTCTACGTCGTGATGTTCATCCTGGCCGGCTACATGGTGTGGCGTGCGGGCTGGCGCAACATCGGCATCAACCTCGGCGGCGTCAAGTATCACGGCGCGGAGGTGATTCCGGTAATGATCACGGCCGTGTCGCTGGTCGTGTCGTACTTCTCCGGGCCGATGCTCAATTTCGGCGACTTCTCGCGCTACTGCCGCTCGTTCGGCGACGTGAAGCGCGGCAACTTCTGGGGGCTGCCGGTCAACTTCCTCGCGTTCTCGCTCGTCACGGTGATCACCACCGCCGCGACGCTTCCGGTGTTCGGCGAGCTCATCACCGATCCCGTCGAGACGGTCGGCCGCATCGATCATCCGACCGCCGTGATCCTCGGCGCGCTGACGTTCACGATCGCGACGATCGGCATCAACATCGTCGCGAACTTCGTATCGCCCGCGTTCGACTTCTCGAATGTCGCGCCGCGGCTGATCAGCTGGCGCGCGGGCGGCATGCTCGCGGCAGTCGCGTCGATCTTCATCACGCCGTGGAACCTGTTCAACAACCCGGCCGTGATCCACTACACGCTCGACGTGCTCGGCGCGTTCATCGGCCCGCTGTACGGCGTGCTGATCGCCGACTTCTACCTCGTCAAGCGCGGCCGCCTCGTGCGCGACGACCTGTACACGATGTCCGAGCGCGGCACCTACTGGTACACGGGCGGCGTGAACCGCCGCGCGCTCGCCGCGCTGCTGCCGGCCGCGGTGATTGCCGTCATCTGCGTGATGGTGCCGGGCTGGCAGGCCGCCGCGAACTTCTCGTGGTTCATCGGCGCGGGGCTCGGCTTCGTGTTCTACCGGCTGCTCGTGAACACGAAGGCATAAGGAGCGCGCGATGAAGATCAAGCTGATCAATCCGAACACGACGCAGCGGATGACCGATGCGATGGGCCGCTGCGCGCGCGAAGTCGCGGCGGCGGGCACCGAGATCGTCGCGGTGAGCCCGCCGATGGGGCCGCCGTCGATCGAAGGCTATTACGACGAGGCGCTCGCGACGCCCGGGCTTCTGGCCGAGATCGCGCAGGGCGAGCGCGACGGCTGCGACGCGTACGTGATCGCATGTTTCGGCGACCCGGGCCTTTATGCGGCGCGCGAACTCGCGCGCGGGCCGGTGATCGGGATCGCCGAGGCGGCAATGCATGCGGCGAGCGTGCTCGCGCCGGGCTTCTCGGTCGTCACGACCCTCGCGCGCACCTGCGGGATGGCGTGGCATCTCGCCGAGCGCTACGGGATGAAGCGGTTCTGCCGCAACGTGCGGGCGACCGACGTCGCTGTGCTCGAGCTCGACCGCCCAGGATCGGCCGCGCGACTGATCATCGTCGACGAATGCCGGCGCGCGCTCGACGAGGACGGCGCCGACGCGATCGTGCTCGGCTGCGCCGGGATGGCCGAATTCGCGCACGAGATCGAGCAGCAGATCGGCGCGCCGGTGGTGGAAGGCGTCACGGCGGCCGTCAAGTGGGCCGAGGCGCTCGTCGCGCTGCGCCTCGCGACCGCGAAGCGCGGCGACTATGCGCGGCCGCTGCCGAAGCGCTACGACGGCGAATTCGCGCGTTTCAGCCCGCCGGAGGACGCGTCCACGACCGTGCCGGCCGTCGGCGCCGCGCGAAGCGGGAGCGCCGACGAGGAACCGGTCCCGAATTTGCCGCAATCGCACATACACGCCGTCTGACATGCACTATCTGCGCCGCTGTATGGGCGCGTATGAACGTTTTCGCTACACTGGGCCGTCATCGCATCGGCCCGTGCGGCCGGCCTCGGGCAACCGCGCGGGTCGATGCGAACCCATTACTTCAGCAAGCTTTCGCCGCACCTCGAACCCATGTCACTCGATCCCAATTATCCTCGCGACCTGATCGGCTACGGCCGCCATCCCGTGCAGGCGAACTGGCCCGGGCGTGCCCGCGTCGCCGTGCAATTCGTGCTGAACTACGAGGAGGGCGGCGAGAACTGCGTACTGCACGGCGATCCGGGCTCCGAGCAGTTCCTGTCCGAGATCGTCGGCGCGGCCGCCTATCCGGACCGCCACATGAGCATGGAATCGATCTACGAATACGGTTCGCGTGCCGGCGTGTGGCGCATCCTGCGCGAATTCGAGAAGCGCGGGCTGCCGCTGACGGTGTTCGGCGTGGGCATGGCGATCGAGCGTCATCCGGAGCTCGCGCGCGCATTCGTCGAGCTCGGCCACGAGATCGCGTGCCACGGCTGGCGCTGGATCCACTACCAGAGCATGACGCCCGAGCTCGAGGCCGAGCACATGCGCCTCGGGATGGAAGCGATCGAACGCGTGACGGGCGAGCGTCCGCTCGGCTGGTATACCGGCCGCGACAGCCCGAATACGCACCGTCTGGTCGCGGAATACGGCGGCTTCCTGTACGACTCCGACAACTACGGTGACGACCTGCCGTTCTGGATGGACGTCGAGGTGTCCGGCGGCGGCACGTCGCCGCAGCTGATCGTCCCGTACACGCTCGATACGAACGACATGCGCTTCGCGACGCCGCAGGGCTTCAACACCGGCGAGCACTTCTTCGACTACCTGCGCGACGCGTTCGACGTGCTGTACGCGGAGGGCGACGAAGCGCCGAAGATGCTGTCGATCGGCATGCACTGCCGACTGCTGGGCCGGCCGGGACGTTTCCGCGGGCTGCAGCGTTTCCTCGATCACATCGAGAAGCACGATCGCGTATGGGTGACGCGCCGTGTCGATATCGCGCGTCATTGGCGTGAACATCATCCGTATCAGCCCAATCATCGAAACGAAGGGAAAGCATGAAGGCGATGCGTTACACGTTGGAGCAACTGAACACGATGGCGCCGAGCGCATTCGTCGCGGCGCTGTCGGGGATCTTCGAACATTCGCCGTGGGTGGCCGAGGCCGCTGCGGGCAGACGACCGTTCGCGAGCATCGACGCGCTGCACGAGACGATGTCGCACGCGGTGGAGACGAGCGGCGAAGTGCGCCAGCTCGCACTGATCAACGCTCACCCGGAACTGGCCGGGAAGGCTGCCGTGCGCGGCGAGCTGACGGCCGAGTCGACGCGCGAGCAGAGCGGCGCGGGTCTCGACCAGTGCACGCAGGAAGAGTTCGACAAGCTGCTGACACTGAACCGCACGTATCGCGAGAAGTTTGGCTTCCCGTTCATCCTCGCGGTGCGCGGCTACGACCGGCACGGCATCATCGCGAACTTCGAGTCGCGCGTGAATCATTCGCGCACCGAGGAGCTGCGCGCGAGCCTCGACCAGATCTACCGGATCGCTCGCTTTCGCCTCGACGACCTGATCGACGCCTGACACCTCACGACGGCCTGCTGCGTCGCGGCGGCCGATCGCATCATTGAAACAAGGAAACATCATGGCTGTTCCGCTTCTCGATCCCGACGCCCCCGACTTCACGCGGCGCTACGTGAATCTCGCCGACCCTCGCCTCGGTGCGCAGGCGCTCGAGGCCAGCGACGATTTCTTCGCGCCGAAGGACCGGATGCTGAACCCCGAGCCGGCGGTGTTCATCCCCGGCAAGTACGACGACCACGGCAAGTGGATGGACGGCTGGGAGACGCGCCGCAAGCGCACGACGGGCTACGACTGGTGCATCGTCAAGCTCGCGCGGCCGGGCGTGATCAAGGGCTTCGACATCGACACCAGCCACTTCACCGGCAACTTCCCGCCGGCCGCGTCGGTCGAGGCCGCGTACGTGGCCGACGGCGCGCCGACGCATGCGACCGAATGGGTCGAGATCGTGCCGTCGACGACGCTGCAGGGCAACAGCCATCACTACGTCGAAGCGAGCGACGCGCGTGCGTTCACGCACCTGCGCGTGAACATCTACCCGGACGGCGGCATCGCGCGCTTGCGCGTGTATGGCCAGCCGCAGCTGGACTGGGCCGGCGCGAGCGCGACCGAGCAGTTCGACCTCGCGGCGATGGAAAACGGCGGCTACGTGGTGGCCGCGAACAACCAGCATTTCGGCGTCGCGTCGAACCTGCTGCTGCCGGGCCGCGGCGTGAACATGGGCGATGGCTGGGAAACCCGCCGCCGCCGCGAACCAGGCAACGACTGGGCGATCATTGCGCTCGCGCAGCCGGGCGTCATCCGCAAGATCGAAGTCGATACCGCGTTTTTCAAGGGCAATTACCCGGACCGCTGCTCGATCCAGGCCGCGTATGTGTCGGGCGGTACCGACAGCTCGCTGATCACGCAGTCGATGTTCTGGCCGACGCTGCTCGGTGAACAGAAGCTGCAGATGGACAAGCAGCATTACTTCGAACACGAGATTGCATCGCTGGGCCCGGTGACCCACGTGCGCCTGAACATCATTCCGGACGGCGGCGTGTCGCGCCTGCGTCTGTGGGGGACGCTCGACAAATGAAGACGCTTGCAATCGAACCGCTGACCAAGGACGCGTTCGCGCCGTTCGGCGACGTGATCGAAACGGACGGCGCGAAGCAGATTCCGATCAACCTCGGCACGACGATCCGCTTTCACGATCTCGCGAAAGTCGACGTGAATGACGAAGGCGGCCGCACGCTCGTGAATCTGTTCCGCGGCCAGCCGCGCACGCTGCCGTTCGAGGTGAAGATGCTCGAGCGCCATCCGCTCGGCAGCCAGGCGTTCGTGCCGCTGAACGACCAGCCGTATCTGGTCGTCGTCGCGCCGGCGGGCGATCTCGATCCGTCGAAGATCCGCGCGTTCGTGACGAGCGGGTGGCAAGGCGTGAACTATGCGAAGGGCGTGTGGCATCACCCGCTGATCGCGCTCGGCGGCGTCAGCGATTTCATCGTCGTCGATCGTGGCGGCGACGGATTGAATCTGAATGAGCAGGACCTGCCGGAATCGCTGTGGCTCACCGAGGATGCGCTGGATGCCGTGACGGCCTGAGCAGCATTTCGGCAGCACCGTTCCATCGAAGAAACCCGCGCGACCTGCGCGGGTTTTTTTATGTCTGCCGCGCACGCACTGGCGCATTCTGTTACCGCTACGTCGAAGACGTCGATCGCGTGCTATCGTGCCCGCATCGCCCCCGCATGACGCCCGGTTCCCCGGCCGTACCACGATGAGCCAACCTGAAAATGACCTCGCGATCCTGTTGCGCACGATGCAGCCCGAACTGCATCGCGATGTGTTCGCTTTCGTTGCACTGCCGGCCGACGCCGACATATCGTTATCCGAAGTGATTGCGACGTTCCGCGAAACGGAAGGCATGACGGTCGTGGTCGACGAGGCGACGGCCGCACGTCGCGGCTGGCCCGTGCTGTTCCGCGCTGCCTGGATCACGCTGACCGTTCATTCGGACCTCGCGGCGGTCGGCCTGACGGCCGCATTCGCAAGTGCCCTCGGCGCGGCGGGTATCAGCTGCAACGTGATGGCTGCTGCGTATCACGATCACATCTTCGTGCCGTTCGACGACGGCCCGCACGCGCTCGAAGTGCTCGTCGCGCTGCAGCGCGACGCGATGCGCAGCTAGCAGGGGACGCGTTCCGGACGGGCAAAAAAACGGGCCCGTTTCCGGGCCCGCGAACGGAGAGGATTGCGCCGGCATCCGGGCGCCGGCGCACGGCGGCTTACTTGACCGCGCCACCCTCGAACCAGGCGGCGAGCTTCACGCGCTCGTCGTCGGTCATGTGCGTGACGTTGCCGATCGGCATCGCCTTCAGGCGCACGGCCTGTTCGTAGATGCGCTGCGCGTTCTTCGACACTTCGTCCGGCGTGTCGAACATCACGCCGGCGGGTGCGCTGCCCATCAGCGTCGGCTTTGCCGAGTGACACTCGACGCAGCGCTGCTGCAGGATCGGCATGATGTCGTTGACCACGATCTTCGGTGCGTTCGCCGCTTGCGCTTCCGGTGCGACCGGCTTCGGCATCGTCCACACCAGTGCGCCCGACAGCAGTGCGACGCCGCCGATCGGCAGGTACCACAGCTGCTTGCCGCGGTGACGCATCACGAAGAACTGACGGATCAGCGCGCCGGCCAGCATGATCAACACGAGCACGACCCAGTTGAACTTGTTCGTGTACGTCATCGCATAATGGTTCGACAGCATCGCGAACACGACCGGCAGCGTGAAATACGTGTTGTGCACCGAACGCTGCTTGCCGCGCTTGCCGTAGATCGGGTTCGGTTCCTCGCCCTTCAGCATCTTGTCGACCATCTTGCGCTGGCCCGGGATGATCACGAAGAACACGTTCGCCGACATGATCGTCGCGAGCATCGCGCCGACGATCAGGTATGCCGCGCGGCCGGAGAAGATGTGGCACGCGAGGTACGCGGCGATGACGACGTAGATGCCGACGCAGATGCCCAGCACGCGATCGTTGGTGCCGAGGATGCGGCACAGCGAGTCGTAGACGATCCAGCCGGCCGCGAGGAAGCCGAGAGCGGATGCGACGGCGACCACCGGGCCCATGTCGAGCACGCTCTTGTCGATCAGATACGTGTTCGGTGCGAGCAAGTACAGCACGAAGAACAGCGAGAAGCCCGACAGCCACGTCGTGTAGGACGGCCATTTCGACCAGTGCAGGTCATCCGGCATTTCCGGCGGAGCGACCGTGTACTTCTGCATGTTGTAGAAACCGCCGCCGTGGACGTGCCACAGTTCGCCGAACACGCCGCGCTTGCGCTGGTTCGCGTCGGTCGGCGGTTTGAGGCTGTTGTCCAGCGCGACGAAATAGAAGGACTCGCCGATCCACGCGATGGCGACGATGACGTGCAGCCATCGCAGCGCGAGGTTCAGCCAGTCGGTGATGAAGCCTTCCATGAAACTCCTCCAGACTCAGATCGTTGTCTTTGATGCGGGCGCCGATGCGTGTGTCAGCTGCCGCGATAGGTGCTGTACGACCACGGCGACACGAGCAGCGGCACGTGGTAGTGCGATGCGGTGTCGGCAATGCCGAAGCGCAGCACGACGCGGTCGACGAAGCGGGGTTCGGGCACCTTCACGCCGAGCGACGCGAAGTAGTCGCCGGCATGGAACACGAGTTCGTATTCGCCGGCGGAGAGTGCGGCACCTTCGAGCAGCGGTTCGTCGCAGCGGCCGTCGCTATTGGTCAGCACGGTCTTGATCGCGCGGCGCGATTCGCCGTCCAGCGCGTAGAGGTCCACCTTGATGGCAGCGCCGGGGCGACCGTGTGCCGTATCGAGTACGTGGGTAGTGAGCTTTCCCATTCGCAATTGTCCTTGTGTGAATGCGAGGTTCGGCGGCGACTCGATCCATTGACTGTGCGGCGGATCGAGGCTCCACGTCACGTGGCTACATACCCGTCGGCGAGATTGAAGCGAGCGCCGTGCAGGCATTGTAAAAAGGTTCCCCGCGCAAATACGGGCGCGATATCAAAGATAATGCGCCGCGCATGAACCGCTGTCGACGTCTCGCCGGGAGCGGCCGGCGGCCCGCGATTCCGGCGCTAGCCAGGCTCGCGTGCGGCGTACCATATCGAAACCGTGAAGCGCGGTATTCCGGATCGCGCATTGTGCGTTGCGCGTACTTGGGCGATGCTCCGGCCGTGCGCGTCGGGCCTGGGTCCGCGCGTACCCCGAAGACGGCATTCACGCCGGGTAACCGGGCCAGCGCGTTCGAACGGACGCAGGCACCGGGGCGTGCCGCGAATCAGCGTTCGAACGGCCTTGTGACGGTCTCCGGGAGCGGCTCCCGGGGGCAGACGACGCGGAGAACGCATGAACCTCGAGCAGCACGCCGGCGCACGCGCGCCGCATCCATCCTCATCCCGCCCGAAAACCCTGCTGGTCAAGCACGCCGACGTGCTCGTGACCATGGACGACACGCGCCGCGAATTACGCGATGCGGGACTCTATATCGAAGACAACCGGATCGTCGCGGTCGGCCCGAGCGCCGAGTTGCCCGATACCGCGGACGAAGTGCTCGACCTGCGCGGCCACCTCGTGATCCCGGGGCTCGTGAACACGCATCACCACATGTACCAGAGCCTCACGCGCGCGGTGCCGGCCGCGCAGAACGCCGAGCTGTTCGGCTGGCTCACGAACCTGTACCGGATCTGGGCGCACCTGACGCCCGAGATGATCGAGGTGTCGACGCTGACCGCGATGGCCGAACTGCTGCAGTCGGGCTGCACGACGTCGAGCGACCATCTGTACATCTATCCGAACGGTAGCCGGCTCGACGACAGCATCGGCGCCGCGCACCGAATCGGCATGCGCTTTCACGCGAGCCGCGGCGCGATGAGCGTCGGCCAGCGCGACGGCGGGCTGCCGCCCGATTCCGTCGTCGAGCGCGAGCCCGACATCCTGCGCGATGCGCAGCGCCTGATCGAGACCTATCACGACGAAGGCCGCTACGCGATGCTGCGGGTGGTCGTCGCGCCGTGCTCGCCGTTCTCGGTGAGCCGCGGCTTGATGCGCGACGCGGCCGTGCTGGCGCGCGACTACGGCGTGTCGCTGCATACGCACCTGGCCGAGAACGTCAACGACATCGCGTACAGCCGCGAGAAATTCGGGATGACGCCTGCCGAATACGCGGAGGATCTCGGCTGGGTCGGTCACGACGTATGGCACGCGCACTGCGTTCAGCTCGACGATGCGGGCATCGGCCTGTTCGCGCGCACCGGCACCGGCGTCGCGCACTGTCCGTGTTCGAACATGCGGCTCGCGTCCGGCATCGCGCCCGTGAAGAAGATGCGTCTCGCGGGTGTGCCGGTCGGGCTCGGCGTCGACGGTTCCGCGTCGAACGACGGCGCGCAGATGGTCGCGGAAGTGCGGCAGGCGCTGCTGCTGCAGCGGGTGGGTTTCGGGCCTGACGCGATGACCGCGCGCGAGGCACTGGAGATTGCGACGCTGGGCGGCGCGAGGGTGCTGAACCGCGACGACATCGGCGCGCTGAAGCCCGGCATGGCCGCGGATTTCGCCGCATTCGACCTGCGCCAGCCGCTGTTCGCGGGCGCGCTGCACGATCCGGTCGCGGCGCTCGTGTTCTGCGCGCCGTCCCAGACGGCGTACACGGTGGTGAACGGGAAGGTGGTGGTGCGGGAAGGGCGGCTCGCGACGCTCGACCTGCCGCCGGTCATCGAGCGCCACAACGCGCTGGCGCAGGCACTCGTGGAGGCGTCGCGCTGACGCGTCGATGTGAAGGTCGCGCCGCGCGCTGCCGATCGGGCGCGCGGCGGCGGACGGGGCCGCCGCACGCCGCGCATCGCACCGGCCCGCACCGCAACGGCATGACCGGCGCGCGCGTCGTGCGCGCTTACGGCTCGATCAGCGTGCGGGTTGCTTCAGCGACGAGGCCGCGCAGCCAGCGCACTTCGTCGGAGTAGTGGCAGCGTTCATGCCACAGCTGGTAGTACTGCATCGGCGGAAAGTCGAGCGGCGCCGGCACGACCGACAGCGGCAGGAACTTCGCGTAGTGATCTGCGAACAGGCGCGTCGTCGTGAAGATCAGGTCGGACTTCACCAGCACGTACGGCGCGAGGTTGAAGTACGGCAGCGTGACGACCACATGACGCTTGAGCCGTTCGCGCGCGAGATGCACGTCGATCGCGCCGCGCTGGCCGACGGAGTACGGCGTGGGCGCGAGATGCGGCGCGTTCAGGTACTGGTCGAGCGTGAGCCCGCCGCGCTTCGCGAACGGATGCGTGTTGCTCATCAGGCAGACGATTTCGTCGACGAACAGGTTCGACAGGTGCAGTTGCTCGGGCGGCTCGGGCCAGTTGCCGACGACGATATCGAGCTTGCCGTCTTCCAGCGCGAGCTCGTAGTCGAATGCGGGGCCGAGCGAATGGAACTCGAGCGTCGCGTTCGGTGCCGCCTGGCGGAAGCGTTCGACGACGGTCGGCACGAACAGCACGTTCAGGTAGTCGGGGCAGCCGATCCGGTAGCAGCGGATCGACGTGGCCGGGTCGAAATTGTGCTGCTGGAACTTGATGCGCTCGATTTCGCGCAGTGCGTTCTGCACCGGCTCGAGCAGGCGCAATCCGTATTCGGTCGGGACCATGCCGGACTTGCCGCGCACGAGCAGCGGATCGCCGGTGATGTCGCGCAGGCGCCGCAGCGCGGCGCTGATCGCCGGTTGCGACTGGTTCAGTTTGACGGCCGCGCGCGTGACGCTGCGCTCCATCAACAAGGTGTGCAAGACGCGCAAAAGGTACGTGTCGATCGCCTCGCGTTGCTGACTCATGATTTCTCCGGTTTATATGGCTGGGCTGATCGAGGGGTGATGTGGGTATATGGTTTTTAATATGAACGAAAATCAGCGTCAAGAGATGGATACCCGCACGCACCCGCCGGCCGGGCCTCGCGAAGGGGCCGATCGGGGCGGGATGCGGGTGGGCGCGGCGCCGCGTGGATGCGCATTGCACGCATCCGGTGACCCGGGCACCGCGCGTGACGCGCGTGCGTCAGTCGTCGATACGCATGCCGACTTTCAGCGTGACCTGCCAGTGGATGACCTGGTCGCCTTCGATGTGGCCGCGCGTTTCGGTGACCTGGAACCAGTGCAGGTTGTGCAGCGTCTTGCCGGCTTTCGAGATTGCGTTGCGGATGGCGTCGTCGCACGACTGCCGCGACGAGCCGGTCAGTTCGATCAGCTTGTAGACGTGGTCGCTCATGATGCGCTCCCTGGGATGTCGGTGTGTGCGGCCGGCGCAAGCAGCGGGCCCGAGGCGGCACCGCGCGTGTCCGGCTTCTTTGAGTGATAGGTATGATGGGCGGCAAGTGCAACCCCAATTGGAGACGAGGAACATCGTGGAAGTCGGATTTTGCGGACCGGGATTGATGGGCGCGCCGATGATTCGGCATTTGCTGGCGGCGGGCCATCGGGTCGGCGTATGGAACCGGACGCGCGGCAAGGCAGAGGCGCTCGAAAAGGACGGTGCACAGGTGGTCGACACGCCGCGCGAACTGGCCGAGCGTGTCGACACGGTCTTCGTGTGCGTGCTTGACGGCCGTGCGGTGGGCGACGTCGCGTTCGGCGAGCACGGGCTCCTGGCCGGCGATGCGAATGCGCGCCGCCTGAAGCGCATCGTCGATCATTCGAGCATTCCGCCTGCCGCGACGCGCGACTACGCGGCGCGCGCAGCCACGCTCGGCGTCGGCTGGATCGACGCGCCGGTGTCCGGCGGCGTGCCCGGCGCGCAGGCCGGCACGCTCGCCGTGATGGCGGGCGGCGGCGCGGCCGACCTCGACGCGGTGCGGCCGCTGATCGACACCTACGCGTCGCGCATCACGCACATGGGCGACGCGGGCTCGGGCCAGACCGCGAAACTCTGCAACCAGGCGATCGTTACCGCGACGGTAACCGCGATCGCGGAAGCGGTCGGTCTTGCGCAGGCGAGCGGCATCGACGCCGCGCGGCTCGCCGATGCGCTGGCCGGCGGGTGGGCCGATTCGGTGCTGCTGCAGACGTTCGTGCCGCGCATGACGTCAGGCGGCCATCCGCCGATCGGCGCGCTGAGTACGTTCCAGAAGGACGTCGACGCGATCGCCGACGCCGCGCGCGATACGGGCGCGGTGATGCCCGTATCGGCCACGGTGCAGCAGGTGCTTCGGCTGGGCGCCGCGCAGGGGCTCGCCGGTGCCGATTTCGCCGCGTTCATCGACATCGTCCGGCCCGGCAACGGGCGCGCGGCGGCGCAGTGAGCGCGCGGCGACGGTGAAGCGGGAAGCCTGAATGGCCGATGGGCCGCCCGGAGGCGGCCCATCGTGTCGGTGTCGGTTCAGCCGAGGGAGCGCGGTGTCGTGTCGCCGGCGTTCTGGCGTCCGAGGCCGCCGCGCAGGCTCGCCTTCGTGCCTGCACCAAATTCGGGCAGGATGCGCGCCCGGGCGCGGCTTGCGAACACGAGGAAGCCGAAACCGTTCGCCTCGTACCAGTACCCGCCGTTCTCGAGGCCGTCGAGCGGCTGTTCGAGTGCGTTGGCAATCGATTCGATACAGCGCTTGCGCAGTTCGGCGATGGCCGGATAGGGCGGCTGTGCGCCGCGCACGCTGCACAGGAGCACGTCGAGGCCTGGCAGCACATGCGCATAGAGGACGGGCTCGTCCTGTGCACGGGCGCGGGCAATCTTGGTGTCGAGCTGCGCGAACGGTTTCGAGTGGCGCAATACCGCGAGGAACGACTCCTGGCCGTCCTGTTGCGCACGTCGACGTTTTTTCGGGAAGGACATAAACACTCGCCTCAAAAACAATTGCAAGAAATGCGGCACTTTCATGCGACCCACTCCCGGCTATGTACGCCGCATGTCGATCCTTTATAGCACACGAAAATGCTGCACTCGTGCGGTACGACGATCAATGTCTCCCGTCGACCCGCTTGCCACGATGATCGACACAGCCAGCGTCTTGGCGCCCGTACTGTCGTTTAGTCTCCATCATAGACCTGCTTTTCCCGCGCGTGCATTCGCGCGTCACAAAAAAGTGCGACAGGCCACGCGCGGCGCGCGCCCATGAAAAAGGCCCGCACTTGGCGGGCCCGGCGGATGCTGCGCGGCGTGGTGCTCAGCGTTGCTTGAGCGAATCGCGGATCTCGCGCAGCAGCACGATGTCTTCCGGCGTCGCGGCCGGCGCGGCTTCTTCCGGTTTGCGCAGCTTGTTGATGAATTTCACCATCAGGAAGATGATGAACGCGAGGATCACGAAATTGATCGCCACGGTGATGAACGAGCCGTAGCCGAATGCGGCGACGCCCGCGGCCTGCAGGTCCTTGAATGAATCGGGATTACCCTTGAACGACGGAGGGATGGTGCCGAGCAGAACGAACTTGTTCGAGAAATCCAGACCGCCCGTCAGCACGCCGATGACCGGCATGATGAGGTCTTTCACGACCGAGTCGACGATCTTCGAGAATGCGCCACCGATGATCACGCCGACGGCGAGATCCATCACGTTGCCTTTGACGGCGAACTCCTTGAATTCCTTGATTATGCTCATGAGCGGCTTTCTCCTGGTTGGGCGAGGGGAGGCGTGCCGCGACGCGCAGGGCTGCGAAGCGTCTGGCGAGTCGGAGGGGATCGGAGGCACGCCGATTGCCGCATGATAGCGAACGTGCCCCATTGCCGGTAGCCCATCTTGAAATGATTAACAAATCGCGGACGGGGCGGCGAGAGCGGAATTGAAAGGGAGTGCGGTGTGACGGGGCGGGCGTGGCGCGATGCGATGCGCCCGCGCCCGCGTGTGCTGTGCTCAGGTGTTGTCGTCGGTCCAGCCGTCGTCGTTGCTGCCGAGATCGACGCCGCCACCGCCGTTGCCGTCGCTCCAGTTCGAGTCGTCGCCGCGGCCGAGGTCGAAGCCCGGATCGTTATTTTCATGGCGCCGGCGCTGGTCGTCGACGATCACGTCGCGCTCGACCACGCGTTCGCGCCCGCCGGACATCGCCTCGCCGAGCAACACGCCGGTCAACAGGCCACCCATTCCGCCGCCGAAGCCGCCGCCTTGCTGGACCACGACGGGCGGCTGTTGTTGCGGATACGGTTGCGGCGGATAGGGTTGTTGCGGGTACGGTTGCTGCTGATACGGCTGGCCTTGCATGCCGGTCACGCGATCGGCTTCTTGCGCGTACACCGAGCCACTGCCGTTCGCGGGCGCCGCGGGTTGCGCGCTCGGATCGGGGCGGCCTTCGACGCGCGCCTTCACGCTCGCATGCCGCTGTTCGAGTTCGTCGATGCGATACGGCGGTACCGGGTTCTTGCCGTTCGACAGCGCCTCGACGAGCGTGCGTGCATCGGTCTCGATGCCTTCGAGTTCGCCGGTGAGCGCGGCGGCGCCCGGCGCCGTCGACAGCTTCGCGTCGAGTTTCAGCGGACGGATGTCGTTCAGCACGTCGGTCGCGCGTTTCAACTGCGTGCGGCGTTCGTCGTCGGCGCGGCTGTCGCCGGCCGAGCGCGCGCGCCGCAACGTCCAGCGCAGCACCAGCGCGACGATCGCGATGATCAGGCCGAGGCCGATCCACATGCCGGTCGACGGGCCGTGTTTCGCGACCGGTGCGGCAGGCGCGAGCGACGACTGCAGCGAACCGGCCTGCGTGGCCGAAGGGGCATTGCCGCTTGTGCGCGCCGCGTCCGCGCGAATGCGCGATTCCGTCTGCGCGAAACGCGATGCGTCGGTGAAGCGCAACTGCGGGTCGAGCGACTTCGCCTTCTGCAGTTGCGTGAGCGCGTCGGACGCACGGCCTTCGCGGTCCAGCACCTGCGCGTACAGATAGCGCGCATGCGCGTTGTTCGGGTGGGCGTCGATGACTTGCGACAGCTGCGTGTCGGCTTGCTGCCAGTTGCGCTGTGCGATCGATTGCTCGACCTGCTGCAGCGACGGGACCGCAAACGCGGCGGACGACAGCAGCATCAGCGAGAGGCCGAGAGCGGCGAGAGATTTCTTCATGGTCGAACCGAGCGCGAGCGCCCGTCTCCTGACGATCGGTGCGCGCCGCGAGCCCCGCGGGCCGCGGCGCGGTTGCCGTTACTGCGCGGGCGTGTCGAGCTGCTTCTTCAGCGCGGCGAGGCGGTCCTCGACCGACGGGCCCTTGTTCAGCGCGGCGAGCTTGTCGTCGAGCGCCTTGCCGCTCGACGTGTCGGCCGAATTGAGGCGGGCGTCCGAGCGCGCGTTCTGCAGCGCGACCTTGTCCTCGAGCTTCTGGAAGTCCTCGGACAGGTTCTTGCCGCCGATGCCGCCCAGCGCGCTGGCCGCGACGTCCTTCGCCTGCGCGATTTCCTGCTTCGCCTGCAGGATGTTCGAGCGTGCGTTCAGGTCGTTGCGGCGCTGACGCATGTCGGCGATCTGCCCCTTCAGCTTGTCGACCGACGGCTCGAGCGTCGTCAGTTCGGCCGCGAGCGCATCGCGCTCGGCTTCCGCGTTCGACTGCGCGGCGAGCGCCTCGCGTGCGAGCGCTTCGTCGCCGGCCTGCAGCGCACGCTTCGCGCCGTCCTCGTACTTCTTCACCTTGTCGTCGGCCGCATCGCGCTTGCTGCGCTGGGTCGCGACCTGTGCCTCGATCTCGATCAGCGAATTCTCGGCACGGCCGATGCTGTCGTCGAGCTCCCGCACGATCTGCCGTGCGTCGCGCGACGGATCCTGTACCGAGTCGGCCGCATCGTTCAGCAGGCCTTTGATCGTGCGCGAAACAGAGTCGAAAAGCGACATGAAATCCTCCGTGGTTAAAAGGTGCCGCGTGGGCGGCAATGCCCGTCGCGAATCCGTTCCGACCCGCGTGAGCTCGCGGATATTACACCGCCGGCCCCTTAAATACGGCTTAAGTGCGCGAGTTCAAGCGCCATGCGTGTGCGGATTTCAACCTTTCGCATCTGAAAGAAACGCCGTGGCACGCATCGGGTTGCGAGTCCATGATAGGCGCAGCATGGCGCCAATACGTTCCGCAATTCACGCTTGTGCGGGAATTTTTACAAAAAATCGCGAAGCCGATCGGTCGATTTCATTAAAATGCGCTGTCACGTCGCGGGAACGGATCACCGCGCGGCGGGGTCTGTCGACGTGACAGTTGCCACGATGCACCCACTCTGACTCATCCGCTTGCATTTTCCGCATGCGTCCGAGGGCGCCACGCCGCCCGCCATTCCGACATGCCAATTATCAAACGACCGTCTTCTCCCTCCGACCGGAACGAACCTCACTACACGCTGCGCCGTTCGCCGTCGGGGGCCTATTACCCCGATGACGATGACCGCGGCGACGACCGGCGCGCGCAGCGGCGCGGAGGCGGGGGCGGCGGCGATCGCCGTTCGTTCGGCTCGCGCGTCGCGCTGTGGTTCGTCGGCCTGTTCGCGACGCTCGCGATCGTCGGTGCGCTGATCGTCGGCTACGCACTCGTCGTGATGGCGCCGCAACTGCCGTCGCTCGACGCGCTGACCAACTACCAGCCGAAGGTGCCGCTGCGTGTGTTTACCGCCGATCATGTGCTGATCGGCGAGTTCGGCGAGGAGCGCCGCAGCCTCGTGCGCTTCCAGGACATTCCCGACGTGATGAAGAAGGCGGTGCTCGCGATCGAGGACTACCGCTTCTACGAGCACGGCGGCGTGGACTTCCTCGGCATTCTGCGCGCGGGCGTCGCCGACCTGATGCACGGCGGTGCACGCCAGGGCGCAAGCACGATCACGATGCAGGTCGCACGCAACTTCTTCCTGTCGAGCGAGAAGACATATACGCGCAAGATCTACGAGATGCTGCTCGCGTACAAGATCGAAAAGGCGCTGACGAAGGACCAGATCCTCGAGCTGTACATGAACCAGATCTACCTGGGACAGCGCTCGTATGGTTTCGCGGCTGCCGCACGCGTGTATTTCGGCAAGGACCTGAAGGACATCACGCTCGCGGAAGCGGCGATGCTCGCGGGGCTGCCGAAGGCGCCGTCCGCGTACAACCCGGTCGTCAATCCGAAACGCGCGAAGGTGCGTCAGGAGTACATCCTGAAGCGCATGCTCGAGATCGGCTACATCACTCAGCCGCAGTACGACCAGGCGGTGAAGGAAGAGATCCACGTGCGCACGCCGGGCAACCAGTACGCGGTGCACGGCGAATACGTCGCCGAGATGGTGCGGCAGATGATGTATCAGCAGTACAAGGACGAAACCTATACGCGCGGGCTGACCGTGACGACGACGATCAACGCGGCCGACCAGGAAGCGGCGTACCAGGCCGTGCGTCGCGGCATTCTCGATTACGAGCGCCGCCACGGCTATCGCGGGCCGGAAGGCTCGATCAACCTGCCGGCGGCCGGCGACGATCGCGACGAGGCGATCGACGATGCGCTCGCCGATCACCCGGACAACGGCGACCTGCAGTCGGCGGTGGTGCTGGCCGCGTCGCCGAACGCGGTCGAGGTGCAGTTCGTCGGCGGCGCGACCACGACGATCGGGCCGGCCGGTCTGCGCTTCGTGTCGGCCGCGCTGAGCCCGCGCGCGAACGCGACGCTGCGGATCAAGCCGGGCTCGATCGTGCGCGTGCTGAAGGACGGCAAGACGGGCTGGCAGGTCGTGCAACTGCCGCAGGTCGAAGGCGCGCTCGTCGCGATCGCGCCGCAGGACGGTGCGATCCGCTCGCTCGTCGGCGGCTTCGACTTCAACAAGAGCAAGTTCAACCACGTGACGCAGGCGTGGCGCCAGCCGGGTTCGTCGTTCAAGCCGTTCATCTATTCGGCGTCGCTCGACAAGGGGCTCGGGCCGGCGACGATCATCAACGATGCGCCGCTGTACTTCCCGCCGAGCGTGCCGGGCGGCACCGCGTGGGAGCCGAAGGACGACGATCAGCCCGACGGCCCGATGTCGATGCGCACGGGCCTGCAGCGTTCGAAGAACCTCGTGTCGATCCGGATCCTCGCGTCGATCGGCACGCAGTACGCGCAGGAGTACGTGACGCAGCGCTTCGGCTTCGATCCGGCGAAAACGCCGCCGTACCTGCCGATGGCGCTGGGCGCCGGCCTCGTCACGCCGCTGCAGCTCGCGACCGGCTATGCGGTGTTCGCGAACGGCGGCTACAAGGTCGATCCGTACCTGATCGCCGAAGTCGACGACGCGCGCGGCCAGCCGCTGCAGAAGTCGCAGCCCGTGATCGCCGGCGGCACCGCGCCGCGCACGATCGAAGGCCGCAACGCATACGTGATGAACAGCCTGCTGCACACGGTCGCGACGGCCGGCACGGGCGCGGGCACCAACGCGCTTGGCCGAAGCGACCTGCAGGGCAAGACGGGTACGACGAACGATGCGAAGGACGGCTGGTTCGCCGGCTACCAGCAGTCGCTCGTCGCGGTTGCGTGGATGGGCTTCGACCAGCCGAAGAGCCTCGGCAGCCGCGAATTCGGCGCGCAGCTCGCGCTGCCTATCTGGGTGAACTACATGCGCACCGCGCTGAACGGTGTGCCCGAGCAGCAGATGCCGATGCCTGACGGGCTGACCTCGATCGACGGCGAGCTTTACTACGCCGATCGCACGCCGGGCAACGGCTTCGTCGCGAGCGTGGACATCAACCCGGCCGCGAACGCAATCAGCGCGAACGACGCGCTCGGCTCGGCCGGCTCGGAGGGGCTCGCGCCGCCGCCCGTCACGCAGCAGGAGAAGCAGCAGATCATGGACATGTTCGAGAACAAGTAACCGATACGCGGATGTCTCGCACGTGACGGGCGCCTTCGGGCGCCCGTTTTTTTGTGTCTCCGCGCCGCGGCCGATCGGGGCGAATCAGAACGACGCGCAGGCCGGCACGAGCGTGATGCCGACGGACTCCTGCCGGAAGTGCTCGCGGTACGCTTGCCGGATCTCGGCAAGCCGAGCGTGCGTGTCGGCCGTATCGTCGGCGACGATGCGGACCACGAAACTCGCTTCGCGGATGATCCGGCCGGTGGCGCGGTCGCGCCATTGGCCGTGCGTGTCCCAGTACGTGAGGCCGTCCGGAAAGCGCGGCGTGACGACGTCGGCGAGGAATGCCGCGCGTTCCGCATCGGTGACGGGGCCGCGTCCGGCGATATCGCGCCCGAACAGCAGGTCGGCCTGCAGCATCCGGTGCGCGTCCGGCTGCACGCAGGCGGCGGGTGTGTCGATGACGGGCGAGGGCGGTGCCGCGCAACCGGCGAGCAGGGCGATGGCGGCAGCGCCGATCGCGTGATGCGCGCGACGCTTCCACGTCGCGGGACGTGCGTTCGAAGGCGGCATCTGCCTATTTCGCGTCCGGCGTGCTTCGCGCGCGTAAAACGCTGCGCGCTCAATCACTTGCGTGTATGTCCGGCGGGTTATCAACAGGGCTGTCAACATAAACTGGGGATAACCCTGAGCGCCGTGCATGGCTTCAGCGCTGCAGTTTTGCGTGCGCGAGATGCATGCCGAGCGTCGCGGGGTCGGTGTTCGTACCCGACAGCAGCACGCCGACCCGTTTGCCCTGCAGTGTTTCGCGCAGCGGGCCGAGCAGCGCCGCGAGCGCTGCCGCGCACGCCGGCTCGACGGACAGCTTCAGGTGCGAGAACAGGAACAGCATCGCCGCGCGCAGCGCGTCGTCGGACACCGTGACGATGCGGTCGACGTGGCGCCGGCACAGCTGGTAGCTGTATTCCTCGGTGTGCGGCGCCATCAGCGAATCGGCGATGGTCTGCATCGCGCTCATCTTGATCGTGTGATTCGCCGCGAAGCTGCGGCACATCGCATCCGCGCCTTCCGGTTCGACGCCATACACGTGCACGCGCGGGTTCGCGAGCCGCAGCGCCGTCGCCATGCCGGCCGCGAGTCCGCCGCCGCCGATCGGCACGATCACGGCGTCCAGATCGGGCGTCTGCGTCGCCCATTCGTAGCCGAGCGTCGCGGTGCCGAGAATCGTGTGATAGCCGTTGAACGGATGGATGAAGAAGCGGCCTTCCTCGGCCTCGACCCGCCGCACGAGGTCGAATGCCTGCGACGCGCTGCCGGCGAGCACGACTTCCGCGCGGTACTGCTTGCACTGCGCGATGCGCGCCGGGCTCGCGGTATGGAACATCACGACCTTCGCGCTGCTGCCGACGCGCATCGCCGCGTACGCGACGGCAGCCGCATGATTGCCGGCCGATACGCACGTGACGCCGGCGTTCTTGCGCGCTTCGTCGAGGGCCAGCAGGTGCGTGAACGCGCCGCGCGCCTTGAAGCTTCCGCTTACCTGCAGCAGTTCGAACTTGAAGTTGACGTGCGTGCCCTCGAGGGACGGCAGGTCGGCGCGCTCGAACACAGGCGTGCGCGCGACCCACGGCGACAATGCGAAATGCTGGGCGGCGATTTCGTCGAGCGTCGGAATCGGCTCGCCGTCGATCGTCGTATGGGCGGTGCCCTGTTGTTCAGTCGACATGACGTGGCGTGTGGCGGGGTGGGCCAGCCCGCACACGCAGGCCGGCGTGGCGGGAGCAGTCAGTGTGCGTCGACCGACATGCTGCGGATGAACTTGCGCAGGAACTGCTCGCAGGCGGCGAGCTGCGCGAGTTCGACATATTCGTTCGGCTTGTGCGCCTGTTCGATGTTGCCGGGCCCGCAGACGATGCTCGGGATGCCCGCGCGTTCGAACAGGCCGGCCTCGGTGCCGTAGGCGACCTTGCGCTTGTCCTGGTCGGCCGTGAGCGCGCGCACGAGCTGCGTGATCGCGGCCTGTTCGGTCGCGTCGAGCCCGGGAGCGGCGGCGATCTTCGAGAATTCGATCGCCGCGTTCGGATGCTCGCGACGCATCTGCGGCAGCAGCGTTTCCTGCGCATACGCTTCGATGCGCGTGAAGATCTGCTCGGGATCGAGCGTCGGCAGGTTGCGGAACTCGAAGTCGAAGCGGCATTCGGCCGGCACCGTGTTGATCGCGTTGCCGCCCTGGATCGTGCTCGTTTGCGCGGTGGTGAACGGTACGTCGTACAGCTCGTCGAACGGGCCTTCGGCGCGGAAGCGATCGGCGATGTCGCGGATGTGGCAGATGAGGCGCGCCGCGTATTCGATCGCGTTCAGGCCTTTCGGCGTCAGCGACGAGTGTGCCGCATGGCCGCGCACGCAGCAGCGGTACGCGTTGATGCCCTTGTGCGCGATGATCGGCCGCATGCTGGTCGGCTCGCCGACGATGCAGCCGGACGGCTTCACGCCGCGCTTGACGAGATCGGCGATCAGCAGCGGCGCGCCCGCGCAGCCGATTTCCTCGTCATAGGACAGCGCGAAATGGATCGGCTTCGCGAGCTTCGTCGCCTGCATTTCGGGCAGCAGTGCGAGCGCCGCGCCGATGAAGCCCTTCATGTCGCACGTGCCGCGGCCGTAGAGGCGGCCGTCACGCAGCTCCGGCGCGAACGGGTTGCTGTCCCACTGCTGGCCGTCGACCGGCACGACGTCGGTGTGCCCCGACAGCACGATGCCGCCGTCGGTCGAGCCGTCGTGCGCGGGCACGGTCGCGAACAGGTTCGCCCAGCCTTCGCGCGGATCGTGCGTGAGCGTCGACGTGATGCCCTTTTCGGCAAGTGCGTCGCGCACCGTTTCGATCAGGCCGAGGTTCGGCACGCGGCTCGTCGTGTCCATCGACACCAGACGCTTGATCCAGGGCAGGCTGACGAGCGAAGCGTCGCCTTGGGGGGCGGCGGCCCGCGCCGGCGCATCGAGAGTGGACATGGCAAAACTCCGTCTGATGAATGGGAAAATCATACTCAAAAACGCGTTCGCCCGCCTTCGTCGGCCGCGATGCGGTGCAGCATCGCGGCCGTGTCGTCAACGTGCCGCGCTCGCCGCGTCGGCGCGCGGCGCGAGTGCGCGCAGCGTCTCCTTGATCGTCGACACGCGGATCGCGAGGTCGGGCGAGCGCGTCTCGATGCGCAGCTTGTCCTGGCCCGCGAGCTTGATGTGCCGGTGTTTCTGCACCATCTCGATGATCCGCATCGGATCGATCGGCGGGTTCGGCTCGAACTGCAGCCCGATCGCGGCCTCGCTCGCGTCGATCTTGACGATGCCGAGCGGCTTGGCGGCCAGCCGCAGCCGGTGCGTCTCGACGAGCGCGTGCGCCTGCGGCGGCAGCTTGCCGAAGCGGTCGATCAGCTCTTCCTGGATGCCGTCGATCGCGTCGCCGTGCTCGCAGTTCGCGAGACGCTTGTACAGCGACAGCCGCTCCTGCACGTCCGCGCAGTAATCGGCCGGCAGGATCGCGGGCGCATGCAGGTTGATTTCCGTCGTCGCGGCGAGCGGGGCGGTGAGGTCGGGCTCCTTGCCGTTCTTCAGCGCCTTCACCGCGTCGTTCAGCATGTCGGTGTAAAGCTGGAAGCCGATCTCGTGGATCTCGCCCGACTGCTTGTCGCCGAGCACCTCGCCGGTGCCGCGGATCTCGAGGTCGTGCATCGCGAGATAGAAGCCCGAACCGAGTTCCTCCATCTGCTGGATCGCCTCGAGCCGGCGTTGCGCCTGCTTGGTCAGCGACTGCGGGTCGTGGACCAGCAGGTAGGCATACGCCTGGTGGTGCGAACGGCCGACGCGGCCGCGCAACTGGTGCAGCTGCGCGAGACCGAACTTGTCCGCGCGATGCATGATGATCGTGTTCGCGCTCGGCACGTCGATGCCGGTCTCGATGATGGTCGTGCACAGCAGCACGTTGGCGCGCTGCGCGACGAAATCGCGCATCACGCGTTCGAGTTCGCGCTCGTGCATCTGGCCGTGCGCGATCACGATGCGCGCTTCGGGCACGAGCTCCTCGAGCATCGCCTTGCGGTTCTCGATCGTCTCGACCTCGTTGTGCAGGAAGTACACCTGGCCGCCGCGCTTCAGTTCGCGCAGCATCGCCTCGCGGATCACGCTTTCTTCCTCGCGCCGCACGAAGGTCTTGATCGCGAGCCGCTTTTGCGGCGCGGTGGCGATCACCGAGAAGTCGCGCAGCCCTTCGAGCGCCATGCCGAGCGTGCGCGGGATCGGCGTTGCGGTCAGCGTCAGCACGTCGACTTCCGCGCGCAGCGCCTTCAGCGCTTCCTTCTGACGCACGCCGAAGCGGTGCTCCTCGTCGATGATCACGAGGCCCAGACGCTTGAACTGCACGTCCGACGACAGCAGCTTGTGGGTGCCGATCACGATGTCGACGCTGCCTTCGTTGATCTGCGCGATCGCCGCGTTCACTTCCTTCGCGGTCTTGAAGCGCGACAGCTCGACGATGCGCACCGGCCAGTCCGCGAAACGGTCGGCGAAGGTCTGCGTGTGCTGCTCGGCGAGCAGCGTGGTCGGCGACAGCAGCGCGACCTGCTTGCCGCCCATCACCGCGATGAACGCGGCGCGCAGCGCGACCTCGGTCTTGCCGAAGCCGACGTCGCCGCACACGAGGCGGTCCATCGGCTTGCCGCTGGTCATGTCGCCGATCACGGCCGCGATCGCCGCGGCCTGGTCGGGTGTCTCCTCGAAGCCGAAGCTTTCCGCGAACTTCACGTAGTCGCGCGGTTCCAGCGCGAACGCATGGCCTTCGCGGGCCGCGCGGCGCGCATACAGGTTCAGCAGCTCGGCGGCCGTGTCGCGGATCTGCTGCGCGGCCTTGCGCTTCGCGCGCTCCCACTGGCCGGAGCCGAGCGCGTGCAGCGGCGCGCTGTCGGGATCGGCGCCGCTGTAACGCGAGATCACGTGCAGTTGCGCGACCGGCACGTAGAGCTTGCTGTCGCCCGCGTATTCGAGATGCAGGAACTCGGTCTCGCCTTCGCCGAGATCCATCGACACGAGGCCCATGTAGCGGCCGATGCCGTGCTGCGCGTGCACGACAGGATCGCCGACCTTCAGCTCCGACAGGTCGCGCACCATCGCGTCGACGTTGCTCGCCTGTTCCTGGCGGCGGCGCCCGGCGCGGCGGCCGAGCGCACCGTACAGCTCGGTTTCGGTGACGATCGCATAGCCTTCGCCCGGCACCGCGAAACCGCTCGCGAGCGGCGCGACGCCGAGCGCGAAGGACGCGTCGCTTTCGAGCCAGCCTGCGAAGTGGTCGTTCGACGCGGGGCGCAGGTGATGCTCGGCGAGCAGTTGCAGGATCGTTTCGCGGCGGCCTGCCGATTCGACCGTCAGCAGCACGCGCTTGCCGGACGATTCGACGAACGTGCGCAGCGCGGCGAGCGGATCGTCGGCATGGCGATCGACGGTGAGCTCGGGCAGGCCGGTCGCCCAGCCGCCGGCCGGCTGCGCGGGCAGCACGACGCGCGCGAACGGCTTCGCGAATGCGAAGAAATCCTCGTCGGACAGGAACAGGCGCTGCGGCTCGAGGATCGGCCGCTCGCGATCGTGCGCGAGGAACGCGTGACGCTGCTTCGTATCGGCCGTGAAGCGGCGGATCGACGCTTCGAGGTCGCCGGCGAACACCAGATGCGCATCCTGCGGCAGGTAGTGGAACAGCGTGGCCGTCTCGTCGAAGAAGAGGGGCAGGTAATACTCGATGCCGGCCGACGGCACGCCGTTGCCGATGTCCTTGTAGATCGGCGCGCGGCTCGGGTCGCCTTCGAAGGTTTCGCGCCAGCGGCTGCGGAAGGCCGTGCGCGCGGCTTCGTCGAACGGAAACTCGCGCCCGGGCAGCAGGCGCACGTCGCGCACCGGATAGAGGCTGCGCTGCGTATCGGGATCGAATGCACGGATCGAGTCGACCTGGTCGTCGAACAGATCGATCCGGTAGGGCAGCGGCGAGCCCATCGGGTACAGGTCGATCAGCGAGCCGCGCACGCAGTATTCGCCGGGGCGCACGACCTGGCTCACGTGCTCGTAGCCGGCCAGCGTGAGCTGTGCCTTCAGCTTCGCTTCGTCGAGCCGCTCGCCCTGCGCGAACGCGAACGTGTACGCGGCCATGAACGACGCGGGCGGCATCCGGTACAGCGCCGTGGTCGCGGGCACCAGCAGGATGTCGCAGCGCCCCTCGCCGAGGTCGTGCAGCGTCGCGAGGCGCTCGGAGACGAGATCCTGGTGCGGCGAGAACGTGTCGTACGGCAGCGTTTCCCAGTCCGGCAGCAGACGCACGCGCGCATCGGGCGAGAAGTAGCGGAGTTCCTGCGACAGCCGCTGCGCGTCGACCGCGTTCGCGCAGATCACCGCGAGGAGCGGGACCGCGTCGCGGTTGTCGGCGAGATAGCGGGCGATGACGAGCGCGTCGGCGGAGCCATGCGCGCCGTCGAAGGCGAACCGCTGGCCCGGTTTGACGCGGGCGACGGGCGAGGCGAACGGGGTAGAAGCGTTGTCTGGCATAGGGACGGCAGGGGTGGCGGGCACGGGCGCATCGCGGTGCGCCGGTCGAGACGAAAGACCTATTATAAAATCCGCTTCTCGATTTCATCTTTCCGGCGTTTCCCCTTCGTGACTCCCCGACTTTTCGCCCTGATTCCCTGCGCCGGCACGGGCAGCCGTTCCGGTTCGGCCGTGCCGAAGCAATACCGCACGCTGGCCGGCCGCGCGCTCCTGCATTACACGCTCGCCGCGTTCGACGCATGCAGCGAATTCGCGCAGACGCTCGTCGTCCTCGCGCCCGACGACACGCATTTCGACGCGCGCCGCTTCGCGGGCCTGCGTTTCGCGGTGCGCCGCTGCGGCGGCGGCTCGCGGCAGGCGTCGGTGCTCAACGGGCTGCTCGAGCTGGCCGAATTCGGCGCGACCGACCAGGACTGGGTGCTGGTGCACGACGCTGCCCGCCCGGGCATCACGCCGGAGCTGATCCGCACGCTGGTCGCGACGCTGAAGGACGACCCGGTCGGCGGGATCGTCGCGCTGCCGGTGGCCGATACGCTCAAGCGCGTGCCGGCCGGCGGCGACGCGATCGCGCGCACCGAGTCGCGCGACGCACTGTGGCAGGCGCAGACGCCGCAGATGTTCCGCATCGGCATGCTGCGCGATGCGATCCTGCGCGCGCAGCGCGAAGGGCACGACCTGACCGACGAGGCCAGCGCGATCGAATGGGCCGGCCATACGCCGCGCGTCGTGCAGGGCAGCCTGCGCAACTTCAAGGTCACGTACCCGGAAGATTTCGCGCTCGCGGAAGCGATCCTCGCGCGCTCAGCGAACGCTTCCTGACTTTCACCTCATCTCAACCGGAATACGCATGGATTTCAGAATCGGACAAGGCTACGACGTGCATCAGCTCGTCCCGGGGCGCCCCCTCATCATCGGCGGCGTGACGATTCCGTACGAGCGCGGCCTGCTCGGTCACTCGGACGCGGACGTGCTGCTGCACGCGATCACCGACGCGCTGTTCGGTGCGGCGGCGCTGGGCGACATCGGCCGCCATTTCTCCGACACCGACGCGGCGTTCAAGGGCGCGGACAGCCGCGTGCTGTTGCGCGAGTGCGTTGCTCGCGTGAGGGCGGCCGGCTTCACGATCCAGAACGTCGACAGCACGGTGATCGCGCAGGCGCCGAAGCTCGCGCCGCACATCGACGGAATGCGTGCGAACATCGCGGCCGATCTCGGGCTGCCGCTCGAGCGCGTGAACGTGAAGGCGAAGACCAACGAGAAGCTCGGCTATCTCGGTCGCGGCGAGGGCATCGAGGCGCAGGCCGCCGCGCTGCTGGTGAAGCAGGGCGTGAGCGGCTGAAGGCGATCCGAAGCGGCGCGCCGGTTGCGCCGCCGGAATGAAAAAATGCCACGCGCTTGCGTGGCATTTTTGTTTTGCGCCGGGGAGCGGCGCGCTGCCGCGTGCGCGACGGCTTATTCGCCTTCGGCGGCGATCACTTGCGCGGCGGCGTTGATCACCGACGCGATGCGGCCGACGTCGCGCAACTGCGTCGTCGTCATGCCCTGCTCGTTCTTCAGCAGCGCATAGTGCGACTTCACGCAGAAGTGGCACTTGCCGACGATCGATGCGGCAAGCGCATACATTTCGAACCTGCGCTTGTCGACGCCGCCGTGCGACGCATACGCGCCCATCCGCAGTTCGGCACGCTGGGTCTTCAGGTCGGCGTCGTCGGCCATCTCGACATACGGATACCAGGTATTGTTCATCCCCATCAGCGCGGCTGCCGTCAGCACGGCGTTCGTCTCTTCGGGCGACAGCACGCCGGCTTCGCGGATCGTCTTCACGAGCACGGTGCTCTTCGCCGCGACCGCCGCCGCCAGCGCGACGCCGACTGCATCGGTGCCTTCGAGCGACGAGCGCGAAATCGTGCCGTCGAGGTTCAGGCGAATGTCCTTCGCGTAGTCGGGGATGCGTGCCTTAATCGAATCGATGAATTCCATTGATATCTCCTATGGGTTGGCCGTTAAAAAAGCCCGCAGGCAGGACGTGCGCCGCGGGCTTCGTGCATCGATGCGCTTACAGCGTTGCGCCGCCGACTGCACGGTTGCACGGGCACAGTTCGTCCGTTTGCAGGCCGTCCAGAATGCGCAGGACTTCTTCCGGGCTACGGCCGACGTTCAGGTTGTTCACCGAAACGTGCTGGATCGTGTTGTCCGGATCGACGATGAACGTCGCGCGCAGCGCCACGCCGGCTTCCTTGTCGCGCACGCCGAGCTGGTCGATCAGCTCGCCCTTCACGTCGCCGAACGAGTAGTGGTTCAGCTTGTCGAGATCCTTGTGCTCACGGCGCCATGCGAGCTTCACGAATTCGTTGTCCGAGCTGCCGCCGAGCAGGACGGCGTCGCGCTCTTCGAATTGCTTCGCGAGCTTCGCGAACTCGACGATTTCCGTCGGGCACACGAACGTGAAATCCTTCGGATAGAAGTAGATGATCTTCCACTTGCCCGGGAACGACGCTTCGGTGACGGTCTCGAACGCCGACTGGCCGTTTTCCTCGTGATTGTTGAAGCCCGGCTTCGCGGCTACGACGGTGAATGCTTCGAGTTTATCGCCCACGGTTTTCATGCGGATACTCCTGTGTGAGTTGGGAAGAAGACTGAGTCAAGCTACCTCGGTGCTGCAACGTTGATGTGACAGCATGGGGAAGACTATAACACTATTAACAATGCGCTTCAATAGTTTTTGGCTAACGAATCTCATAGTTTTTTCAACCGCGCCGATAGTGTGGCGCGCAAGAAGCGTGCGCGAACGCGTCACGCCGTCGCACGCGCCTTGCCGGCGCCGGGGAATTCGAGGGTGACTTCGAGGCCCGCTTCGGGGCTGCGGTTGCGCAGGCGCAGCGCGCCGCGATAGCGGCCGACTAGGCGCAGCACGATCGCCATGCCGAGCCCTGTGCCGTCCGCCTTGGTGCGCGCCGTGTCGACGCGATAGAACGGCCGCATCACGAGCGGCAGCTGATCTTCGGGAATGCCGGGGCCCTCGTCGCTGACCGACAACTCGACGCGCGCGTGCGTCACGCGCGTCTCGAGCGTGATGCGCGACACGCCGTCGTCGCGGCTCTGGCCGTACTTGCGCGCGTTCTCGACGAGGTTGCCGATCACGCGGCGCATGTCGGTTTCATCTGCTTCGATCACGGCGGTCGGCGCAAGCCGCGTGCGGATCTCGACACCGTCCTCGCCGGCCACGCGTGCGGCGACTTCGTGTGCGATCGACGACAGGTCGACCGGCTCCGGCTTGCGCTGCGTCGGGCGCGCGTAATCGATGAAGGCCGCGATGATGCGGTCCATCTGCTCGATGTCGTCGACCATCGCGTCCTTGGTCGCCTGGTCGGACGGGCTCATCTCGGTTTCGAGCCGCAGCCGCGCGAGCGGCGTGCGCAGGTCGTGCGAGATGCCGGCGAGCATCAGCGCGCGATCGGCCTCGAGCTGCTCGAGGTCGCGCACCATCTGGTTGAAGCTGCGGTTGGTGTCGGCTGCGACGCCCATCCCGCGCTCGGGCAGCGGGTCGGGCGCCTGGCCCGAACCGACCTGGCGCGCGGCGAGCGCGAGCCGCGAGAACGGCCGGTTCACGAGGCTCGTGATGAACGCGGAACCGAATAGCGACAGCGCAAGCGCGAACAGGCCCCAGCCGGCCCATTGCAGGCCGGTGACGCTGTCGAGCTGGTCGCGATCGAGCGCGACCCAGTAGTCGTCGTCGTCGATCTTGAAGCTGATCCACACGCCCGGGATGTCGTTGACCGACTGCGCGATCACGGTATCGTCGCCGAGGCGGCTGCGGATGTCGTGTTCGATCAGGCGGTTCAGCGATTCGTCGGGCTGCAGCTTGAACTTGTCGGTTTTTTCGCGCGGGTACACGCGCACGCCCTCATTGCTCTCGAGATCCTGCAGCAGCGCGCGCCGCAAATCGGGATCGGAATAGAGCAGGGCGGTGCGCGTGAGCTTCACGATCGCGACGAGCTGGAGCGCGACGCGCTGCGCGCGCGGCTCGCGCTCGATCACGCGAAAGCTCTGGAACCACGCGGCGAGACTGACGGAGATCAGCAGCGCGATCAGCAGGAAGGTGCGCCAGAACAGCCCGCCGAACGCAAGCTGCAGGAGGCGCCGGTCGATACGCATGGGGCGGGCCGTGGGCGGGCGAAACCGGAAAGGAAAAAGATCAGGCAGCGCCGTCCGGGATGAACACGTAGCCGAGGCCCCAGACGGTCTGGATGAAACGCGGGCTGCCCGGATCCGGCTCGATCAGCTTGCGCAGGCGCGAGATCTGCACGTCGAGGCTGCGGTCGAACACTTCGTATTCACGGCCGCGCGCGAGCTCCATCAGCTTTTCGCGCGACAGCGGCTGGCGCGGATGGCGCGCGAACACCTTCAGCACCGAGAATTCGCCGGTCGTCAGCGGAATTTCCTGGCCCGACTTCGTCAGCGTGCGCGTCGCGAGGTTCAGCGAGAACTCGCCGAACTCGAACACCTCGGTGGTTTCCGACGGCGCGCCCGGCAGTTCGGCCGGCGCCTGGCGGCGCAGCACCGCGTGAATGCGCGCGACGAGCTCGCGCGGATTGAACGGCTTCGGCAGGTAGTCGTCGGCGCCCATCTCGAGGCCGACGATGCGATCGACGTCCTCGCCCTTCGCGGTGAGCATGATGATCGGCGTGCGGTCGTTGCTGCCGCGCAGGCGACGGCAGATCGACAGGCCGTCCTCGCCCGGCAGCATCAGGTCGAGCACGAGCAGGTCGAAGCGCTCGCGCACCCAGAGCTTGTTCATCGCGGTGGCGTTTTCGGCGACGTATACGTTGAAGCCCTGCTCGCCGAGATAGCGGCGCAGCAGATCGCGCAGGCGCGGGTCGTCGTCGACGACGAGAATCTTGGAGGGGTTTTTCGTTTCCATGAGCGGCATCTTATCGCGAATGGGAAATCACGCACGCTCGCGAATTTTCGCGCGTTACAGTCCGTTACAAAATTTACCCGTAGTGTCGCGCGGAGTAAAGGCAGGCTATAGAGATTCCTTTACTCGAAGCCGAAATTCGGTAGATACTCCCCTGCACTCCATCTTTCATCTTTGTACGCCCGAATTCCGCAGGGTTTTTCAAGTACCAGAGGTAACCGGTTGCCGCGTGACGAAGGGAACAAATCGACCAAAGAAGCGAGGACGGTCATGCGATCTGCCCGGATTGCACTGATGCTGACGATCGCACTTGCCGGTCCATATGCGTCGAACTTCGCGTATGCGCAGCGCCCCGAGCAGGGCGCCTCGTCGCGCAAGCTGCAGCGCGGCAAAGCGCCGCAGTCCGACCGCGCCACCGACATGGCGGTCCGTTCCGCCGTGCCTCCCGATCTCGAACAGCGCCGCCGCGACGGGCACATGACGCCCGAGGAACGCCACCTGTTGCGCCAGCACATCGAGGACGCCGTTCGCGAGTTGTACAAGCGCTGACCCGCGCACGCATTCGCGCGGCACGGAAAGATTCCGTAGCAATTTTTCCGTCAACTTTCGGATGGCTGCTGCCGTTGTACCGGCATCCGCACCGCCGGTGCGTTCCGGGAGTCCACGACGATGAAAGCAAACGCTGCCTCCCCGGCATCGCCCGCGATGCAGGCGCCGCTCGACGCCGACGATGCATTGTTCTTCCTGAGCCGCACTGGCTTTTCTCCCGCACCGGCCGAGGTCGCCCGCATCGTCGGGATGACGCGCGCGCAAGTCGTGGCCGATACGCTCGGCAACGTGCGCCGCGACCCCGTGACGACCTGGCCCGACTGGCTGGCCGAACCGCCGCCGACCCGCGCACAGCGACAGGCGCTGACGCCCGACATGCGGCGCGACGAACAGCGCGAACGCAATCGCCGCTACGATGCGTTGCGCGCGGCGTGGGTCAACGAGATGATCGCGACGCCGTCGCCGCTTACCGAGCGCATGACGCTGTTCTGGCACGGGCACTTCACCTCCGGGCAGGACAAGGTTCCGTATCCGCAGACGATGGCCTCGCAGAATGCGCTGTTTCGCCGCGAGGCGCTCGGCAACTTCGGCACGCTGCTGCATGCGGTCGCGAAGGATCCGGCGATGCTTCAGTATCTCGACGGGGCGAGCAATCGCAAGGGCCGTCCGAACGAGAACTTCGCGCGCGAGGTGATGGAGCTGTTCACGCTCGGCGAAGGACATTACACGCAGCGCGACGTGGCCGAGGCCGCGCGCGCGATGACCGGCTGGAGCGTCGATCCCGACACGCTGCGCTTTGTGGTGCGGTCCGAATGGCACGACGCCGGCGACAAGACGATACTCGGCGAGACCGGGGCGTTCGACGGCGACGGCTTTCTCGACATCCTGTTGAAGCGCCCCGACACCGCACGCTTCATCGCCGGCAAACTGTGGCGCGAGTTCGTGTCCGATACGCCCGACACCGGCGCGCTCGAGGACGTCGCCGAACGGTTTCGCGCGAGCGGCTACGACATACGTGCGGCGCTTGCCGCGCTCTGGTCGACCGACGAATTCTGGGATCCTCGCAATCGCGGCGTGCTCGTGAAGTCGCCGGCCGAGTTCGTCGTCGGGTCGGTGCGGCTGTTCGACGTCGCGTACGGCGATCCGCAGATGCTCGCGAATACCGTGCGCACGCTCGGACAGAACCTGTTCTATCCGCCGAACGTGAAGGGCTGGCCGGGTGGCGCGATGTGGATCAACAGCACCACGCTGCTTGCGCGCAAGCAGTTCGTCGAGCAGTTGTTTCGCGCGACCGAGACCGCCGGCATGCGGACGCCCGCGCATGCGATGGCGCCGCCGTTGCCGAATGCGCACGCGCAAGCAATACCGGTTGCCGACGCCGCGTCGGTTCCCGGCATGCGCGGCGTGCCGGCCGGGCCCGCGCGCGGCGGCCTGCGATTCGACCTCGAGCGCTGGCTCGCGCAGTATCGTGCGCGGCCGCAGGCGATTGCCGGTTTGTCGATCGAGCTTCAACTGCAGCATGCGGTGCTGCCGGTGTCGCCCGTCGCGGCGATCGATACGGACTCGACCGGCAGCGCGTATCTCGAGGCGCTGCTGATGGATCCGGCCTATCAACTGAAATGACCGAAACGACGACGATCAGGCGCGCTGCCGCGGTAGCCATACCGCGCGGCGAACCAAAGGATGCACGATGAACCGACGTGATTTTTTGACGCTCACGGGCGCCGCGGCCGCGGCGGGCGTGTCGTTGTGGCAGCCGCCCGCGCAGGCAGCGACATCGATGGCCGCGGCGGGTCGTCACCCGGCGCCGGGCTATGCGAACGTGCTGATCCTCGTCGAGCTGAAGGGCGGCAACGACGGCCTCAACACGGTGGTGCCGTATGCGGATCCGCTCTACTACCAGTTCCGCCGCAGCATCGGCATCAAGCGCGATCAGGTGCTGCAGCTCAATGCGCAGACGGGGCTGCACCCGTCGCTTGCGCCGTTGATGCCGCTGTGGCGCGACCGGCAGGTCGCGATCGTGCAGGGCGTTGGCTATCCGCAGCCGAACCTGTCGCATTTCCGCTCGATCGAAATCTGGGATACCGCGTCGCGCTCGGACCAGTACCTGCACGAAGGCTGGCTCACGCGCACCTTCGCGCAGGCGCCGGTGCCGCCCGGCTTCGCGGCGGACGGCGTCGTGCTCGGCAGCGCGGAGATGGGGCCGCTCGCGAACGGCGCGCGCGCGATCGCGCTCGTGAATCCCGCGCAGTTCATCCGCGCGGCCCGGTTGGCCGAACCGTCGTCGCTGCGCGAACGGAACCCGGCGCTCGCGCACATCATCGACGTCGAGAACGACATCGTGAAGGCGGCCGACCGGCTGCGCCCGCGCAGCGGGATGCGCGAGTTCAGGACGGCCTTTCCGGCCGGTACGTTCGGGACATCGGTGAAGACCGCGATGCAGGTGCTCGCGGCATGCGAGGCCTCGAGGCCCGGTGCGCAGGACGGCGTCGCGGTGTTGCGGCTCACGCTCAACGGCTTCGATACGCACCAGAACCAGCCGGGGCAGCAGGCTGCGCTGCTCAGGCAGTTTGCGGAAGGGATGAGTGCGATGCGCGGCGCACTGGTCGAACTCGGGCGCTGGAACCAGACGCTTGTGATGACGTATGCGGAATTCGGGCGGCGCGTGCGCGAGAACCAGAGCAACGGTACCGATCACGGTACCGCTGCGCCGCATTTCGTGATGGGCGGCCGCGTGGCCGGCGGGCTGTACGGCGCGGCACCGGCACTAGGGCGTCTCGACGGCAACGGCAACCTGCCGGTCGCGGTCGATTTCCGCCAGCTGTATGCGACCGTGCTCGGGCCGTGGTGGGGGCTCGATGCGACGCATGTGCTGCAGCAGCGCTTCGACACGCTGCCGCTGCTGAAGGTGTGAGGTCGTGACGGCGTCGGTCAGCGGCGGCGCGCGGCGCGCCACGCGATCCACAGCTTGCGGATTGGCGTCAGCGCGATGCGCTGGTGCAGCACCTGGTAGCCGTCGCGCTCGATTTCGTCGAGCAGCGCGCCGGCCAGTGCGATCTGTGCACGCAGCGTGCGTTGCGCGCGGCGTTCGGATGCGGGGATCGCTGTGTCGGCAGCGGCGAGCGCTTCGCGCGCGCGGCTCGTCTGAAACTGCAGCAGTTCGGTGAAGGCTGGACTGTAGCGGCGGTTCAGCAGGTCGGCAGCGGTCACGTTGTAGCGTTGAAGTTCGTCGATCGGCAGATAGATGCGGCCATGGCGCGCGTCGTTGCCGAGTTCCTGCACGAATTGCGCGAGCATCAGCGCGTGGCCGGCATTCGCGGCCCACGGTTGCGGGTCGGCCAGGTTCGCGGCGCTCGCGCGTGCGACCAGCGACGCGAAGGTGCCGCCGACCTGCGCGATGTAGCGCTGCAGGTTCGCGAAATCGAGGTAACGCGCCTGTTCGAGATCCATCCCGTAACCGTTGACGAGCGTGCGCAGCGCGTCGGACTCTGCGCCGATCGCAGGGTGATGTTGCGCGAGCGCCTTCGTGACCGGGTGCGACGGTTCGCCGGCGGCGAGCGCCGCGAGTTCCTTGTGCCACCACGCGAGCTTCGTATGTCCGACGGTCGGATCGCTGGTTTCCTTGACGGTTTCCTCGAGTTCGCGGCGCAGCGCGAACAACGCCGTCAGGCGCGGTGCGGCGGCGAGCGGTGCCTGGCGCAGCGCGTAGTAGACGCTGGAGCCCGCGGGGGCGGCCTTTTGCTGACAGTAATCGTCGAAGTTCACGGGTGGGATCGTGGCGGAGGCGGATTTGGGGACGCGCGCCGGCGCGTGGCCGGCACGTCGAGCGCGGCATTCTAGCACCGCTCTTCAATGGGCGCCGGTGAGGCGAGACAATGCTGCGGAGATCGGGTAGAATCTCGCGCTCGCCTGATCGGGCGTGCCGGTTTTCGGGCCGGCATGACGCCCGGGCGCGTGGAGAACGCATCTTGCGTGCCGCGCAGTCAGGCGACAGACATGCGCGTGAGTGGCGAAATTGGTAGACGCACCAGGTTTAGGTCCTGACGCCCGCAAGGGTGTGCCGGTTCGAGTCCGGCCTCACGCACCACGAAGTCGAATGTGCCGCCCCAAGGGCCATTCCTGAAAAGCGCTGCCGGTCGGTCGACCGCAGCGCTTTTTTGTTGCCGCCCGTTTTTCGCCCGCTCATACACCGGGCCGTCGAGCTTTGGCGCAGTTCAGATCGCGTATGGAATGCAATTCCTCATTACAATGCTTGCGCGCAACGCATCGTGCCGAGGGCCATACATGAAGAAAAACATCGTGCATACATCAATTGCCGTGCTGACGTTCGCGCTGGCCGCGCCCGCATTCGCCACCACGGCCGCCGACAACGTCGCGCGGAGCGCCAGGCCCGTGCAGCTCGATGTGTCGTCGCCGGAGTGCTCGGCCTATTCGGGTCGGCTGATCGCCAGCGGCGCGCCGATGTCGGGCGAAACCGTCCTGAAATCGGTCGGCACGGCACTCCTCGGCTCCGCGTTGGGTTTCGTTGGCGGATATCAGGGTTCGGTTCCCAACCCATGCAGGCACGCCGGCCTGTGAGCGGCCGGGGGCCGACCACGAATGTTGCTATGCATGGAACAAAAAGCGCCGCGCATCCACTGACCGCGGCGCTTTGTCGTTGCGAGCGTGCCTAGTCCCAGAAACTCCGCACCGCGACCGCCACGATCACCGGCACCGAGAACACCAGCGGAATCGCGAAATACTGCGCTTCGCGATCGACGATCCAGCTATAGATCAACCACGCCGCTCCGATCGCGAACGTGATGAGGCCGACCAGCACGGCCGCGATATTCAGTGCGAGCCTGGAGGGCTGGCGGCGCGTTTTGTTGTTGGTGTCGGGGTCGCGCGAAGACGATTTCATCGAAAGAGGGGGCCGGGCAGGTGTAAAGGCACAGGTAACCCCATCCGCACCGATCGCGCAAGGGCCGGCCCCGTATCGTTGGTGAGCGCGCGTTACAAGCCGAACGACACGGCCAGTTCGTCGAGCAGCTCGCGCTGGAACGTGACGAACCGCTCGCCCGGCTGCTGCGCGATCGCGAGATCGAGCATCGGATCGGCGACATCGGTGCGGATGCCGGCCAGCTCTTCGATGATCGCGAGTCCGCAGAACGGCACGTACGCCTCCGAATAGCCGCCCTCGTGGACGATCACGAGCCGCCCGCCGCAGTGGTGCTGCGCGGCGTCCTTCATCGCGCGCGTCATGTACCGGTAACTGCCCGTATGCAATTGCATGCGCGCGAGCGGATCGACCGCGCTCGCGTCGAGGCCGCTCGCGACGACGATCAGTTCCGGCCGGAACCGCTCCAGCGCCGGCAACACGATCCGCTCGAACGCATGGCGATACGCGTCGTCGCCGCTGCCCGCGAGCAGCGGCACGTTCAGGTTCGCGCCGACGCCCGCGCCTTCGCCGCGATCGCCCGTGCCGCTATAGCCGGGCGGAAAGCATCGGTCCTGGTGCAGCGAGATCGTCAGCGTGTCCGGATCGTCGTAGTAGATCGACTGCGTGCCGTTGCCGTGATGCACGTCCCAGTCGATCACGGCGACGCGGTCGATGCCATGCTTCGCGCGTGCGGCCTCGATCGCGATCGGGATGTTCGCGAGCAGGCAGAAACCCATCGGGCGATCGCGCAGGCAGTGATGGCCGGGCGGTCGCGACAGCGAGAACGCGTTGGCCGCGCGCTCGGCGACGACGGTGTCGACCGCCGCGATCGCGAGACCCGCTGACAGTGCGGCGATCTCGTAGCTCCCCTTGCCGAACGGCGCGAGATCGCCGAGGTCGCCGCCGTCCGCATTGCTGAGCGCGCGGAACGCGTCGAGATAGCTCGCCGGATGAATGCGCAGCAGATCGTCGGCAGTGGCTGGCGCCGCGCCGCGCATGTCGAGGTGGTTGGCCAGGCCCGACGCCTGCACGAGCGACAGGAAGCGGCGCTTCGAATCGGGCGATTCGGCGTAGCCGGCGCTCGACGGCGGCTGGACCCAGCCGCCGACCGGGAAGAACAGCGCGTGCGTGCCGCCGGTGTGCCAGAAGGTGCGTTCGTCGGTGAAGAAGGCAGTGCGATTCATGGATAGGCTGACCTGTCACGGTTGGGAAGAAACGGAAGTCATGGAAATCCGCGCGCGCCGATCGATATGGCGCAGCGCGGCGAACGACGCGATCGCGACGGCTGCTGCGACCGCGAACAGCACGTGCATCGTGCCGCCGGCATCCAGCAACAGCCCGGCAAGGAGCGGGCCTGCCGCAAGGCCTGCACCGATCACGAAATTGAGCGTCGCGACGAGGCGCCCGGACGTATCGATCTGCGCGACGGTCGCGAGAATGAACGGCAGTACGAACGTCCACGCGAACTTGAACGCGAAGATCGCGGCGCTGTAGCCGCTCGCATGCGGTAGCGCGGCGAGTGCGACGAGCGACGCCGCAAGCAACGCGTATCCGGCGGCCAGCATCGCGCGCCGAGCAAGCCGGCCGCCCGCGCACGATGCGAGCGCCGCACCGGCGATCCCCATCACGCTCGCGATCGCGAGCACGTTGCCGGTCGACTGCGGATCGAGTCCGGCCTCCGTCGCCGCGCGGCTCGCGAACGTCCACACGCTGCCGATCGCAAGATAGAAGGTCAGCACCGCGCCGATCGCGAGCGCGACGAAGCGCCGGGATGCACGCGTCGCCGCGCCGCGCGCGGCCGTTGTCGATACGTTCGGTATCCCGAGCGTCGCCGGAAAGCCGCGCGACAGCGGTGCGGCAAGCAGCGCGAGCACGGCCAGCGCGACGTACAGCGCGCGCAGCCCGAACGCGACGAATACATGCGGCAGCACGAACAGGCCAATTGCGCCGGCGATCAACTGGCCGACGACCCACAGCCCATACACGCGATCGCTGTTTTCGCTCGTCGCCGCGCTGGTCATGCAGAGCACCATCAGCGAGCCGCCGCCGAGCGCGGTGACGGCTCGCAGCGCGAGCAGCGTGACGAAGCCGGGCATCCAGAACGCGGTCAGCAGATTGCCCGCGCCGAACAGCGCGATTGCGCATGCAGCGACGCGGCGCGCGTCGATGCGGCCGAGCCACAGGTACGACGGCACGGTTGCGAGGCTGAACGCGCCGAGTTCGACGAAGAAGTAGGTGCCGATCTGCGACGCGGACAGCCCGAGCTGCGTCGCGAGTTGACCGGCGACGGCCGGCGCGACGAGCAGCAGCAGCGGCGTGATGGCCGCGAATACGACGAGTGCGACGAGCGTCGAGCGCGCGAAAGGCGACGCGCAGCCGTCGGACGGCAGCGCGGCATCGGAACAAAGGGTTTTCATAGCGGGATCTCGCTGGAAGGGAATCAGAACAGGTGATACATGCCGACCATCGCGCCGCACTGCGATGCGCCGGCGAGCGGTGTCGGGTCGTATTCGTAGACCGTCTGTGAACTCTGGCCGCTGTTGCGCGCATAACCGAGGTTCACGTAGGCGACGGTGCGTTTCGACAGCGCGTAGGTGGTGCTCGCGATGAACAGTGTCGGGTGGCCGATCGCCGGCGTATGAGAATCGGTGTGATAGACGCCCGCGTTCAGCCCGATTCCACCCGAGGTCAGATATCGCGCGCCGCCCCAGACGATCGTGCGCGCCGCATCGAGGTCGCCGCTCAGGCGTTCGATGCCCGCGTAGACGGTGAGCGGCAGCACCGCGAACGCGTAACGCGCGGCGAGCGCGCCGAGTTCGCGGCGGCGCGCGGATGCGTCGTCCGCGGCCGACGCATCGCCGTGCGCCTGATGCAGCACCGTGCTGACCGACAGCCCGTTGCTCGTGTACTGTCCGCCGAGTTCGAGTACGCGCCCGGCGCGCGTATTGCCCGCGACTCCGGCGGTCGCGGCGAGGGCCTCGACGTCGAAGCCGGCGAACGTCGGAGACTGGTACTTGATCGAATGGTCGATGAAGTTCGCGTTCATCGGCACGAGTACGCCCTGGCCGCTGTACGACGCGTACCACAGCGGGTCGTAAAACAGCGTCTTGTCGAACAGCACGCTGAACTGCCGGCCGAGTGTCACCGTTCCGACGGGCCCCGCGATGCCGACGTACGCGCCACGGAAGAACGCGTAGCCCGGGACGGTCGCCGTGCCGTCGTTGATGTTGAGACCCTGTTCGAGCTTGAACAGCGCGCGCCAGCCGCCGCCGAGATCCTCGTGGCCCTTGATTCCGACCTGCGAAGGCAGGATGCCGTAGTTCTGCAACTGCACGGCCGAGCGGTGCCCGTCGGCGTGCGACAGGTACTGCACGCCGGCGTCGAGCGCGCCGTAGAGCGTGAGGGCCGACTGCGCATACGCGGCGGCGCTGCACGCGGCAAGCGTCGCGGCGGCCGTGGCTGTGCGGATGAAGCGGGGTGTCATCACGTGGGGTTCTCCATACCGTCGTACATCGTTTGTCGTTGGTGTTGTCGCGACGCAGTGTCGGCAGCAGGAAAACCGCTGAACAGTCGTGCAGATGAACGGTATGGAAAACCCGCGGTGCGCGGCATGGATATGCCGCGGCGCCCTGGCGCGGCGTGCTGCACGGCAGCAACGGGCAGCGCACCGTTCAAATGGATGGGGTTGCCGCGTGTTCCGGCGGCGGAGCCCGCCAAAAAAGGCGGTCGCTATAATCGGCCGGTCTGCGTTGCGCGCATCAGCGGCCCGATCGGGCAGGGGAGCGGAAGGTGAGGATCACGACGGATATCGAACAGGATCTCGATGCGCTGCGCGACGTGCCGGCCGCGATCGTGCTCGACGAATCCGCATGGCCGCCGCTGCCGTCCCGCCGCGCCGATTTCGATGGCGTGACGCGCGGCGACGCGGCGCGACGCGAACTCGGCCTGATGCTGCTCGACCTGTACGCGGTCGCCGCGCAGTCGGGTATCGGCGAATTCGAGTGCCGCTTCTTTTCGCTGCTGCAGGGGCTCATCCCGTTCGATGCCGCGTGGACCGGCGTCGCGACGCACGTGCCGACCGGCCCCGTGATGCACAACAGTTTCCTGTACCGTCTTCCGCACGCGTTCTTCAGCGACTGGAAACGCGTGCGCGACTGCGATCCGCTCGCGCAACGCACGCTGCTCGGCGCGCATGGCCGCGCGGTGCGCCTGTCGGTCGTCGAACCGGGGTTCGACGCGCGGTTTCGCGACTGGTGCGTGAAGTACGGGCTGGCGCAACTGATGTGCGTGTGTACGCTCGATCGCCGCTTCGGGCTGACAACGTTCATGTCGATCTACCGCCAGGGCCTGAATCGTCCGTTCGGCGACGACGACGCGAGTCGCTTCGAGGAAGTGGTTCCGCATCTGGCGGCCGCGCTGACAATCAACCGTGCGGCACAGCTCACGCGCGAGCGTGCCGATGCGACGGCGCCGGCGGCCCGCGCGCTGTGCGACAACTTCGGCGTGCTGCACCACGCGGATCACGGCTTCGACGACGTGCTGCGGACTGAATGGCCGACGTGGACCGGCACGCGCGTGCCGGAGCCGCTGGTCGCGCATGTGCGGCGCCAGTCGGGCCAGCCGTATATCGGCGACGCGCTGCGCATCCAGTGCGTGCCCGTCGCGGGACTATTCCAGATCGAGGCGCGGCCGCGGTCGCTGCTCGACCGGCTGAGCCCGCGCGAGTTGGCGGCGATCCGCTATTACGGTGCCGGCCGTTCGCACAAGGAGGTTGCGCAGCAGATGGCGATTTCGCCGACGACCGTGCGTCACTATCTGCGCTGCGCATACCGCAAGCTCGGCATGCACGACAAGAGCCAGATCGCCGGCGTGCTCGGCGCGACGGGCGGCACGGTCGACGACGAAACCGTGGCGTCGGGCACTGCGCCGCGCTGAATTGCTCGTGCGAACTCAGGCACGCAGGTGCTTGCACGAATGGTTGTATCCGCAACCATTGAGCGTTATGCTCGTCAGCTTCCGGTACACGGATTTCCATCATGAACGATACGAATTCAGGGTCGGTGCGCGCGGCGGTGGTCGGCGTCGGCGCGATCGGCGGGTTGCTCGCGGCCGCGCTGTCGCGGGCCGGCATGATTGTGAGCGCATTCGCGCGCGGCGCGACGCTCGATGCGCTGAGCGCGCACGGCGTGCGCGTGATCGACGAGGCGGGCGCCGAGTCTTCGGTTCCGGTGCGCGCGAGCGACGACGCGGCCGCGCTCGGCGTGCAGGACTACGTGGTGATCGCGTTGAAAGCGCAGGCATTGCCGGCGTTGGCCGCGCGCATCGCACCGCTGGTCGGTCCCGGCACGGTGATCGTCGCCGCGATGAACGGGCTGCCGTGGTGGTTCACGCATGGGCTCGCGGGCTCGCTAGACGGCGTGCCGCTTGATGCGGTCGATCCGGCCGGGGTGGTGTCGGCTGCACTGCCACCCGCGCAGGCGATCGGCTGCGTGGTGCACCTGTCGTCGAGCACCGATGCGCCGGGTATCGTGCGCCGCGGCCGCGGCAACCGCCTGATCATCGGCTCGCCGAATTCGCGGCTCGATGCGGCGACCGCGCGATTCGCGGCGGCACTCGGCGCGGGTGGCTTCGACGTCGAGTCGACGCCGGCGATCCGCACGGAGATTTGGGCAAAGCTGTGGGGCAACATGAACATGAATCCGTTGAGCGCGCTGACGGGTTCGACCGCCGACCAACTGCTTGACGATCCGTTCACGCAGGGCCTCGCGTTGCGGATGATGGAAGAGGCGGCCGCGATCGGCGCGAAGCTTGGTCTCGATACGGGGATGAGCGGGCCGGAGCGGATCGCCGTGACGCGCAGGCTCGATGCGTTCAGGACGTCGATGCTGCAGGATTTCGAGGCCGGGCGAGCACTGGAAATCGGACCGATCCTCGGCGTGTTTCCGGAACTGGGACGCAAGCTCGGCGTGCCGACGCCATATTGCGACGCGGTGCTGGGGTTGTTGCGTCAGCGTGCGGCGAACAGCGGGCTGTAGCGGAAGGGGCGCGCGGCGGTGGCCGGCATGCGGAGAAGGGCGAAAAAGCGGTGAGCAGCCGGGCGGGCCGGCTGGGAAGCCGGACACGCTGGCCGTGCACTGGCGTAACTCGCGCGCCTGCACGCGTCATCTGAAGAAAGCGGCAGGCCGTGGCCGTGTGTCGCGCTTGAGGCATGTGCGGAGCCACCGCGGCGATTCCGGCGCATGCCGCGCCGTCGCGACACTGGCGCGGCACCGATTGCACCCGCGCGGGCGCGACTCAGTCGTCGCGTTCTACCGCGTTCGCGACGACCTTGTCGAGCAGTCGCTCGAACGTCTGGCGCTCGCTGTCGGACAGGCACGCGAGCAGGCCGTCATTCCACTTGCGCACGATCGGCATGATCTTGCGATGCAGCGCGCGGCCGTCGCCGGTCAGCGCGATCAGCACGATCCGGCCGTCTTCGTCGCTCGCGCTGCGCTGGAGCAGCCCCTGGCGCAAGAGCGCTTCCGCCGCGCGGCTCGCCTGGCTCTTGTCGAGGTTGGTATGGCGCGCGAGATCCATGATCGAAAACGGACCGAAGGCGCCGACGGCGGCGATCACGCGCGCTTCGGGAAGCGAGATGTCCAGCTTGTGCCGGTACACCTCGGCGATCCCGCGGTCGGATCGCTTCGTGAGCGCATGGAGGCGGTAGGTCAGAAACTGATCGAGCCCGGCTTGGCGGCCTTTCATGTCGAATCCTGAAGAAAAAGGGCGGGCCCGATTGTTCCTGTATCGCGCGCTCGGGTCAACGGTCAGTGTGCGCCGTACTTCAGCCGTGTCAACTGTTCGGCTTCGTTCGCGAGCAGGTTCGCCGCATCGCGGATCGCCGCGTCGAGCGTGATCGGGCCAGGCGCGGGCGAGAAGCAGCCGGAAAAGTATTCGGAAAGGCGTGGCAGCGCGGCCGGGTCGACGGCGCCCGACAGCAGCGACGCGGGCACGCCCGCCGCTTGCGCATGACGGCAGGCGATGAACGGTGCCTTGCCATGCAGTGTCTGCACGTCGGAGCGGCCTTCGCCGGTGATCAGCCAGTCGGCGCCTGCGAGTGCGGCATCGAGCCCGATCTGGCGCGCGACGACTTCCGCGCCGGCTTCGAACTGCGCGCCAAGCATGTGCAGCGCGAATCCGAGGCCTCCTGCGGCGCCAGCGCCGGCCAGATCGCGGCCATGCCGGTCGAGTGCTGCCTCGAGCAGGTCGGCGAAACGACCGAGCGCGGCATCGAGGGTCGCAACCTGCTCGTGCGTCACGCCCTTTTGCGGACCGAAAACGGCGGTCGCGCCGTGCGCGCCCGTCAGCGGGTTGTCGACGTCGGACATGCCGATGAATTCCGCTTCCTTCAGGCGCGGATCGAGCCCTGACGCGTCGATCCGCGCGATATCGGCGAGCCGCGCCGGGACGGGTTCGATCGGCTGGCCGGCCGCGTCGAAGCACTGCAGGCCGAGGCCCGCGAGCAACCCCGCGCCGGCGTCGTTGGTGCTGCTGCCGCCCAGCGCGACGAAAAAGCGGCGCACGCCTTCGTCGAGCAGCGTACGGATCGCCTCGCCCATGCCGCGCGTGCTGCGCGCGTCGACCGGCACACTCATGCCGATCGGGTCGGTGATCCCGACGATTTCGGCCGTCTCGATGATCGCGGTGCGCGCGTCGATCACGCCGACCGCCGCATCGCGTGCCGCGAGCGACGCGCCGGCCACCCGCAGCGCGCGCCGCGCGCCACCGCCCGCCAGCATTGCATCGAGCGTGCCTTCGCCGCCGTCGGCCATCGGGCAGCAGCGCACGACCGCGTCGGGACGGGCACGGCGGATGCCGGTGGCGATCGCATCCGCCACCTGCTCGGCGGAAAGCGAGCCTTTGAACGAATCGGGCGCGATGACGACGACAGGCGCGGACGGGTGTTGCGGCATGGTGTCTCCGGAAGGCGTGATTGGTATGAAAAATGGCGGCCGCGACTACGGCGCACCCTCAATCGGAGCTTACAGGATGGCGGGGTCGCGGGGGATATGCCGTTCGGCATAGCGGCGATCCGCACGCATCGCCGTACAGGCGCGCGCGCGGCATGGTCGGTCCGCGTCGTTGTCGTGCCGATCTGGCGGTGCGAGGAAAATTGTTTGCTAGAATAGTCGATTCTTCCGGCCAAAGCCGTGCTCCGAGCCGCTTGCGCTAGCCATCCGGCGCGTGCAGGGATGGCGTGGCGCTCCGGCGCGGCGTGGGCATGCGATGCACCTCACGCTGCAGGCAGGCACGGCAAGGAAAACCCGATTCGCTCGAATAATTTTAGGACGATTGAAGCCATGGCTAACGTTGTTGAGAACCTCGGCAAGCTTGAACGCCGCGTGACGATTTCCCTGCCGAAGGACACCGTGCAGAAGGAAATCGACGCCCGTATCCAGAAACTCGCGAAGAACGTTCGCATGCCGGGTTTCCGCCCGGGCAAGGTGCCGCTCAAGATGGTCGCCCAGCAGTACTCGGGTCAGGTCGAGGCGGAAGTGCTGAGCGACAAGATCGGCCAGGAATTCTTCACGATCAGCCGCGCGGAGAACCTGCGCGTCGCCGGTCAGCCGAGCTTCGAGCCGAAGCAGGAGCAGGCTGAGGATGCATACGCGTTCGACGCGACGTTCGAGGTTTACCCGGAAGTGAAGATCGGCGATCTGGCCACGGCCGAAGTCGAGCGCTCGACGACGTCGATCGGCGACGCCGAAATCGACCGCACGCTGGAAATCCTGCGCAAGCAGCGCGTGCACTTCCACGCGCGCGGCGAAGCCGGCGAGCACGGCGACGGCGGTGCGGACACCGCAGCGAAGAACGGCGACCGCGTGACGGTCGATTTCGTCGGCAAGATCGACGACGTCGCATTCCAGGGCGGCACGGCTGAAGACTTCCCGTTCGTGCTCGGCGAAGGCCGCATGCTGCCGGAATTCGAAACGGCTGCGCTGGGCCTGAAGGTCGGCGAACAGCGTACGTTCGACCTGAAGTTCCCGGACGACTACCACGGCAAGGACGTGGCGGGCAAGACGGCGCAATTCACGGTCACGATGAAGAAGATCGAGTGGCCGCACATGCCGGAAATCGACGCGGAATTCGCGAAGTCGCTCGGCATCGAAGACGGCGACCTGACGAAGATGCGCGCCGAAATCAAGGAAAACCTCGAGCGCGAAGCGAAGCGCCGCACGCAAGCCATCGTCAAGAACCAGGTGATGGACGCGCTGTTGAAAATTTCCGAACTCGACGTGCCGAAGGCGCTGATCGAGCAGGATCAGCAACGCCTCGTTGAAATGGCTCGCCAGGATCTGGCGCAGCGCGGCGTGCCGAACGCGAAGGACGCACCGATCCCGGCCGAGATGTTCGCCGAGCAGGCAGAGCGTCGCGTGAAGCTGGGCCTCGTGCTGGCCGAGCTCGTGAAGTCGAACGGCCTCGAAGCGAAGCCGGAGCAGATCCGCGCGGAAGTCGACGAGTTCGCGAAGAGCTACGAAGACCCGAAGGAAGTGGTCCGCTGGTATTATTCGAACCAGCAGCGCCTCGCCGAGATGGAAGCGTTCGTCGTTGAAAGCAACGTCGTCGACTTCGTGCTGGGCAAGGCAAAGGTGACGGACAAGGAAGTGAGCTTCGAGGCACTCGCGAGCGCATCGGCGCAAGCGTAAGTGTCGCTCTAGCGGCGTGCCGGCTGTCGGAGCGACGGCCCGCACGCCGTTTTTACGTCAAGCGCACGGTTGCCATTAATATGGCGATTGAGCGGGCGGCTTCCCTCCGTTCAATTTTCCATTCGAACAAGGTTCATTGAATGATCACTCGCGCTGAATTGCTGGACATGCTTGCTTCGAACGCGCCGCAGGGTTTCGAGGCGCAAGCGCTGGGGCTGGTGCCGATCGTCGTCGAAACGAGCGGCCGCGGCGAGCGTTCGTACGATATCTATTCGCGTCTCCTGAAGGAGCGTCTGGTGTTCATGGTCGGCGAAGTGAACGACCAGACCGCCAACCTCGTGGTCGCGCAATTGCTGTTTCTCGAGAGCGAGAATCCCGACAAGGACATCAGCCTCTACATCAACAGCCCGGGCGGCTCGGTGTCGGCCGGGATGGCGATCTACGACACGATGCAGTTCATCAAGCCGGACGTGTCGACCCTCTGCATGGGCCTCGCGGCCAGCATGGGTGCGTTCCTGCTCGCGTCGGGCGCGAAGGGCAAGCGTTTCGCGCTGCCGAACTCGCGCGTGATGATTCACCAGCCGCTCGGTGGCGCGCGCGGCCAGGCGTCCGACATCGAGATCCAGGCACGCGAAATCCTTTACCTGAAGGAACGGTTGAACAACCTGCTCGCGCAGCATACGGGCCAGGACGTCGAGCGCATCGCGCGCGACACCGACCGTGATAACTTCATGTCGAGCGAGGACGCGAAGGCGTACGGGCTGATCGATCAGGTGCTGCTGAAGCGCCCGTAAGCTTAAGTGGGGTGCCGCCCCGATTCGGGCGGCGCCGTCGCAATGTCCCGAGTGCCCTGAGCATCTGCGGCAAGCGCATCCAGCCGGCTCCGGTCGCGCCCTAGGCGCGGCGTTCGGAGCATTCGGCGTATCATGTCATTTACCTGTCCGGAGGCTCTACATTCATGGCGGACAAAAAAGGTTCGAACAGCGAGAAGCTGTTGTATTGCTCGTTTTGCGGGAAGAGCCAGCATGAGGTGAAGAAACTCATTGCGGGCCCGTCGGTATTCATCTGCGATGAGTGCATCGACCTCTGCAACGAGATCATTCGCGACGAGGCGGCTGCCGCCGGCGTCGAGGCCAGCCTGTCCCGGTCGGATCTGCCGAGCCCGCAGGAAATTCGCGACATCCTCGATCAGTACGTGATCGGCCAGGAGCGCGCGAAGAAGATCCTCGCGGTGGCCGTGTACAACCACTACAAGCGCCTGAAGCATCTCGACAAGAAGGACGACGTCGAGCTGTCGAAGAGCAACATCCTGCTGATCGGCCCGACGGGCTCCGGCAAGACGCTGCTTGCGCAGACGCTCGCGCGGTTGCTGAACGTGCCGTTCGTGATCGCCGACGCGACGACGCTGACCGAAGCCGGCTATGTCGGCGAGGACGTCGAGAACATCATCCAGAAGCTGTTGCAGAACTGCAACTACGAGGTCGACAAGGCCCAGCGCGGGATCGTCTACATCGATGAAATCGACAAGATCAGCCGCAAGTCGGACAACCCGTCGATCACGCGCGACGTGTCGGGCGAGGGCGTCCAGCAGGCGCTGCTGAAGCTCGTCGAGGGCACGATGGCGTCGGTGCCGCCGCAGGGCGGGCGCAAGCACCCGAACCAGGATTTCATCCAGGTCGACACGACCAACATCCTGTTCATCTGCGGCGGTGCGTTCGACGGCCTCGAGAAGGTGATTACCGATCGCACGGAAAAGACGGGCATCGGCTTCGGCGCGACGGTCAAGAGCAAGCAGGAGCGCGACGCGGGCGAAGTGCTGCGCGAAACCGAACCGGAAGACCTCATCAAATTCGGTCTGATCCCCGAATTGATCGGCCGTCTGCCGGTGGTCGCGACGCTCGGCAAGCTCGATGAAGCCGCGTTGATGAAGATCCTCGTCGAGCCGAAGAATGCCCTCGTCAAGCAGTATCACAAGCTGTTCGCGATGGAGCGCGTCGAGCTGGAAATCCGGCCGGGCGCGCTGCAGGCAGTCGCCCGCAAGGCGATCCGCCGCAAGACCGGCGCGCGCGGTTTGCGTTCGATCATCGAACAGGCATTGCTCGACGTGATGTACGAGCTGCCGACGATGAAAGGGGTCAGCAAGGTCATCATCGACGAGAACGTCATCGATGGCGATGGCAAGCCTCTGCTGATCTACGAGGACACGCCGAAAGTGGCGGGTTCGAACTGACCGGCTTGCCGACGATGTTCTGCGAAAAAGGCCGTTCATGAGTCCGTGGGCGGCTTTTTTTCGTTTATCTTGTGGGTAACTCTGACTCGACACGCGGTGGTTACTTTCTTACCGAATATTTCCCGCACTTGAAGGCTTGCAATTCGTTGTGGCGGCCTCAATTACCGAACAATTGATTCCACTCATGGGGAAATGAAATGTCAGGCACCCAACTTCTCCCGCCGGAACGCATCACGCTCCCGCTGCTGCCGCTGCGGGATGTCGTCGTTTTCCCGCACATGGTCATTCCGCTCTTCGTCGGCCGGCCGAAATCGATCAAGGCCCTCGAAGCAGCGATGGAAGGCGGCAAGCACATCATGCTCGTCGCCCAGAAAACTGCGGCCAAGGACGAGCCGACCGAAAAGGACATGTACGAGGTCGGTTGTATCGCCAACATCCTGCAGATGCTGAAGCTGCCGGACGGCACCGTGAAGGTGCTCGTCGAGGGTCTGCAGCGTGCGAAGGCGTTGTCGATCGAAGAGCAGGAGACGCAGTTCTCCTGTGAAGTCATGCCGCTCGAGCCCGATCACGCCGACAGCGCGGAAACGGAAGCGCTGCGCCGCGCGATCGTGTCGCAGTTCGACCAGTACGTGAAGCTGAACAAGAAGATCCCGCCGGAGATTCTCACGTCGCTGTCGGGCATCGATGAAGCCGGTCGCCTCGCGGACATGATCGCCGAGCGCCTGCCGCTCAAGCTCGACCAGAAGCAGCACATCCTCGAGATGTTCCCGGTCATCGAGCGTCTCGAGCACCTGCTCGCGCAGCTCGAAGCCGAGATCGACATCCTGCAGGTCGAAAAGCGCATCCGCGGGCGCGTGAAGCGCCAGATGGAAAAGAGCCAGCGCGAGTACTACCTGAACGAACAGGTCAAGGCGATCCAGAAGGAACTGGGCGAAGGCGAAGAGGGTGCGGATCTCGAGGAGCTCGAGAAGCGCATCAACGCCGCGCGCATGCCGAAGGAAGCGAAGAAGAAGGCCGATGCCGAGCTCAAGAAGCTGAAGCTGATGTCGCCGATGTCGGCCGAAGCGACGGTCGTGCGCAACTACATCGACACGCTGATCGGCTTGCCGTGGCGCAAGAAGAGCAAGGTCAACAATGATCTGTCGAACGCCGAGCAGGTGCTCGACGAGGATCACTTCGGCCTCGAGAAGGTGAAGGAACGCATTCTCGAGTACCTCGCTGTGCAGCAGCGCGTGGACAAGGTGAAGGCGCCGATCCTGTGCCTCGTCGGGCCCCCGGGCGTCGGCAAGACCTCGCTCGGTCAGTCGATCGCTCGTGCGACGAACCGCAAGTTCGTCCGGATGGCGCTCGGCGGCGTGCGTGACGAAGCCGAGATCCGCGGTCACCGCCGTACGTACATCGGCTCGATGCCGGGCAAGATCCTGCAAAGCCTCGCGAAGGTCGGCGTGCGCAATCCGCTCTTCCTGCTCGACGAAGTCGACAAGATGGGCATGGATTTCCGCGGCGATCCGTCGTCGGCGCTGCTCGAAGTGCTCGATCCGGAACAGAACCACACGTTCGCCGACCACTACATCGAAGTCGATTTCGACCTGTCGGACGTGATGTTCGTCGCGACGTCGAACTCGCTGAACATCCCGCCGCCGCTGCTCGACCGGATGGAAGTGATTCGTCTGTCGGGTTACACGGAAGACGAGAAGGTCAGCATCGCGCAGCGCTATCTGCTGCCGAAGCAGAAGAAGAACAACGGCCTGAAGGACGGCGAGATCGAGGTCACCGAGCAAGCGATCCGCGACATCATCCGCTACTACACGCGCGAAGCCGGTGTGCGCTCGCTCGAGCGGGAAGTGTCGAAGATCTGCCGCAAGGTCGTGAAGATGCTGCTGCTGAAGAAGGCATCGGGAGCGATCAAGGTCGATGGCGAGAACCTCGATACGTTCCTCGGCGTGCGCAAGTACGACTTCGGCCTCGCGGCGAAGGAAAACCAGGTCGGTCAGGTGACGGGCCTCGCGTGGACGGAAGTCGGCGGCGATCTGCTGACGATCGAAGCCGCGGTGATGCCGGGTAAGGGCAACGTGATCCGCACCGGTTCGCTCGGCGACGTGATGAAGGAGTCGGTCGAGGCCGCGCGTTCGGTTGTGCGCTCGCGTTCGCGCCGTCTGGGTATCAAGGACGAGGCGTTCGAGAAGCAGGACATCCACATCCACGTGCCGGAAGGCGCGACGCCGAAGGACGGTCCGTCCGCCGGCGGTGCGATGACGACCGCGCTGGTGTCGGTGCTGACGGGCATTCCCGTGCGTGCCGATGTCGCGATGACGGGCGAGATCACGCTGCGTGGTGAAGTGCTGCCGATCGGCGGGCTGAAGGAAAAGCTGCTGGCTGCGCATCGCGGCGGCATCAAGCTCGTGCTGATTCCGGAAGAGAACGTGAAGGATCTCGCGGACATTCCGGACAACGTGAAGAACGCGATCGAGATCGTGCCGGTCCGCTGGATCGACAAGGTGCTGGAGCTCGCGCTCGAACGTACGCCGACCCCGCTGCCGCCGGAAGAAGAGGCGAAGGCTGCGGCACCGGTCGGCGAAGCGGCGAAGGATGCCGGCTCGACGGAAGTCGTGAAGCACTGAAAACCTGAACGCCGTCTCTGACGGTTGTTCACGAAACCCGCGGCGCGTCCGCGGGTTTTTTTATGTGCGTCGGCATTGAGTGTTGAGCCGCCATTAAAATTTTTTGCCAGCGGGCTTGGCAAAATGATCGGGGATGAATTAAACTTGCGGGCTCGCTGGTTGTTGATGCCGAAACGCAGATCGCAGCCAGAACGAATCGGAAACGGGTGCTTAGCTCAGCTGGTAGAGCGGCGCCCTTACAAGGCGTAGGTCGGGGGTTCGAACCCCTCAGCACCCACCAGTTTCCTGATTCAGCCAGACCAAGGAGCGGTAGTTCAGTCGGTTAGAATACCGGCCTGTCACGCCGGGGGTCGCGGGTTCGAGTCCCGTCCGCTCCGCCAGAAAATGAAAAAGCCCGCCTCGTGCGGGCTTTTTCATTCGCGTCGTCGGTTGCGCCCGTTCGTTGCGCACCTGCTTTTCTCCCGTGCCACCCCGTATGTTGTAATATCGGACGTTTTGTCCAATTTTCCCGTCACGCATGCTCGATTTCTTTCGTAATCACCAGCGCCTGATGATGGCGCTCCTGCTCCTGATCGTATTGCCGGGGCTGGGTTTCGTGGGGATCCAAGGTTTCCGCGGCTTCTTCGACGACAGCGCGAACGTCGCGGCGGTCAACGGGCACAAGATCACGCGGGTCGAATTCGACGGCGCGTTCCGCCAGCAGATCGACCAGGCGCGCCAGGCGCTCGGCGGGCAGTTCGACATCAAGGCGTTCGACACGCCTGAACATCGCAAGCAAGTGCTCGATGGCCTGATCCAGCAACGTGTGCTGGCCGACGAGACGCAGCGCCTGCACTTGACCGCATCCGACAACGCAGTGCGCGACGCGCTGATGAGCGACCCGATGATCGCGTCGCTGAAGAAACCCGACGGTACGATCGACGTCCAGCGCTATGCGCAATTGTTGTCGTTCCAGGGGATGACGCCCGAGCAGTACCAGGAACGCGTGCGCTACAGCCTCGCGTTGCAGCAGATTCCGGCGAGCATCGTGGCAAGCGCATTCACGCCGAAGGGTCCGGCACAACGGCTGTCGGAACTGGCGGCGCAGCAGCGTGAAGTGCAGGCGCTCGTGCTGAAGGCGAGCGACTATGCGGCGAAAGTGCAGCCGACCGACGCACAGCTCGCCGCGTACTACGACGCGCACAAGCAGAACTTCGCGACGCCGGAAACCGCGACGATCCAGTATCTCGTCTATTCGCCGGCGGCTGCTGCCGCGAGCGCGCAGCCGACCGATGCCGACATCAAGAAGTTCTACGACGACAACCCGACGCACTTCCGCTCGGAAGCGCAGGTGCGCGTGAGCCACATCTTCATCGCCGCGGCGAGCGACGCGAGCGCCGCCGACAAGGCGGCCGCGAAGGCGAAGGCCGAGCAACTGCTGGCCGACGTGAAGGCGCATCCCGACCAGTTCGCGCAGATCGCGCAGAAGAACTCGCAGGACGCGCCGTCGGCGGCGAAGGGCGGCGATCTGGGCTTCATCACGCGCGGCTCGACCGCGGGCGGCAAGGCGTTCGACGATGCCGCATTCGCGCTGAAGCAGGGCGACGTGAGCGGTGTCGTTCAATCGGATCTCGGCTTCCACATCCTGAAGGCAACGGAAGTGAAGCCGTCGGTGGTCAAGCCGTTCGCGGACGTGAAGGACCAGATCGCAGTCGACCTGAAGCAGCAGTACGCGGCGAAGGCGTTCTCGGACAACGCGGAAGGTTTTACGTCGACCGTCTATGAAAAGGCGAAGACGCTGCAGCCGGCCGCCGACAAGTACAAGCTGACGATCCAGACGGCCACCGTCACACCGGTGCCGAATCCGCAACTGCCGCCGACGAGCCCGCTGAACAATCCGAAGTTCCTCGCCGCCGTGTTCGCGAACGACTCGGTGAAGAACCGGAACAACACGCAGGCCATCGACGTGGGCAACAACACGCTGATCTCGGCGCGCGTGACCGACTACAAGCCGGCTGCCGTGCCGGCACTCGACACGATCAAGGATGCGGTGCGTCAGAAGGTCATCGCCGAGCAGGCCGCGGAACTCGCGAAGAAGGACGGCGCGGCGAAGCTGGCCGAGCTGCAGAAGTCGAAATCGGCGGATGGCTTCACGGCCGCTCAGAAGGTGTCGCGCACGCAGTCGCAGGGGCTGACGCCGGCGGCGCTGAGCGCCGTCTACAAGATCGATGCGAAGACGCTGCCGGCATACGTCGGCGTCGATCTCGGCGCGGACGGCTATGCGATCTATCGCGTAAATGCGGTGATCCCGGGTACGGCCGTCGATCCGCAACAGCTTGCGGCCGCGCAGCAGCAGATGGCGCAGGTCGAAGCGCAAAGCGAAGGCGAGGCGTATCTCGCCGCGCTGCGCGACCGCTCGAAGGTGAAGCTGTACGGCACCACGCAGAGCCAGTCGCAGGACGGCGGCAACTAAGCCACGACCAAGCCAAGCATGCGAAGCGCCGTTCACGGTTTCGCGTGCAGCAACAAGAAGCCCCGCTCGAAGCGGGGCTTTTTGCTTTCGCGTGACGAAGATGCGTCGCGAGATCAGCCGTGCGGCTTGCCGAGCAGCGGCTTCAGCGTCGGCCAGACGTTGTCGAGCAGGATGCCCTGTGCCTGCTGCGCGGGATGCATCTGATCCGACTGGAACATCTCCGGCTTGTTCTCGATGCCGGCCAGCAGGAACGGCACGAGCGGTACGCCGAGTTCCTTCGACAGGCGCGTATAGACTGCGTGGAATTTCTGCGTGTAGTCGGGCCCGTAGTTGGGTGGCACGTACATGCCTACCAGCACGACCTTCGCGCGCGCCTGCCGCGCATCGGCGATGATGTCGCGCAGGTTCTGTTCGGTCGTTGCGAGCGGCACGCCGCGCAGCGCATCGTTCGAGCCGAGCTCGACGACGACGATCGACGGCTTGAGCCGTCGCAGCACCGCAGGCAGCCGCGCGCGGCCGCCGCTCGTGGTGTCGCCGCTGACGCTTGCGTTCGCGACGCTATAATCGATCCGCTCGGTCGCAAGCCGTTGCCGCAGCAGCGCAACCCAGCCGGTGTCCCGCGGCAACCCGTATTCGGCCGACAGGCTGTCGCCGAGCACGACGAGCGCGGGCTGGCCCGATGTCGGGGCCGCCGCCGTCGCGGCGCGTGCGGGCACGTTTGCTGCGAGCAGGGTAGCCAGCAACGCGGCGAGCGCCGCGCGTCCTTTCCAGCGGAATGTCGTGTCCATGTTCAAGATTACCGATCCGATCATCGAAGTCCATGACGTGTGCAAGCGGGTCGCCGATGCAACGGGCGAGCTGACGATCCTCGACGGCATCACGTTCGCGGTGCGGCCTGGCAGCAGCCTCGCGATCGTCGGCGCATCGGGGTCGGGCAAATCGACGCTGCTCGGCCTGCTTGCGGGGTTGGACAGCGCGACGAGCGGGACGGTTCGCCTGCTCGGCCGCGCGCTCGACCAGCTCGACGAGGACGAGCGCGCCGCGCTGCGCAACGGCGCGGTCGGGTTCGTGTTCCAGTCGTTTCAGTTGATGCCGCACCTGACGGCACTCGAGAACGTGATGCTTCCGCTCGAACTGCAGGGCGGCATCAACGCGCGCGACGCGGCCGATCGGGCGCGCGCGCTGCTCGTGCAGGTCGGTCTCGGCGAGCGCACCGCGCATTATCCGAAGCTGCTGTCGGGCGGTGAGCAGCAGCGCGTCGCGCTCGCGCGCGCGTTCGTCACGCATCCCGCGATCCTGTTCGCCGACGAACCGACCGGCAGTCTCGATGCAGCCACGGGCCACGCCGTCATCGACCTGATGTTCGAACTGAACCGCACGCACGGCGCGACGCTCGTGCTCGTCACGCACGATGCCGAACTCGCGCGGCGCTGCACGACGACGGTCACCATCGACGCCGGGCGCATCGTCGCGCCGCACGCAGCATAGCGCGACGCCGAATTTCTTGCCGGCCGCAGCGGGCGCATTGCCCGGCGCGACCGGCATGTGCTCGACGCTGTCGCGTCAGCGCTTGAGTGCCGCACGCGCGCGCTCGATCAGCGCGGTCGTCGACGAATCGTGCTTCGCGGGATCGACCGATTCGGCCGACAGGTCGGCTTCGACGACCTTGCCGAGAATCTTGCCGAGCTCGACGCCCCACTGGTCGAACGGATTGATGTCCCACACCGTTGCCTGCACCAGCACCTTGTGCTCGTAGAGTGCGATCAGCGCGCCGAGCGTGCGCGGCGTCAGCGCATCCACCAGCAACGTCGTCGTCGGGCGATTGCCGGGGAACGTCAGGTGCGGCGCGAGTGCTTCCTTGCCGGGGCCGGCGACCTTGCGCGCTTCGTCGAGCGTGCGGCCGAGCATCAGCGCTTCACTCTGCGCGAAGCAGTTCGCGAGCAGCTTCGGGTGATGGCTCGCAAGCGGATGCTTGGGCGTCAGCACCGCGATGAAGTCGATCGGCACGATCGTCGGGCCCTGGTGCAGCATCTGGAAAAACGCGTGCTGGCCGTTGGTGCCCGGCTCGCCCCACGTGACGGCCGACGTCGGGTAGTCGACGAACGTGCCGTCCAGGCGTGCGGACTTGCCGTTGCTTTCCATCTCGAGCTGTTGCAGGTACGACGGCAGGTAGTGCAATGCTTCCGAATACGGTGCGACGAGATAGCTCTGCGAGCCGAAGAAGTTGCGGTACCAGATGCCGATCAGGCCCAGCAGCACCGGCAGGTTGCGGTCGAGCGGCGCTTCGCGGAAATGGCGGTCCATGTCGTTCGCGCCGGCGAGCAGTTCGTCGAACTGCTCGGGCCCGATCGCGATCATGATCGAAAGGCCCACCGCCGACCACAGCGAATAGCGGCCGCCGACCCAGTCCCACATTTCGAACACGTTGTCGGCGGAGATGCCGAACTTCACGACTTCGGCCGGGTTCGCCGACACGCCGACGAAGTGCTTCGCGAGCGCGTCCTCGGGGCAGCCGCGCGCGATGAACCAGTCGCGCAGCGAGCGGGCGTTCGTCATCGTCTCGAGCGTCGTGAAGGTCTTCGACACGATGATCGCGAGCGTTTCCTCCGGGTCGACCTGTTCGAGCACGCGCGCGAGATCGGCGCCGTCGACGTTCGACACGAAGTGGGTCGAAATGTCGGGCGTCGCGACATGGTGCAGCGCGTGAGTGACCATCTTCGGTCCGAGATCCGAGCCGCCGATGCCGATATTGATCACATGGCGGATGCGTTTGCCGGTGTAGCCGGTCCACGCGCCGCTGCGCACGGCGCGCGCGAAGGTCGCCATCTTCGCGCGCTCGGCGCTGACCTGCGCATGGAACGGCGCGTGCGGGTCGGTCGCGCGCAATGCGGTGTGCAGCGCGGCGCGGCCTTCGGTCGGGTTGACGATGTCGCCGGCGAACATCGCGTCGCGGCGCGCCTCGACACCCGCTTCGCGTGCGAGCTGCACGAGCAGGCGCAGCGTGTCGTCGTTGATGCGGTTCTTCGAGAAGTCGGCCGCGAGGCCGCCGCCGGGGACCGTGAAGCGTTCGGCGCGGGTCGGCGCGCGGTCGTTTTCCGGCGCGAACCAGTCGCGCATCCGCGCGTGGCGGATCTGTTCGAAGTGGGATTGAAGGGCAGTCCAGGCGGGGAGCGAATTCAGCGTCATGGCGGTTCGAGTGAAGCGTGAATCGGGAGGAATGCCGCGCCGGCGCATCGGATCGGAACGCCGGCGGACGAGCGGGCCCGCCGTGCGGCGGGGCACCCAGTATAGCGGCGTTATATGTCGGCGCGCGCCGCCGGGTAAAAAAGGCGATTGATCAGCGTGCGCACCATCGGTGCGAGTTCGCCAGCGGTGAGGCCGGCCGGACCCGTGCCGTTCGCGGTCAGCGTGTCGGCCGCGAGGCCGTGCAGGTATACGCCCGCGAGCGTGGCTTCGTACGGTGCGACGCGCTGCGCGAGCAACGCGCCGATCAGGCCGCCGAGCACGTCGCCGGTGCCGCCGGTGGCGAGCGCTGCATTGCCGGTCGGGTTGATCGTCACGCGGCCGTCGGGCGCCGCAATCACCGTGCCCGAACCCTTCAGCACGACGATGCTTGCGTAGCGCGAGGCAAGCGCCTGGGCCGCAGCCAGCCGGTCGTGCTGCACCGTCGCGGTATCGCTGCCGAGCAGCCGCGCTGCCTCAAGCGGATGCGGCGTCAGCACGCACGCGTCGCCTCGTGCGGCGCGCGCGGCAACGGCGGCCGCGAGGTCGGCGTGCGTCGCGACGAGGTTCAGCGCGTCGGCGTCGAGCAGCGTCGCGGCGTCGTGCGCGAGTACGTCGCGCACGAGGGCAACCGCGGCCTCGCGCGCGCCGAGGCCGCAGCCTGCCGCGATCGCGGACATCGCATCGAGATCGAGGCTGTCCGCAGGATGCAGCATCAGTTCGGGAAACGGCGGGTCGTACGGCGGCGCGCCGGCACCGAGAAAGCCGACATGCACCTTGCCGGCGCCCGCGAACAGCGCGGCACGCGCGGCGAGGATCGGTGCGCCGCACATGCCGGTATCGCCGCCGAGCACCGCCAGGCTGCCGAACGTGCCCTTGTGCGAAGCGAACGCGCGGGCGGGCAGCGCGGCCGCGAACCGTGCCGGCGCGTTCAGCACGACGGCTGGCGCGGCGGGCGGTGCGACGTCGAGCGACGCGATGTCGATCTCGCCGGCGAGGTCGCGACCGTCGCCGGTATAAAGGCCGGGCTTCGCGCCGATGAACGTGAGCGTGTGCGTCGCGGTGACTGCGACGCCCGCGCCGACGATCCGGCCCGTGTCGCTGTCGAGCCCGCTCGGTACGTCGAGCGCGAGCACGCGGCCGCCGCTTCGGGCATGGGCTGCGATGCGTGCGGCCTGAGCGGCGAACGGTCCGTCGAGTGCGCGAGTGAGGCCGATGCCGAACAGCCCGTCGACGACCCACGCGTAATCGCCGAGCGAGGCGGGCGGTTCGGCCGACAGCGGCACGCCCGCCGCGCGCGCGAGGCCAAGCGCCCATTGCGCATCGTCCGGCTTGACCGGCACCGGCATCCAGGCCTGCGTCGCGACGCCGAGCTGTTGCAACTGTGCGGCGGCCACCAGCGCGTCGCCGCCGTTGTTGCCGGGGCCGACCGCGAACCAGACCGGGCGGTCGTCGCCGGCCACCCGTTCGGACAGCCAGCGCGCGGCGGCGGCGCCCGCGCGGCCCATCAGCGTGTGCGGCGGCAGTTCGGCGATCGCGGCGGCCTCGGCCGCGCGCAGGTCGGCGACGCGCAGCAGCGCGAGCGGGGCGGAGTCGGGAAGCGGGCGGGGATTCGTCATCGCGGGGTCATGGCGGCGGGAGGAAGCCGCCCCGGGACGGGCCCGTGGCGGTCAGGTCGTGAAGCGCGCGGCGCTCAGCGCGGCGAGCGTGTCGGCGGGCCACTGCTGCGTGTTGCCGCTCAGACAGTCGGTCACCACTTTAGCAGACCCGCACGCGAGACCCCAACCGGCCGGGCCATGGCCGAAATTGACGAACACGCGCGGATGCGGGGTCGGACCGACGACCGGCAGGCCGTCCGGGGACAGCAGTTGCGTGCCTTGCCACGACAGCGCGGCGGAAATCTTCGCGGCGCCCGGCACCCAGTCATGGACGGCCTGGCCGAGCAGCGCCAGCGCGGCCTCGGACAGCGGCTCGGGGAGCGGTTTCGCGGTGTCTGCGAGGCTCTGCAGCACGGCGCCGCCGCCGATGCGCAACCGCTGGTGGGTGCGCGTGATCGAGATGCGCTTGATCGAGTCGACGACGCTCAGGTGCGGCGCATGTTCTTCGTACGCAACGGGGGCGGTCAGCGTATGCGCGCGCACCGGATGCAGCGGCACTCGCCAGCCGAGCCGCTCCAGCAGCGGCAGGCTGCCGGCGCCCGCGGCGACCACGATCGCGTCGGCCGACATCACGTCGACCTCGTGCGCCTTCGCCGCGTGCCTGCCGCCGGCGGGCGTGAGCTCGATCGCGGCGCGGCCGGCGTCGACGCGGATCGCGGCGACGTCCGCGCTGAAGCGGAACTGCACGCCGTGCTCGTCGAGCGTCTGCTTGACCAGTTTCGCGAACAGCGGGCAGTTCCCGGTGCGCTCGCCCTCGAGCAGCACGCCGCCGGCAAAGCCGGGCTCGGCCGGCACCGACGGTTCCAGCGCCGCGCATTCGTCGGCCGTGAGCACGCGGTACGGCTGGTCGAGCGTACGCAGCAGGTCGAGTGCCGGTTGCAGCGCTTCCCAGTCGCGCGGGTCGCGCACGACGTGCAGGATCCCGGGTTTCTGCTCGAATTCGAGCTGCAAGCGCGCCTCGATGTCGGCGAGCGACTCGCGCGACGCGTCGATCAGCGGGCGCAGCCGCGCATATTGCGCGGCGAAGGCGTCGGGCTCGCGCAACGCGGCGAGCTGCTTGACGAAGCGGCGTACGCCGCCGTTGAAGCCGGGCTTGTAGACGATGCCGGTGTCGCGCGGCTGGCGCTGGCGCATGAAGGTCGGGCCGAACCAGACGTCGAGCGGGCTCGGCAGCAGCGTGCCGCCGTCGCCGTAGGTCGCGCCCTGCGCGACGGTCGCGTGGCGTTCGACCACGCACACGCGATGGCCGGCCGCGCGCAGCTGGTAGGCGGTGGCGACGCCGCTGATTCCGCCGCCGATGACGATGACATCCATGGATTGCTTCGATGACGGGTGGCATGCATGCCGCCCGGTGAGGATTCGCTGACGGGCTCCCGGCCCGGTGAATCGGCAATGATAGCGCCAAAATCGCGCGAACCGGCGTCGCGCGACCCCATCCGATTCGGCCATCGTGCGCTCGCCGGCTGCCGCGGCCGCACAGGGCGGCCAGACAGGCGGCTGTGCGCGGCGGATGCCGGTGCACCGTCGCGGTGCGTGACGGGTGCCGATCAGCCGGTCTGGGACGACTGACTTCCGGTTATAATTACGGCCTTCCTTTCGCCCCACGTCGCCACCTCGCGCGACTCATCGACGTCAGTCCAGCCCATGGCTCACTTCTCGTGTTTTCCCGGCGCTTCGGCCCTCTCCGATTTCCGTCAAACCCGTCTGCTCGACACGCTCAGGCAAATCGACGCCAACATCGTCGCGGTGCGCGGCCAGTTCCTGCACTTCGTCAATGCGTCCGAGCCGCTGTCGGCCGACGACAGCGCACGCATCGACGCGCTGATGCACTACGGCGCGCCGTTCGAGCCGGCGGCCGAGAAGGGCACGGCCGAGACCTTCGTCGTGCTGCCGCGCTTCGGCACGGTTTCGCCGTGGGCGAGCAAGGCCACCGACATCGCGCAGCACTGCGGCCTCACGCAAGTGCGCCGCATCGAGCGTGGCGTCGAATTCACGGTCACGCTGAAGTCGGGCCTGCTCGGCGGCAAGAAGGCGCTGTCCGACGAGGCGCGCGCAGCCGTCGCGGCCGCGCTGCATGACCGGATGACCGAAAGCGTGGTTGCCGCGCGCGACGACGCGAAGCACCTGTTCGACGAACTGCCGGCCAAGCCGCTCGCGACAGTCGACGTGTTGGGCGTCGGCCGCGCCGCGCTCGAGCGCGCGAACGTCGAACTGGGCCTCGCGCTCGCCGACGACGAAATTGACTATCTGGTCGACGCATTCCGCAAACTCGAACGCAACCCGACCGACGTCGAGCTGATGATGTTCGCGCAGGCGAACAGCGAGCATTGCCGCCACAAGATCTTCAACGCGCAGTGGACCATCGACGGTGAAGCGCAGGACATGTCGCTGTTCGCGATGATCCGCAACACCGAGAAGCTGAGCCCGCAAGGCACGATCGTCGCGTATTCGGACAACTCGTCGATCATGATGGGCGCCGAAGCCGAGCGCTGGTTTCCGCGCAACGCGGGCGCGGCCGGCGAGCCGGGCGAACGCTACGGTCGTCACACCGAGCTCACCCATACGCTGATGAAGGTCGAGACGCACAACCACCCGACGGCGATCTCGCCGTTCCCGGGCGCGGCGACCGGCGCGGGCGGCGAGATCCGCGACGAAGGCGCGACGGGCCGCGGTGCGCGTCCGAAGGCCGGCCTCACGGGCTTCACCGTGTCGAACCTCGATCTGCCGGACGCGCGCCAGGCGTGGGAAAACGCGCGCGACGCGGCTCAGCCGCTCGGCGAGCGCAACCCGAACGATGCGCACGGCCCGTACGGCCGCCCGGACCGCATCGCGTCGCCGCTGCAGATCATGATCGACGGCCCGCTCGGCGGCGCCGCGTTCAACAACGAATTCGGCCGTCCGAACCTCGGCGGCTACTTCCGCGTGTACGAGCAGAACGTGGGCGGCCAGGTGCGCGGCTATCACAAGCCGATCATGATCGCGGGCGGCCTCGGCAACATCGCGGATCAACACACGCACAAGCACGACGTGCCGGCCGGTTCCCTGCTGATCCAGATCGGCGGCCCGGGCATGCGGATCGGCATGGGCGGCGGCGCGGCGAGCTCGATGGCGACCGGCGCGAACACGGCCGAACTCGATTTCGACTCGGTGCAGCGCGGCAACCCGGAAATCGAGCGGCGCGCGCAGGAAGTGATCAACGGCTGCTGGCAGCTCGGCGCGGAAAACCCGATCCTGAGCATCCACGACGTCGGGGCGGGCGGCCTGTCTAACGCGTTCCCCGAAATCGTCGACGGCGCGGGCAAGGGCGCGCGCTTCGAACTGCGCAAGGTCGCGCTCGAGGAATCGGGCCTGTCGCCTCGCGAAATCTGGTCGAACGAGGCGCAGGAGCGCTACGTGCTGGCGATCGCGCCGGCCGACCTGCCGCGCTTCGAGGCGATCTGCGCACGCGAGCGCTGCCCGTTCGCGGTGGTTGGCGTCGCGACCGATGAGCGCCAGCTGCAGCTCGTCGACGACGAAGCCACCGGTATCGAGGAATTCCCCGTCGACATGCCGATGGAAGTGCTGCTCGGCAAGCCGCCGCGCATGCACCGCGACGTCACGCGCGTGACGACCGAGCGCGCGCCGGTCGACGTGACGGGCATCGCGCTGTCGGAAGTCGCGGTCGACGTGCTGAAGCATCCGACGGTCGGCAGCAAGTCGTTCCTGATCACGATCGGCGACCGTTCGGTCGGCGGCACGTCGGTGCGCGACCAGATGGTCGGCCCGTGGCAGGTGCCGGTGGCCGACTGCGCGGTGACTGCGCTCGACTACGCGGGCTTCAAGGGTGAGGCGATGACGATGGCCGAGCGCACGCCGCTTGCGGTGATCGACGCGCCGGCATCGGGCCGCATGGCCGTCGGCGAGGCGATCACGAACATCGCGAGCGCGCCGATCGCGTCGCTCGACAAGCTGAAGCTGTCGGCGAACTGGATGGCCGCGTGCGGCACGGCCGGCGAGGATGCCGCACTGTTCGACACGGTCAAGGCGATCGGCATGGAGCTGTGCCCGGCGCTCGGGATCGGCATCCCGGTCGGCAAGGATTCGCTGTCGATGAAGACCAAGTGGGACGAGCAGGGCGTCGCGAAGGAAGTGGTGTCGCCGGTGTCGCTCATCATCTCCGCGTTCGCACCGGTCGAGGACGTGCGCCGCCACCTGACGCCGCAACTGCGCCGCATCGCCGACGCGGGCGACAGCGTGCTGATCGCGATCGATCTCGGCCGCGGCAAGAACCGGATGGGCGGCAGCATTTTCGCGCAGGTTACGCAGCAGGTCGGTGACGCGACGCCGGACGTCGACGATCCTGAAGACCTCAAGCGCTTCTTCAACGCGATCCAGTCGCTCAATGCGCAAGACAAGCTGCTCGCGTACCACGACCGCTCGGACGGCGGCCTGTGGGCAGCGGTGTGCGAAATGGCGTTCGCGGGTCACGCGGGCGTGTCGCTGAACGTCGACATGCTGACGCTCGACCCGAATCACGAATCGGACTACGGCGACGCGAAGGACTGGGCGAAGCAGACGAGCGGCCGGCGCGAGGATCGCACGCTGCGCGCGCTGTTCTCGGAAGAACTTGGCGCCGTCGTGCAGGTGCGTGCGGCCGATCGCGACGCGGTGCTCGGCGCGCTGCGCGAGTTCGGCCTGTCGGCATGCTCGCACGTGATCGGCACGGTCAACGATCGCGACGTGATCGAGGTGTACCGCGACGCGAAGAAGGTATTTGACGCGCCGCGCGCGGAACTTCATCGCGCGTGGGGCGAAGTGAGCTGGCGCATCGCACGCCTGCGCGATAACCCCGCTTGCGCGGACGCCGAGTACGACGCGCTGCTCGACGCGGCCGACCCTGGCATCTCGCCGGTGCTCACCTTCGATCCGGCCGAGGACATCGCCGCCCCGTTCATCGCGACGGGCGCGCGCCCGCGTGTCGCGATCCTGCGTGAGCAGGGCGTGAACTCGCATCTCGAAACGGCATATGCGTTCGACCGCGCGGGCTTCGACGCGCACGACGTGCACATGAGCGACCTGCTGGCCGGCCGCGCGACGCTCGCCGATTTCGCGGGCGCGGTGGCCTGCGGCGGCTTCTCGTACGGCGACGTGCTGGGTGCGGGCGAAGGCTGGGCGAAGACGATCCGCTTCAATGCGAATCTCGCCGACATGTTCTCGGCCTTCTTCGCGCGTCCCGACACGTTCGCGCTCGGCATCTGCAACGGTTGCCAGATGCTGTCGAGCCTCGCGTCAATGATTCCGGGTGCGCAAGCGTGGCCGAAGTTCACGCGCAACAAGTCCGAGCAGTTCGAGGCGCGCTTCTCGTTCGTCGAAGTGGAGAAGTCGCCGTCGATCTTCTTCGCGGGGATGGAAGGCTCGCGGATTCCGGTGGCGGTCGCGCACGGCGAAGGCTATGCGGACTTCTCGCAGCAGGGCGACATCGATCGCGTCGCGGTCGCAATGCGCTACATCGATCACCGCGGCGAAGCGACCGAGCGTTATCCGTTCAACCCGAACGGGTCGCCTGCCGGCATCACGTCGGTCACGACGGCCGACGGCCGCTTCACGGTGCTGATGCCGCACATGGAGCGCGTGCACCGCACGGTGACGATGAGCTGGCATCCGGAAGGCTGGGGTGAAGCGAGCCCGTGGATGCGCGTGTTCCGCAACGCACGCCGCTGGATCGGCTGATGTTCGATCCGCACGCACCGGTCGAGATCGTCACGCTGCGCGACGAACGCGCGAGCGACGTCGATGCGATCGGTCGCGTGATCGTGGCCGCGTTCGCGAGCGAGCCGCAGCACGGTCAGCTCGAACGGCGGATCGTCGATACGCTGCGCGCGGAGGGTATGCTCAGCGTGTCACTCGTCGCCGAGCGCGACGAGCGCGTGATCGGTCATGTCGCGTTCTCGCCTGTGTCGATCGGCGGCGAGCCGGCCGGCAGCCAGCAGTGGTACGGGCTCGCGCCGCTCGCGGTGCTGCCCGAATGCCAACGGCAGAGCATCGGCGCGGGGCTCGTGCGCACGGGGCTCGACGCATTGCGCCGGCTCGGTGCGCGCGGCTGCGTCGTGCTCGGCGATCCGGCGTATTACGCGCGTTTCGGCTTCGTGCAGTCCGGCGATCTGGTGTTCACGGATGCGCCGCCCGAGTATTTCCTCGCGCTGCCGCTCGACGAAGCCGCGCCGCGGCCGTCGGGCGAGGTCCGCTACCACGATGCGTTCCATCCGGCATAGCGGTTCGCCCCGCTGCCGGTACGCGATCCCGCAGTCCTGAAAAGCCGCCCCGCAGCGGCTTTTTTCTTGCGCGGCCGCCGCGTCGGGCCGGCCCACCGTACGCATGCGTGACAAAAAAAAGCCGCTCCCGGGAGCGGCCTTTGCATAGGCGACGAGCGCCGGCGTTACTGGATCTTCGCCTGCTGGCGCAGACCTTCCTCGAACGCCTGCAGCTTCTGCTGCACGAGCTGCTGCGCGATCTGCGCCTTCACCTGGTCGAACGGCGGCGGGGCGATATCGCGGACGTCGTCGACGCGGATGATGTGCCAGCCGAACTGCGTCTTCACCGGCGTGTCGGTCATCTGGCCTTTCTGGAGCTTCTGCGCGGCCGCCGCGAATTCCGGCACGTACGCCTTCGGATCGGACCAGTCGAGGTCGCCGCCGTTCTTGCCCGAACCCGGATCCTTCGAGTATTGCTTTGCCAGATCCTCGAACTTCGCGCCGGCCTTGATCTTCGCGATCAGGTCCTTCGCCTGCTGCTCGTTGTCGACGAGGATGTGGTGCAGGTGATACTCGCGGTTGCCGCCGGCACCCTTCACGAGATCGTCGTAGCGCGCCTTCACTTCGGCGTCGGTCGGCTGGTTCTTCTTCAGGAAGCTCTCGATCATCGAGCGCAGCACGACCGTCTGCTGCGCGACGGCGACCTGCGCCTTCACGTCCGGGCGGTTCGGGATGCCTTCGCGGATCGCTTCCTGCATCAGGATTTCGCGATTCACGAGTTCCTGGCGCACGGCTTGTTGCAGCTGCGGGCTGTCGGTCTGGCCCTGCTGGACGAGCTGCGCGACCATCGCATCGGCGCGCGACTTAGGAATCGGCGTGCCGTTGACGACGGCGATGTTCTGGGCAAATGCCGGTGCCGCTGCGAATGCAGCTGCCGCGACCCACAGGCGGGGGGATTTCAGGATCATCGGGAATTCCTGTTGAGACTAGATTGAAGATTCGTTGAATTCTTCGGGCGTATAAGCCACGATCGCGAGCGCATGAATGCCGCGCTGCATCGCATCAGCGAGCGCATCATACACCAGCCGGTGCCGCGCGACGCGCGGCTTGCCCGCGAAGGCGGCCGACACGATCGTCACCGTGTAATGGCCGCCGGCGGCCGCGCCGGCGTGGCCCGCGTGCTGCGCGCTGTCGTCGCGAACCGCGAGCGACAGCGGTGCGAGCGAGGCGGTGAGGCGCGCCTCGATCAGCGCGATGCGTTCGTCGGGCGAGGCGTTGAGGAAAGCGTCGGTCATGTCATTCGTCCTTCAGGTACTTCGTGAGCCACAGGCTCTGCAGGATGATGAACACGACCATCGCGCCCGTCGTGCCGAACAGCTTGAAGTTCACCCACTGCGATTCAGTGTAGTTGTGCACCACGTACAGGTTCGCGACGCCGAGCACCGCGAAGAACAGCGCCCACGCGACGTTCAGCTTGTCCCACACGGGGTGCGGCAGCGTGAGCTGCTTGCCCATCATCTTCTCGATCAGGTTGTTGCCGAACGCATAGCGCGCGGCGAGCAGCCCGATCGCAAACAGCCAGTACAGCACAGTCGGTTTCCATTGAATGAATTTCTCGTCATGCAGGACGAGGGTGGCGCCACCGAAGACGACGATCACGCCGAGGCTGACCCACAGCATCGTGTCGACCTTCCGGTGCCGGAAGGCGACCCACGCGACCTGGGCCAATGTCGCGGCGATCGCGACGGCGGTGGCGGTGAAGATGCCCCAGACCTTGAAGGCGGCGAAAAACAGGATGATCGGAAACAGATCGAACAGGAATTTCATGGCGCTCGCAGCTGCGTGAAAGGCCGCATCGCGCGGCCTTTCACCGTTGTGGGGACCCGCCAGGCGCCACCGTCCGGGATCGGGGCAGCCGCGAAGGCTGTCCGACCGATTCGTCCGGCGCCGCTCATTCGTTTTCGGGTCGGGACTCGAAGTTTAACGCAGCCGAATTGATGCAGTACCGCAAACCGGTCTTGTCGCGCGGGCCGTCCTCGAACACGTGGCCGAGATGCGCGCCGCAATGGTTGCAGCGCACCTCGACGCGCACCATGCCGTGCGAGCGGTCGATCTTCTCGTCGATCACCTCGCCGTTGAGCGGCTTGAAGTAGCTGGGCCAGCCGCAGCCCGAATGGAACTTGGCGCCGGACTCGAACAGCGGCGTGCTGCAGACGACGCATTTGTAGATGCCGGCGTCCTCGGTGTCCGTGTATTCGCCGGTGAAGGCGCGCTCGGTCGCCGCATGCTGCGTGACTTCGTATTGAAGCGGCGTGAGCCGGCGGCGCAGTTCGGCGTCGTCCTTCTGATACGGAAAGGTCTTGTCGTCGGAATCGTGTGACATGTGGAGGTTCTCCTGATTGGTCGGTCGGGTCGTGCGGGTCACGACGAGCAGCTCACTTCGAGCGACCCGGCCCAGTCGGGCGGCAATGCCGCATACGCTTCGTGTTCCGGCTGTTCGTCGAACGGCCGGCGCAGCACCTGCGCGAGTCGCTCGACTTCGGAAAAATCCTTTTCCTTCGCGCGCCGGATCGCGACTTCTGCCAGATGGTTGCGCAGCACGTATTTCGGATTCACGCGATTCATCGCGGCCGCGCGGGCGGCGTCGTCGCGCGTTTCCTCGGACAGCCGCGTGCGATAGCGGTTCGCCCACGCGTCGAAGGCGTCGCGATCGATGAACAGGTCGCGCACCGGCGCGTCGCGGCTCGCGTCGTGTTTCGACAGCTGCGCGAGACGGCGGAACGTCAGCGTGAAGTCCGCGTGGCTCGCGTGCATCGTTTCGAGCAGCTTGTTCGCGAGCTCGGCGTCGTTCTCGCGCTCGAGTTCAAGGCCGAGCTTCGCGCGCATCGCGCGTTCGAGCGAGGGGCCGAAGCGTTCGGGAAACTTCGCGAGCACGGCCTGCGCATCGTCGACCGCGCGCTCGGCGCGCGCATCGTCGTCGGCGATCCCGTGCTGCAGCCCGATCAGCGGCAGGAGCGCCTGCGCGAGGCAGTAACAGTTCCAGTGCGCGATGCGCGGCTGCATCCGGTACGCGTAGCGGCCGCTCGTGTCGGAGTGGTTGCAGATGTGGTTCGCGTCGAACGCGTCGACGAAGCCGAACGGGCCGTAGTCGATCGTCATGCCGAGGATCGACATGTTGTCGGTGTTCATCACGCCGTGGCAGAAGCCGACCGCCTGCCATTGCGCGACGAGGTCGGCGGTGCGCAGCGTCGCGGCTTCGAGCAGCGCGAGGTACGGATCGTCGGCGGCGCGGCACGCCGGATAGAAGCGGTCGATCACGTGATCGGCGAGCTGGCGCAGCAGGTCCGGGCGATCGTTCGAGAAAAAATGCTCGAAATGGCCGAAGCGCACGAAGCTCTCCGAAACACGCGTGACGACGGCTGACGTCTCGATCTCCTCGCGCACCACGGGCTGATCGGAGCCGATCACCGTGAGCGCGCGGGTGGTCGGGATGCCAAGGTGATGCATGGCTTCCGAACACAGGAATTCGCGGATCGACGAACGCAGCACCGCGCGACCGTCGCCCATCCGCGAATACGGCGTGCGGCCGCCGCCCTTGATCTGCAGTTCGTAGCGCCGGCCGTCGGTGCCGGGGAGTTCGCCGATCGTCAGCGCGCGGCCGTCGCCGAGCTGGCCCGCCCACACGCCGAACTGGTGACCGGAATATACCGACGCATACGGCATCGCGCTCGCGGGCCAGTCGCGCGTCGGGTTGCCGGCGAACAGCTCGGCGAATCCGGGCTGCTGGCCAAGCGACACCGGCAGACCGAGCAGGTGCGCGACTTCGTCGGAAAAGCCGACGACGTACGGTGCGGGCAGCGGCGCGGCCGGCAGCCGCGTATGAAACGCGTCGCCGAGCGTGACGAATGCGTCGGCGGCGGGCGCGCCGAGCGTCGCGGCGAGGTCGGGAAGAGTGTCAGCCGTAGCGGCTGCGCTTCGGGAAAACGACATGTTGAGCGCCTCTGGGTAAGCCGATATTGTAAGGCGGCGCCGCGCCGCCCGCATGGCGGCCCGCGCGCCTTGCGCAAGCGCTGTCCGGGCCGTGGACGGGCTGCAGGCTGGCGCACCGCTTCGAGGCTGGTCACCGATTCGCGTCCTTCCGGGAGAACAAGACGATGGGTAAGCCGTTGCTGGGCCAGATGATGGACATGCCGTTGCTGGTGTCGTCGCTGATCGCGCATGCCGCGCGTTACGCGGGCGACACGGAGATCGTGTCGAGGCGCGTGGAAGGCGACCTGCATCGCTACACGTACCGCGACTGCGAGCAGCGCGCGAAGCGGCTCGCGCAGGCGCTCGCGCGTCTCGGCGTCGAATCGGGCGACCGCGTCGGCACGCTTGCCTGGAACGGCTACCGGCATCTGGAGGCGTACTACGGGATCGGCGGGATGGGCGCCGTGTGCCATACGATCAACCCCCGCCTCTTTCCCGAGCAGATCGCCTACATCGTCAATCATGCGGAAGACCGCTTCGTCTGCTTCGACATCAATTTCGCGCCGCTGGTCGATGCGATCGCGCCGCAGTGTCCGCACGTGAAGGGCTGGATCGCGATGACCGACGCCGCGCATCTGCCGTCCGGCGCGACACCGTTCCTGTGCTACGAAACGCTCGTCGAGGCCGAGGACGGCCGCTACGACTGGCCGCGCCTCGACGAGTTGCAGGCGTGCGGCCTGTGCTACACGTCGGGCACGACCGGCAACCCGAAGGGCGTGCTGTATTCGCATCGCTCGACGGTGCTGCACGCATACGGCGCCGCGCTGCCGGACGCGATGAACCTGTCGGCGCTCGACGCCGTGCTGCCCGTCGTGCCGATGTTTCATGTGAACGCGTGGGGGTTGCCGTATGCGGTGCCACTCACGGGAGGCAAGCTCGTGCTGCCCGGCAAGGACCTCGACGGCAAGTCGCTGTACGAACTGATGGAGGCCGAACGCGTGACGTTCTCCGCGGGCGTGCCGACGGTCTGGCTGGGGCTGCTGAACTACATGCGCGAGGCCGGCGTGCGTTTTTCGACGCTGAACCGCACGGTGATCGGTGGCTCCGCGTGCCCGCCCGCGATGCTGCGCACGTTCGAGGACGAATACGGCGTGCGCGTGATCCACGCATGGGGGATGACCGAACTGTCGCCGCTCGGCACGCTCGCGAAGCTGAACTGGGCGCAGTCGCAGCGGCCGCTCGACGTGCAGCGCCGGTTGCTGGAGAAGCAGGGGCGCGTGATCTGCGGTGTCGACATGCGGATCGTCGGCGACGACGGCAACGAATTGCCCTGGGACGGCGTCGCGTTTGGCGAGCTGCAGGTGCGCGGGCCCTGGGTGATCGACCGCTACTTCAGGAGCGATACGTCCCCGCTGTCGGACGGCTGGTTCCCGACCGGCGACGTCGCGACGATCGATCCCGACGGCTTCCTGCAGATCACCGACCGCAGCAAGGACGTGATCAAGTCCGGCGGCGAGTGGATCAGCTCGATCGACATCGAGAATGTCGCGATCGCGCATCCGGGCGTCGCCGAAGCCGCCTGCATTGCCTGCGCACACCCGAAATGGACCGAGCGTCCGCTGCTCGTCGTGGTGCCGCGCGAGGGGGCCAACCTGACGCGCGACGCGCTGCTCGCGTTCTACGAGGGCAAGGTCGCGAAGTGGTGGGTGCCCGACGACGTCGTGTTCGTCGAATCGCTGCCGCACACCGCGACCGGCAAGCTGCAGAAGCTGAAGTTGCGCGAGGCGTTCCGCGACTACGTGTTGCCGACGGCGGTCGGCCACGCGTAAGTTGCAGCTGGCGACGGCCAGCCGCGCGGTCTCCCCGATCCGGCCCCGGATCGGGAAAAAATCAAATTGAACGACCGTGCTTTTTCGTTGTATGCTGCCTCCGTTCGATTCGGACATGCGGCCGTTCGACCGCGCACAATGAAGCGCAGCCACCCCGGCGCGCGATGCATGGAGGCAGGCAGATGGCAGTGGATTACTCGACTCGCGACGGCGTGGCCGTCATCACGCTCAACAATCCGCCCGTCAATGGGCTCGGCCTGTCGACACGCCAGGGCGTCATGGACGCGCTCGATCGCGCCGCGCAGGATCCGTCGATCACGGCGATCGTGCTGACCGGCGCGGGCCGCGCATTCTCGGGCGGCGCCGACATCACCGAATTCAATACGCCGAAGGCCCTGCAGGAACCGACGCTGCACACCGTGATCCGCGCGGTGGAGGCGAGCGCGAAGCCGGTCGTCGCGGCGCTGCACAGCGTCGTGATGGGCGGCGGCCTGGAGCTCGCGCTCGGTGCGCACTATCGCGTCGCGGCGCCGGGCGCGCAGATCGCGCTGCCCGAAGTGAAACTCGGCCTGCTGCCGGGCGCGGGCGGCACGCAACGCCTGCCGCGTGCGGTGGGCCTCGAAACCGCGCTGAACATGATCGTGTCGGGTGCGCCGGTGCCGTCGGCGCAGCTCGCGACGAGCGGGCTGTTCGACGAGATGGCCGACGGCGACCTGCTCGACGCGGCCGTCGCGTTCGCGCGCAAGGTCGGTGTGCAGAAAGGGCCCCATCCGCGGGTGCGGGATCGCAAGATCGTGCATGAGAACGCGGCGGGGTTCATCCAGTTCGCGCGCAATTCCGCGCGGGCCGCCGCGCCGAATTTCCCCGCGCCGCACAAGTGCATCGACGCTATCGAGGCCGGCGTGCTGAACGGCTTCGACAAGGGCAGCGTCGCCGAGCGCGACGGTTTCGTCGCGCTGATGATGACGCCGGAAAGCCGCGCGCTGCGGCACGCGTTCTTCGGCGAGCGCGCGGCGAGCAAGATTCCCGACGTGCCGGCCGATACGCCGGTGCGCGAGATCCGCCGCGTCGGCGTGATCGGCGCGGGCACGATGGGCGGCGGGATCGCGATGAACTTCATCAACGCGGGCCTGCCCGTCACGCTGCTCGAGACGAAGCAGGACGCGCTCGACCGCGGGCTGGCCACGATCCGCAAGAACTACGACGCGCAGGTGAAGAAGGGCAAGCTTACGCAGCAGAAGCTCGACGCGCGTATGGCGCTGATCACGCCGACGCTGTCCTACGACGACCTGAAGGATGCGGACCTGATCGTCGAGGCCGTGTTCGAGGAACTCGGCGTGAAGGAGCAGGTGTTCGGCCGGCTCGATGCGGTGGCGAAGGCCGGCGCGATCCTCGCATCGAACACGTCGACGCTCGAAATCGACAAGATCGCCGCATTCACGAAGCGGCCGCAGGACGTGGTCGGCATGCACTTCTTCAGCCCCGCCAACGTGATGAAGCTGCTCGAGGTCGTGCGCGGCGCGCAGACCGCGAAGGACGTGCTCGCCACGGTGATGGCGGTGGCCAAGAAGATCCGCAAGACGGCGGTCGTGTCGGGTGTGTGCGACGGCTTCATCGGCAACCGGATGATCGAGCAATACATCCGTCAGGCACTCTTCATGCTCGAGGAAGGCGCGCTGCCCGCGCAGGTCGATCGCGCGATCGAGAAGTTCGGTTTCGCGATGGGCCCGTTCCGGATGAGCGACCTCGCCGGCAACGACATCGGCTGGGCGATCCGCAAGCGCCGCTACGTCGAGCAGCCCGATCTGCATTACTCGAAGATCGCCGACCGTCTGTGCGAACAGGGACGCTTCGGCCAGAAGACGGGCGGCGGCTGGTACGACTACGTGCCGGGCGAGCGCAAGGCGAAGCCGTCGGCGCTCGTCGACGAGATGGTCGTCGCGTATTCGAAGGAGCGCGGCGTCGAGCGGCGCAAGATCGGCGATGACGAGATCGTCGAGCGGCTGGTGTTCGCGCTCGTCAACGAAGGCGCGAAGATCCTCGAGGAGAAGATCGCGTCGAAGGCGTCCGACATCGACATGGTCTATCTGACCGGCTACGGCTTCCCGCTGTGGCGCGGCGGCCCGATGCTGTATGCGGACATGGTCGGCCTCTACAACGTCGAGCGCGCGATTCGCCGTTATGCGGCCGCGCCGAACGGCGACGCGTGGCAGCTCGCATCGTCGATCGTGGAACTGGCAAAGGCCGGACGCGGGTTCAACGGCTGACGCCGTGCGTGACGGCGCGGCCCGGCTTGCAAGGAGAAACACAATGAAACGCACTGACGACGTGTTGCTCGTGATCGACGTGCAGTACGACTTCATGCCGGGCGGCGCACTCGCGGTGCCGGACGGCGACGCGGTCGTGCCGGTGATCAACGCGCTCGCGCGACGCTTCGACCAGGTCGTGCTGACGCAGGACTGGCACCCGCGCGAGCACGTATCGTTCGCGGCGAATCACCCGGGGCGCGAGCCGTTCTCGATGCTCGCGCTGTCGTACGGCGAGCAGGTGCTGTGGCCCGTGCATTGCGTGCAGGACACCGAAGGCGCGGCGCTGCATCGCGACCTCGACGTCCCGCATGCGAGGCTCGTGATCCGCAAGGGCGGCGACGCGCAGGTCGACAGCTATTCCGCGTTCGTCGAAGCCGATCGCACGACGCGCACGGGGCTCGCCGGCTATCTGCGCGAGCTCGGCGCGAAGCGCGTGTGGTGTTGCGGGCTCGCGACCGACTATTGCGTCGCGTGGTCCGCGCTCGATGCGCGCGCGGCCGGCTTCGAGGCCGCCGTGATCAACGATGCGTGCCGTGCGATCGACCTGAACGGGTCGCTCGCGCACGCATGGCAACAGATGCAGGCTGCGGGCGTCGCACATGTGACGTCCGCGGGCGCGCGCCCGACGGCGTAGCGCATTCCCATCCGATTCAGGACATGAAGCAGGACCGAAGGAGACTCGCATGACCGAAGCCGTAATCGTATCGACCGCCCGCACGCCGCTCGCGAAATCGTGGCGTGGCGCATTCAACATGACGCACGGCGCGACGCTCGGCGGCCACGTGGTCGCGGCCGCGCTCGAACGCGCGAAGCTCGACCCCGCGCGCATCGAGGACGTGATGATGGGCTGCGCGAACCCTGAAGGCGCGACCGGCGCGAACATCGCACGGCAGATCGCGCTGCGCGCGGGGTTGCCGGTGAGCGTGCCGGGGATGACGGTGAACCGTTTCTGTTCATCAGGGCTGCAGACCATTGCGCTCGCCGCGCAGCGGATCATCGCGGGCGAGGGCGACGTGTACGTCGCGGGCGGGGTCGAATCGATCTCGTGCGTGCAGAACGAGATGAACCGGCACATGATCCAGGAGAGCTGGCTCGTCGATCACAAGCCCGAGATCTACTGGAACATGCTGCAGACGGCGGAAAACGTCGCGAAGCGCTACGGGATCGCGAAGGAGCGGCAGGACGAGTACGGCGTGCAGTCGCAACTGCGCGCCGCGGCCGCGCAGGAAGCAGGGCGCTTCGACGACGAGATCGTGCCGATCACCGTTCGCGCGGGCATTGCCGACAAGGCGACGGGCCGGCTGTTCACGCAGGAGGTGACGGTATCGGCAGACGAAGGCATCCGGCCCGACACGACGCTCGACGGCGTGTCGAAGATCCGTTCCGCCGTGCCGGGCGGCGTGATCACCGCGGGCAACGCGAGCCAGTTCTCGGACGGCGCGTCGGCGTGCGTGGTGATGAACGCGGATGTGGCCCAGCGCGAAGGGCTGCAGCCGCTCGGCGTGTTCCGCGGTTTCGCGGTCGCCGGCTGCGAGCCGGACGAGATGGGCATCGGCCCGGTGTTCGCGGTGCCGAAGCTGCTGAAGCAGGCGGGGCTGAAGGTAGACGACATTGGCCTGTGGGAGCTGAACGAAGCGTTCGCGGTACAGGTGCTGTACTGCCGCGATACGCTCGGGATTCCTGATGACAGGCTGAACGTGAACGGCGGCGCGATCGCGGTCGGCCACCCGTATGGCGTGTCGGGTGCGCGCCTGACGGGCCATGCGTTGATCGAAGGCAAGCGGCGCGGCGTGAAGTACGTGGTCGTCACGATGTGCATCGGCGGCGGGCAGGGTGCCGCCGGGCTGTTCGAAATCGTCTGATTTTTGCTTGCCGGCCGACGGCCGCCGCTTGCATTGACGCAAGCTGCGGCCGTCGCATGTGATTCGAAAGGATCGGGAAGCAAACGGCGCCGGTTCGATGCTGCCGTTTCCCCTTACTTGTCAAACGAATTGCCGCACCTATACTTGCTCTGACATTTGCCTTTCGGCGGGATGGGGCAACGCGTGCGTCGCACCGGCGTACGTGATGCGTTTCCGGTAGCCGGCGCAGTCGATGCATCGCGCGCATTCGGCACCGTGAACGTTCGAACCACGCAGCAGACCGAACGGGGACCGAATTGAGCACGACCTATGCAGCCGGGGAACCGCCGCGTGTCGTCACCGCGGCCGCGAAGCTCTATGCGAAATGCCTGCTGGTCGGTTTCGCATTGCTGCCAGCCTATCTGATTGCCTATCTGTGGATCTTCAGCGACCCGCACGTCGTGTTCGAGAGCCACGCTTTCCATGAAATCGCGATCGCGGCCGCGACCCTCGAAGGTGCATTCGTCACCTACGTGACGTGGGTGTGCTACCGATCGTCCGGCGAGCCACTGCTGCGCTGGCTGACACTTGGCTTTCTGGGTTTCGCGATGATCTATGCGCTGCACGGTCTCTTCACCGGCATGGCGCATCACAACATCTGGCTGTTCCTGCTGTACGGGCCCGCATCGCGCCTCGTGATGTCGATCCTGCTGCTGACGGGCCTGCTGTCGTACTCGCAGCCGCCCGATCGGGTCGAGAAGCGTACGCGCGCGCGAACGTGGCTGCCGTGGATCGTGTTGTTCGTGGCCGTCAACGCGGCGGTCGCCTACATCGCGTATTCGCCGGTCGCGGGCGCGCTGGGCACGCGACTGTCGATGGAAGGCGGCGCGCTGGTGTTTTCGCTGCTCAACGTCGGCGTGCTGCTCGCGCGGCGCATCCGTTCGCCGTTGATGGTGATCTACGGCGTGTCGATCATGGCGTTCGCGCTGTCGTCGCTCGCGTTCATCCTCGGCAAGCCCTGGAATCACATGTGGTGGCTCGCGCATGCGATCTTCGCGGGCGGTTTCTTCCTGCTCAGCTACGGTGTCGTGCAGGCGCTGCAGACGACGCGCTCGTTCTCGGCGATCTACAGCCAGGAAGACCTGATGAGCCGGCTGTCGGAATCGATGGCGCGCACCGAGAGTGCACTGCAGGAGTTGCGCCGCACGAACCAGAAGCTCGAATACATGGCTGCGACTGATCCGATGACGGGCGCGTCGAACCGCCGCCAGTTCATCGCGCAGGTCGAGCGCGAGATCGTGCGCGCGGAGCGCGACGGCACGCCGTTTTGTCTGCTCGCGCTGGATCTCGACAACTTCAAGAACATCAACGACGCGTACGGGCACCAGATCGGCGACGAGGTGCTGCGCGGCGTCGTGCGCCAGTGTCTCGAGGCGATTCGTCCGGCCGGAGCGCTCGCGCGGGTCGGCGGCGAGGAGTTCATGGCGCTGTTGCCCGAGATGCCGCTCGAAGGCGCGCGCATGACGGCCGAGCGCGTGCGTTCGTCGATCGCGAGTTCGCCGTTCGGGCTGGATTTCAAACGCGTGCAGGTGACGGTCAGCGTCGGCGTCGCGCAGTACGGTGTCGACGGGAGCACGGTCGATGCGTTGCTGCGGGCGGTCGACGAGCGGCTGTACCAGGCGAAGCGCGACGGGCGCAATCGCGTGGTCGCGCACTGACGAGCGGCGGCCGCGGATTCGATGACGCGGCGCGCGGGGCCGCCACGCTATGGCGCGACGCGAGGTATGTCCGTCTCGCATGTGCCCAGAATGAGGCCCCGCACGAGCATGAGCGTGCGGGGCTTTCGTTTCACTGGCGTCGGCTATCGCGACGCGATGGCCGACGCACGCTCCGGCTGCGCGTCCTGCATCCGCTGCGACGCCTGCCACCAGTACTTGCCCGTGCGCAGTTGCGGATCGCGAATCGCGAGATACGTCGTGCTCCACAGCTGCGCCGCGTTGGCCTCGGTCGCATCTGCGCTGCGCGTGCCGAATGCATCGGTCTGGTACTGGCCGTTCACATACGACCAAGTCCACATTTCGGATGTGCGCATGTCGCGTCCGTTCGAGATCACCTGCCAGATCGTCTGCCGTGCCTGCGTCAGCAGTGTGCGCGTCGTGTCGGATAGATCCTGGCGCGCGAGCTGGCGGTCGAGCCCGGCGACCCACATCGCCTGCTGCCACGACCAGATCACCGTGCCGTGATAGGCGGAACTGGTGAACTTGGGCCACAGCGCCTGATTCGCATACGCGGGGTTCGCGATCAGCATCCCGGCATCGGTGACGAGCCCGGTCGGGAACGGCCGCGTGACGTCGGTGACGATCCGCTGGAGCTGGTCGTCCGGCGGTGTGCCGAACAACAGCGCGAAGCCGCCGTCGGAATTCATCACGGGGATCGGCGTGCCTTGCTGGTCGAGCGACAGCGCGTAGAACGTCAGCGGCGCGTTCGGCGCGGTGCCGGCCGGCACACCGGCGGACGGCGCATAGGCCGACACGTCGGTCGCCGCCTGCGCGGCCGGCACGCTCACCTGGAACAGCGGTGGCGCCTGCTGCTCCCAGGTAGCCGCCTCGGCCGCCGTGTTCGCGAGCGTCGCACGTTGCCCGGCGTCCAGGTAAGGATCAAGCAGGCCGTGCGCGAGAAACGCATTCGCCGCGCGCAGCGCGGCCGGCACGAGCACCGCATTCACGTCGTACGGATAGACGCCGCCGCCGAGCCCGTCGGTGCTGTCGCGCCAGTTGCCGACGATCTCGCCGGGTCGCAGGTGGATCAGGTTCGCGACCGACGGCTGCTGCGCGAATGGCTGCGCGGTCGCCGCGACGTGCAGCAGGTTGACGACGAGCCGGCTGCCGTTCGTCTGACCGTCGCCGCCGCGTTGCGCGAGATACGCGGCCGCGCGCGCCTGACCGCGCGGGTCGTCGATCAGCCAGGCCGCCGCGATCGGCGCGAGCAGGTAGTCGCTGTCGATCATCTTGTAATCGTAGGTCGGCGTTGCATCGTTCGGCCGGCCGTGCTTTGCGTTGTCGACGAGCGCGAATTCGCCGATGCCTTCCTCGTGCGCGACCTTGCCGTCGTTCGACAGGCGACTCAGCACCGACGTCAGGCCGGCCTCGATCGCCGCCGGCTCGAGCACCGGCATCAGCATGCGCACGGAGATCAGCGTGTCGCGGCCGAAGTAGGTGTCGTATTGCCACGAGCCAGCCAGCAGCTTGTCGTGGAAGCTCAGGAATTCGAGTACGTTCTGGCTGACCGGGTCGGGATTCACGGACGGCGCAAGCAGGTCCGCGCGCAGGATCGGCGACAACGGCGTCTCGCCCGACAGCGCGTCGACGTGCAGTTTCAGCGTACGCGCGCCGGCTGCCGCGCGCAGCACGAGCTTGCCGCCCGCGGCTGTCGTGACGCTGCCGCCATCGCGCAGCGTGATGCGCAGCATCTGGCCGGGCGCGCCATCGATCCGGTCGCGCTGCCATTGCGCGGTGCTGCCCAGGATCGACGGGGCGGTGACGATTTCCGGCGGAATCGTCGCGCCGCCGTTGAAGTCGCGCAGGAAGCGCACGTTACCCAGCAGGCCCTGGCGGATCGTCAGCGTGTCGGTGTCGACCGACACGTCAGCGCCGATGCCGTACAGCGGGCGACCGTGCGTATCGGGCGCCGACAGCGCGGACGGCGGCGTGCCGAGGCTCCAGTTCACCGGCTGGGCGGTGTCGTCGAACCACAGCCCGGTTCCGCTGTTGCCGGCCGGAAACACCACGAGCAGACGCGGTTTCGTCGACGAGCGCACCAGCAGGTGCGCGGCTACCTTGTCCTGCCGGTAGAACGCGTTGATCTGCCCGCCGGTGTCCATACGGAACGACAGGGCGGCGCTGTTCGACGGCGTACCGCCCGACTGCACGTCATTGTCGTTGCAGGCTGAAAGCAGGCCGGCGCAGACGAATCCGAGACACAGCGATTTCGTGAAGCGGTGCATGTTCATGACGACCCTCCTGATGCATGTGCTTTTTTATCGGAATGCCTGGGTGAGCGGACGGCTTGATTCGCTTTGTGCTGCGTCGCGGGCATTCTGAAAATGCCCGGAATTAATCGTGGTGTGATGCCCGGGGCGAATTGAACGGCTTTTAATCGATTGAACGATGAATGCCGAAAAGTGAAGGCAAAAGGACGCGCCGCCCGGTGTGATGCGGGCGCAGTCAGTTGAGAACGTTGTCGTACCTGCGAACGGCGCCGTTCGCAGGTGCTGAAGGCTCAGACGAAATATGTTGTATGGGATTCTAAATTTCGATGAAAGTAAAAGTCAATGCTGTTTGCGGATTTTTTAATATTCAATTGCTTTTTAAATTGCAATTATTACTCGGTGAATCGGTAAAAGCTGCGATTGTGAAAATATCGATAACGAATCCGGATAACGATCGATCGAATGGTTGGCGATGGCACTTCAATCCGGCGATCCGCGGATTGATGCCGGATCGGAGTTGAGTTGTCGAGAGCATGAAGCCGGGCGATACGGCCGAGCAATACGCGTTCCTGTCATTCGGCTGCAAACGGATGTCGTTGCCGCTTCGGGACGACCTATGGGGGCTGTCATGAGGTGGCGTTACCTGACGACGGAACTGCGGTCGGTTTTCGATGTGATCGCCTTCGATCGCCGGTATTCACGTGATATCGTCGCGAAGAGACAAAAGCATCCACCGTTCATTCCGTTTGGGGGGGGCGACATGCGTCTAGCTGATTTCATCGTTTGGAACATGGAACCGATCCTGGTGCAGTGGGAAGCGTTCGCTGCCACGCTGCTACCGGCTGCGAAAAGCATGGACTCGCGAGGGCTACGCGACCACGCGCGCCAGATCCTGGAGGCCGTGGCCAAAGACCTACGTACCCCGCAAACAAGGGAAGAGCAACACGACAAATCGCTTGGGCGCGCTCGCGAACCGGCGAACGCCAACGAGACGGCGGCGCAGACGCATGCCGTTCTGCGCGCCCGACGAGGCTTCAACATCAATCAGTTGGCGGCCGAGTATCGGGCTCTGCGTGCCAGCGTGCTGCGCTTGTGGATCGACGAGTGCCAGCCGAGCGCACCGCACTTGGATGACATGATTCGCTTCAATGAGGCGATCGACCAGGCGCTCGCAGAATCAGTTGCTTTTTTTACCGCGCAGGTCGAGCAGGCTCGCGACTTGTTGCTGGGTATGCTGGGTCACGACATGCGCACGCCGCTGCAGACCATTCAGGTAACGGCCTCGTATCTTTCGGCGCTCAACGCGGGCGAGGAAATATCGGAGGCCGCGGCCCGGCTGATCAGGAGTGGTGGCCGCATGCAAGGTCTCCTCGACGATCTCTGCGATTTCAATCGGACCCAGCTCGGGTTAGGCATCAGCATTGTTCCTCGCAATACGGATCTCGCTCATGTCCTCACGAATGTGGTCGATGAATTGCGAGCCGTTCATCCGAATCGTGAGATCAAGGTTGACACGAGGGGCGACCTACGGGGCGACTGGGATGATCAGCGGCTGCAGCAACTCCTGAGTAATCTGGTGAGCAACGCCGTCAAGTACGGTGCGCCCGATACGCCGGTGCGGGTGGCGGTAACGTCGGACGACACAGAGGTGCATATCGAGGTGGGGAATGGCGGGGCTGCCATCGATCCGCTCGTGCTCGACCGTATCTTCGACCCGCTTCAGCGTGGAGTCGACCAATCGGAAAGAACCGATGAGGATGTTGGATTGGGGCTCGGCTTATACATCGCCAGCGAGATTACTAAAGCACACCACGGCCGAATTGACGCGCGCTCCGATCAGACTGAAACGGTATTCGCGGTGCACCTGCCAAGAGGTGAGGGAAGTGAGCGTTCCTGAGCCCGCGTCTCCGATCGCGGAAGTACTTGGTTATGGCACGAGCGCCGACGCACACCACATGACGTCTCCGCCCGATGACGGCGCGGGCGGGCGGCGCGCGATGGAGCTGGCTATCCGGCAAGCGAATCTTGAACCCGGAATGATCGGGCACTTGAACGCACACGCGACATCCACACCCGTAGGCGACATCAGCGAACTCGCGGCCATCAAGGCGATATTCGGTACAGGTCGAGGTCCCGCCGTATCAGCCACCAAGTCGTCGACAGGCCATTTGCTTGGGGCAGCCGGCGGCGTAGAAGCCATTTTCACCGCGCTCGCACTGCGCGATCAGCTCGCGCCTCCTACGCTCAATTTGGCGCAGCCGGATTCGGCGGCGGAAGGCATCGACATCGTCGGCGGATCGCCCCGCAAGATATCGACGGAATACGCGATCTCGAATGGTTTTGGTTTTGGGGTGTCAATGCCAGCCTGGTGTTTCGTGGACTTTGATTCTGCAATCCCTCCTTCGAGCTCGCGGGCATCGTCACGCGCTGCACGTGCGGCTTGGAGGCTGATCTTTGGATATTCGCCGATCGCGCAGAGATTCTCCTTCCCGGCAATTCGGTACTTGTAGTGCCGGAACTTGGAGCCGGACGGCTTCGCCAACAGATACAGTCCATTGCCGTCGGTAAGTTTGGTAGGCTTGTTGCCTGCCTGCGCTTGTCGGATCTTGATGTCGGTGAGTGGCGCGGTGAAAAAGGGGGTATCGTCTTTGGATTGTCGAAATGAATACCCCCTTTTCCACCCCTTTTTTTCTCGGCTGGACATGATTTCCGGCGAACCCAAGCGAACGGTGGAAGGGTGTTGAACGCACAACCGGCAAGGCGTTTGCGCCAATCGCCGAACCAACACGAACAGGAGCGAACGAAGTGATCAGACATATCGTCATGTGGAAGCTGAAGGAATCGGCGGAAGGCGGTACGCGCGCGCAGAACGCGCTGAAGCTGAAGGAAAAGCTCGAAGGCTGCCGCGACATCGTGCCGGGCATCCTGCAACTCGACGTCGGCATCGCGACGCCGGGCCTCGAAGCCACGTCGGACGTCGTGCTCGTGTCCGATTTCACGGACCGGGCCGCGCTCGATGCGTACCAGGTGCATCCGGTTCACCAGGAGGTGAAGAAATTCGTCGTGGCAGTGGCGGAATCGCGCCAGTGCGTCGACTACCTGTCCGACAGCGCACGATGAGCGACGCGGCATCCCCGACGGATGGCCCGTCGATCGAAAGCCCGTTCGTCGACTTGCTCGGCGTGCGGCTCGTGTCCGCGAAGGATGGGGCGAGCGAGATCGTGCTGCCGCTCGACGAGCGGCACATGAACACCTGGAGCATCGCGCACGGCGGTGTGACGATGACGCTGTCGGACATTGCGCTCGCGATGGCCGCCCGCAGCCTGACCGACGACGGCGTCGGCGTCGTCACGGTCGAGATGAAGGTGAATTTCATGCAGCCCGGGCGCGGCGAGTTGCGCGCATACGGACGCGTGATGCATCGTTCTACGACGATGGCGTACTGCGAAGGCGAAGTGCGCGACAGCGACGGCAACTTCGTCGCGAAGGCGCTCGGCACGTTCAAGTACATGCGGCGTCTCGCGGTGGGGCGCGACATCAAGCGGCAACGCACGCGTACGGCGCCGGATGCCCAGCCCGGCCCGAGCGACGCGTAAGCGCCGGGACGCGCGGCCCTGCCTGGTCACAGGCAGGGCCGTTTTGTTTTGCGGCACGAATTCCCAACGGGACGGCGTCACGATGTGAAAGAAGCCAAGGAGACAGCCATGAACACGATCAACCGCCAGATCCTGCTCGTGTCACGCCCGCAAGGCGCTGCGAGCGTCGACAATTTCCGGCTCGTCGAAACGCCGCTCGTGCCGCTCACGGACGGCGAGCTGCGGGTCCGCAATCATTTCCTGTCGCTCGATCCGTACATGCGCGGACGCATGAACGATGCGAAATCGTACGCGGCGCCGCAGCCGTTGAACGAAGTGATGATCGGCGGCACGGCGGGCGAGGTGATCGAGTCGCGTCACCCGGATTTCGCTGTCGGCGAGCACGTGGTCGGTCAGTTCGGCTGGCAGGAGTACGGAACGTCGAACGGCGGCGCGCTCCGCAAGGTCGACACATCGCGGGTGCCGCTGTCCGCCTGGCTCGGCGTGGCCGGCATGCCGGGCGTGACGGCGTGGGTCGGGCTGAACCGGATCATCGCGCCGAAGGCCGGCGAAACGGTCGTCGTCAGTGCGGCGAGCGGCGCGGTCGGCAGCGTCGTCGGCCAACTCGCGAAACGCGCCGGATGTCGCGCGGTCGGTATCGCGGGCGGCCCCGACAAGTGCCGCTACGTGGTCGACACGCTCGGCTTCGACGCGTGCATCGATTACAAGGCCGGCAGGCTGGCCGACGATCTGGCCGCTGCGACGCCGGACGGTGTCGACGGCTGCTTCGAGAACGTTGGCGGCGCCGTGCTCGACACGACGATGACGCGGATGAACGCGTTCGGCCGGATCGCCGTGTGCGGGATGATCGCTGGCTACGACGGCGTGCCCGTGCCGCTCGCGAATCCGGGCCTGGTCCTGCGCGCGCGGCTGACGGTGCAGGGCTTCATCGTGTTCGAGTACCCCGACGCATGGCCGCCCGCGCTGGCCGAGCTCGGCGAACTCGTTGCGACGAAGCAGCTGCATTACCGGGAGACGATCGCATACGGACTCGAGCGTGCGCCGGAAGCGTTCCTCGGGCTCCTGAAAGGCCGCAATTTCGGCAAGCAGCTCGTGCAGCTCGTCTGATCCGCGCGTGGCATCATGTGACGCTTGTCCGTTCACGGCGCCGCACGCGCCGTCCTTACCGATGCCGCTGAATCCGAAGATCGCCCAGATACTCGACATGGTCGAGCGCGCGAAACGCCCGTCCTATCACCATCAGACGCCGCAGCAGGCGCGCGCCGCGTACGAGAAGAGCGCACCCATCCTCGACGTCGCGCCCGCGCCGATGCATTCGGTCGAGACCTGCGTCGTGCCGACGCGCGATGGCCGCACGATCGGCGCGCGGCTCTATCTGCCGATTGCGCCGAGCCTCGCCGAACCGCTGCCGGCGCTCGTCTATTACCACGGCGGCGGCTTCACGGTCGGCAGCGTCGACACGCACGACGCGCTGTGCCGCATGTTCGCGCGCGACGCCCAGTGCGCGGTGCTGTCGGTCGACTACCGGCTCGCACCCGAACACCGGTTCCCGATCGCGGTGAACGACGCCGACGACGCGTTGCGCTGGCTGCATCGCGAGGCCGCCGGGTTCGGCATCGATGCGGCACGGCTCGCGGTCGGCGGCGACAGCGCGGGCGGCACGCTCGCGACCGTCTGCGCGGTGCTCGCGCGCGACGCGGGCATCGACCTTGCACTGCAGTTGCTGATCTATCCGGGCGTGACGGGCCACCAGGACACCGAATCGCACGCACGGCTCGCGAACGGCTACCTGCTGACGCAGGACACGATCCAATGGTTCTTCACGCAGTACGTGCGCGATGCATCCGACCGGGACGACTGGCGCTTCGCGCCGCTCGACGGCACGCGCGGCGCGCCGTCGTTCGCCGGTGTGGCCCCGGCCTGGATCGCGACGGCCGAATACGATCCGCTGAGCGATGAGGGCGCCGCGTACGCGGACAAGCTGCGCGCGGCCGGCAATGCGGTTACGCTGGTCTGCTATCCGGGGATGATCCACGAGTTCTTCAAGATGGGTGGCTACGTGCCGGAGGTGCGGGCCGCGCATGCCGATGCGGTGGCGGCGCTCAAGGCCGCATTCGACGACGTTTGACGGCGGCGGCGCCCGGCGCCGCGCGGAGGAAGCGATGACCGACGGCTGGGTGGAAACGGGTGACTGGGCCGTGCTGGGCGGCGATGCCGCACGGATTCGCGATGCGGTATTCGTGCGCGAGCAGCGGATTCCGCCGGAATGGGAACTCGACGACGAGGATCCGCTGTCGCTGCACGCGGTTGTGTACCGCGTCGATGCGGCGACCGGCGCGCGCCGCGCGGTCGCGACGGGACGGCTGCTGCGCTCCGGCACGATCGGCCGCGTCGCGGTGCTGGCCGACGCGCGCGGGCAGGGCGCGGGATCGGCGGTGCTGCATGCGCTTCTGGACGCGGCGCGGCATCGCGGCGAGCCGATCGTGCGGCTCTACGCACAGGATGCCGCGGTGTCGTTCTACATGCGGCACGGCTTCGCGGCGATCGGCGAACCGTTCGTCGAAGTCGGCGTGCCGCACGTCGAGATGGCGCGCGCGCCATAAGGCGCGCACCGCGGGCTCAGCGCGGCTGAGTCGCGTCGATGTCGAACGTGAACGCGCGCTCGAAACTGCCCGGCCGCACGGTGCGGTGCGAGCCGTCATCGTCGCAGCGTTCCTTGATGTCGACCGTCAGCCGCACGCCTTCCTTCATCGTCACGCGCAGCGCGGTCGTGCCGCGCGTGCCGTATTCGGGCGTCTCGATGAACGCGGCCGACAGCGCCCGCTCGCGCTCGATCGGAATGCCGGTGTGCGGCAGCGCGTCGTCGTCCGCGACATGCGGATCGCGCATCAGCTCGATCAGCTCGTCGAGCGACGGGGTGGGGTTGTCGGTCAGCAGCGTGCCGAGCTCCGCGCGCTTGCGCACGACTTTCGGCCAGGGCGTATCGAGCCGCGCGTTCGACAGCGCATGCACGCCGGCGCTGACCGCGACCGGCGCGGCGACGCCGGTTTCGCCGTCGGCCGCGCGATTGCAGAACCACGCGAGCTCGCGCCGCTTCCAGTCGCCGACCAGCAGGTTGAAGCCGTTGTACACGGCCGCGTGCTCGGCCAGCTCGCCGAGGTAGTCGAGCGGCGCGACGGACGAGCTGCGGAGGAAATCGGACACGAGCTTGCCGCGGGTCGGCGCGCCCGCGCGAATGTCGAACGGCGCGCGGTAATTCGTCAGCGCCGCGAAGCGCCCGTCGCGCGACACGCCGAGCCAGGTGCCGCCCGCTTCGAGATCGCGGCCGGCGAGCACGCCGGGCACATCCTCCCACCATGAAAGCGGTGCACTCGTACGGCGAAAGAATTCGTCGCGGTTGGCGGTCAGGGTAAAGACGGGACCGGCGGCGGCATCAGGCTGCCAGTCGAAGGCAATCAGACACATCGGGCGAATCTCTCGCAGGAAACATCGTGCGCCGGCCGCGATGTGCGAGCCGGCGTGCGAACGGGTTGTCAGTGCGTTACGCGTCCGTCGGCCACGCGTACGGCAGCGCGTCGAATGCGAGCGCCGGGCCGTCGGCCGAACCGAGGTGCACCGTGCCGTTGTCGAGGGCGGCCAGCTTGATCTCGACGAGCGCATCGACGCCGCCCGCGGGCGCGGCCGCCGCGTTGACGATCATCCCGCACGGCTGGCCCGGGTCGTCGCTGTGGAACAGCTCGACGCCGGCATGCACGGTGTCGGTCTCGCCGGCGACGTGCGCGAGCGCGGTGCGACGCTTGATCGTGCCGCGGTACTGGCTGCGCGCGACGATTTCCTGGCCCGGGTAGCACCCCTTGCGGAAGTTAACGGCGCCGATCACGTCGAAGTTGACCATCTGCGGCACGAACTGTTCGACGGCCGGCTGCGTGATGCGCGGCTCGCCCGCGCGCACGTCGAGCCAGTCCCATACGGCCGGCGATACGACCGGCAGCGTGCCGGCGAGCGTGGCGAGACGCGCATCGACTTCCGCGCGCGGCCCGATCCACAGGTAGCGCTTGCGGCCGGCCGCATCCGGCACGCGGATCAGCGCCCCGGCCGGGCCGTCGACCTTCACGTGCACGCCGTCCGGCAGTGCATCGAAGATGCCCGACAGCGCGTCGCGCACGTCGCCCGCGAAGCCGACCACCGCGAGCGCGTCGCTCGCGTCCGTCAGTTTCGCCTTCGCGCGCAGCACGAACATCGACAGCCGTTTCTGCACGGCGGCCTGGACATCCTTCGAGACAAGCAGGCGCACGTCGTGACCGGCGCGCCACGCGAGGAACGACGCGAGCAGGCGGCCCTTCGGCGAACAATAGCCGGACAGGCGTGCGCTCGCGGCATCGAGATGCTCGATGTCGTTGGTGAGCTGGCTGTGCAGGAACGTCGCGGCGTCGTCGCCGGCCACGTCGATCACGCCGAACTGCGCAAGCGGCATGCAGGCGCCCGGCGCGTCGAAATCGGCGGCGGGCGGGCGGGGGAAAACGGGGAGCGAGACGGATGCTGGCTGGGCAGCCGGTGAAGCGAACGGTGTGCTCATGGAATGAGGGAACAGTCAACCCTGACTTTGACGAAGGCGAGCAAGTATTATATGGGTCTTACCTGAGTCTCGTTTCCATGTCCCTACTGAAGAAATGCGCCGCGACTGTCGTGGCGCTGGCCGTCGTTGTGGCCGCTGCCGGCGCGGGCGGCGGGTATTACTGGGCGACCCGGCCGCTGTTGCTGGGCGCCGCGTCGCTCGACGTCACGATCAAGCCGCGCAGCAGCGTGAAGAGTGTCGCGCTGCAGCTCAAGCGCGGCGGCGTGCCGGTCGAGCCGCTCGGCTTCGTCGCGATGACGCGCGTGCTCGGGCTGTCGAGCCGGCTCAAGTCCGGCAACTACGAATTCAAGACCGGCATCACGCCGTACGACGTGCTGCAGAAGATCGCGCGGGGCGACGTGAACGAGTACGTCGCGACTGTGATCGAAGGCTGGACCTTCAAGCGGATGCGCGCGGAACTCGACGGCAATCCCGATCTCGCGCACGCGACGGCCGGCATGAGCGACGCCGAACTGTTGCGCGCGATCGGTGCGCCGGAAAGTGCGATTCAGCGCGGCAGCGGCGAAGGGCTGTTCTTTCCCGACACTTACCTGTTCGACAAGGGTACGAGCGATCTGAACATCTACCGTCGTGCGTACCATCTGATGCAGACGCGTCTCGACGAAGCATGGTCCGCGCGCGTGCCGGGGCTGCCGTACAAGACGCCTTACGAAGCGCTGACGATTGCGTCGATCGTCGAAAAGGAAACGGGCCATGCGGCCGATCGCGCGTTCGTCGCCGCCGTGTTCGCGAACCGGCTGCGCATCGGGATGCCGCTGCAGACCGATCCGTCCGTAATCTACGGCATGGGAGACGCATACGACGGCCGTTTGCGCAAGCGCGACCTGCAGGCCGACACTCCTTACAATACCTACACGCGCCGCGGGCTGCCCCCGACGCCGATCGCGCTGCCGGGCGTCGCCGCGCTGCAGGCGGCAATCAATCCGGCCCAGACGAGCGCGCTCTATTTCGTCGCGAAGGGCGACGGCACGAGCGTGTTCTCGGACACGCTCGGCGACCACAACAAGGCCGTGGACAAGTACATACGAGGTCAATAATGGCGAGCGGTAAATTCATCACGTTCGAAGGTATCGACGGAGCGGGGAAGACCACCCACCTGCAATGGTTCTGCGAACGCCTGCAGGCCAGGCTGGCCGCGAGCGGTCGGCAGGTCGTCGTCACCCGCGAGCCGGGCGGCACGCAACTGGGCGAGAAGCTGCGCGAGATCCTGCTGAACCAGCCGATGGACCTCGAGACCGAGGCGCTGCTGATGTTCGCCGCGCGCCGCGAGCACCTCGCGCTCGTGATCGAGCCCGCGCTCGCGCGCGGCGACTGGGTCGTGTCAGATCGCTTCACCGATGCCACGTTCGCGTACCAGGGCGGCGGCCGCGGGCTGCCGCGCGACAAGCTCGAGACGCTCGAGCGCTGGGTGCAGGGCGGTTTCCAGCCTGACCTGACGGTCCTGTTCGACGTCGCGCCGCAGGTGGCGAGCGAGCGCCGCGGCGCCGCGCGCATGCCCGACAAGTTCGAAAGCGAGTCGGACGCATTCTTCTCGCGCACCCGCGGCGAATACCTGCGGCGTGCGCAAGAGGCGCCGCACCGCTTCGCGATCATCGACGCGACGCAGACGATTCCCGAGATCCGCGAGCAGCTCGAACGCGTGCTCGCCACGCTGTAACACGAAGGAACGCACCACATGATCTATCCGTGGCAGACCGACGACTGGACTCGCCTGCAGCAACTGCGCGCGCAGTGGCCGCATGCGCTGCTGCTGCACGGCCAGGCCGGGATCGGCAAGCTGCAGTTCGCGCAGCATCTCGCGCAGGGCTTCCTGTGCGAGGCGCCACAGCCGAACGGCGAGCCGTGCGGTACCTGCGCGGCCTGCACGTGGTTCGCGCAGGGCAACCATCCGGACTACCGGATCGTGCTGCCCGAGGCGCTCGCGGGCGAGGCACCGGGCGCTGCCGACGATGCGAAGCCGGCCGACGCGGACGAAGGCGGCAAGAAAACGCGCACGCCGAGCAAGGAAATCAAGATCGAGCAGGTGCGTGCGTTGCTCGACTTCTGCGGAGTCGGTTCGCACCGCGGCGGCGCGCGCGTCGTCGTGCTGTACCCGGCCGAGGCGCTGAACGTCGCCGCGTCGAACGCGCTGCTGAAGACGCTGGAGGAGCCGCCGTCCGGCGTCGTGTTCCTGCTGGTGTCGGCGCGTATCGACCGGCTGCTGCCGACCATCATCAGCCGCTGCCGGCAGTGGCCGATGACCGTGCCGGCGCCCGACGCCGCCGCGGCGTGGCTCGCGGCGCAGGGTGTCGATGATGCGCGCGCGCTGCTCGCCGAAGCCGGCGGCGCGCCGCTCGCCGCGCTGGCGCTCGCGAGCGACGAGAACCGCCCGCTGCGCGATTTCACGCTCGGCCAGCTCGCCGCCGGCGCCGCGTGCGATCCGTTCGCGTGCGGCGAGACGCTGCAGAAGCTGCCGGTGCCGCTGGTGCTCGGCTGGCTTCAGCGCTGGCTGTACGATCTGCTCGCGCAGCGGATGGCGGGCGCGCCGCGCTATTTCCCGATGCAGGCGGCCGCGCTCGCGCGGTGTGCGGACGCGGTCGATGCGAATGCACTCGCACGCTTCATGAAGGCCGTGACGCGCCAGCGGACGGTCGAGAACCATCCGCTCAATGCCCGGCTCGTATTCGAGGAACTGTTTCTCGGTTATCGGGAAATGTTCGCGTGAACGAGTATTGCTTCCTTCGAGTAAGGAAACGATTGCCGGCGAGCGCATGAGCGCCCGCCCACCGTATTCAGGAAACACGATGTTCGTCGATTCTCACTGCCACATCAATTTCAAGGGTCTCGCCGACCGCCTGCCGGCCGTGCTGGAGAACATGCGCGAGCACGACGTCACGCACGCGCTGTGCGTGTCGGTCGACTTCGAGACGCTGCCGGACGTGCTCGCGATCGCGCAGGCGCACGACAACGTGTATGCGTCGGTTGGCGTGCACCCCGATCACGAGGACGCACGGGAGCCGACGCTCGCGGAGCTGATCGAGCTCGCCGCACACCCGAAGGTCGTCGCGATCGGCGAGACGGGCCTCGACTACTACCGCCTCGAAGGGCGCTCGATCGCCGACATGGAATGGCAGCGCGAGCGCTTTCGCACGCACATCCGCGCGGCGACCGCGACGATGAAGCCGCTGATCATCCATACGCGCTCGTCGTCGGAGGACACGCTGCGGATCATGGCCGAGGAGCGCGCGGACGTGCCGGGCGGCGTGATGCACTGCTTCACCGAGCCGTGGCCCGTCGCCGAGCAGGCGCTCGCGCAGAACTTCCATATCTCGCTGTCGGGGATCGTCACGTTCAAGAACGCGACCGACGTGCAGGACGTCGCGCGGCGCGTGCCGCTCGACCGGCTGCTGATCGAAACCGACTCGCCGTACCTCGCGCCGGTGCCGTATCGCGGCAAGCCGAATGAACCTGCGTACGTCAGCCATGTCGGACGCTTTATCGCATCCGAGCGCGGGATCGCCGTCGAGGCGCTCGCCGATGCGACGACACAGAACTTTTTCCGGCTGTTCAAGATCGCCCGCTAACGACGCGCGGCCAGCCGACAACCCAGGGAAGGAGCCCACAACAATGACGAAGCCGACCACATACCTGCCCAAGCGCGCACTCGTCGCCGCCGCGCTCGTCGCGAGCGGCCTGCTGGCCGCCGCCGGCGCGCATGCCGAGTCGCTCGACGCGATCGTCAAGGCGGTCAAGTTCGACGACATCGCCGACATCGGCAAGCAGCTCAAGAGCGGCAAGCTCGATCCGAACACGCTCGCGCCGAACGGCGACCCGATCCTGGTGATCGCCGCGCGCGAGAAGTCCGACAAGGTGGCCGCCGCGATCGCGACGACGCCGAACGTCGATCTCGAGAAGGAAGACAAGGCCGGCGAGAACGCACTGATGCTCGCGTCGCTGAACGGCGACGTCGGGCTCGTCAAGCTGCTGATCGACAAGGGCGCGGAAGTCAGCAAGAAGGGCTGGGCGCCGCTGCACTACGCGGCGACCAACGGCCAGGACGAGGTCGTCAAGATCCTGCTCGACCACGACGCGTATATCGACACCGCATCGCCGAACGGCACGACGCCGCTGATGATGGCCGCGCGCGGCAACCACGCGTCGACGGTCAACCTGCTGCTCGACCAGGGTGCCGATCCGCAGGTGAAGAACCAGCTCGGTATCACCGCGCTCGAGTTCGCGAAGCACTACAAGGCGCCGGACGCGATCGACATCCTGAGCAAGCGGACGGTGCGCATCGGCGCGTCGGCGCCGGCAGATGCCCAAAAGAGTGCAAAATGACGGTTTCGGCGCGGTGGCGCAGCGCCCGGCCGGCCGCAACCCGGCCGGCAGCGGGCGGGCGGCCGCCGCGCCGGTCAGCGCATTGGGCGGCCTCGCGCCGCATTGACATAAGGAACACCATGTTGCGGGCTATGTTTTGTGCCGCGGCGTTCGCCGTGCCGTTGTCGGCGGCGGCTTTCACGGGCGCGGATCTCGACCGGCTGTGCGCGAAGACGGACGTCAAGTCGCGGGCGTCGTGCGCGGCCTACATCGAAGGCGCCGCCGACGGCGTCTACAACACGATCGATGCGATCGGCGGCACCACGGGGCCGCGCGTCGGGCAGTATTTCTGCCTGCCGCCCGACATCCGGGCGCAGCAGATGACCGACGCGGTGCGCAAGTACATCGCGGAGAACCCGAAGCTGGCCGACTACAACGCGAGCACCGCGGTGTCGCTCGGTCTCGGCAAGGCGTTCCCCTGCAGGGGGGGCAACTGATCTGACGCCGGGTCCGGGCGCGCGCATTGCCCGGACGTCGCCGACGCATCCAGGACGAGGCCGCCGCGCCTCATAACCGAAGCATCCCGGGCGCCGATGATTTCAATCGAGGAATTGCAGCGCATCGCCGATGCGCCGTTGCATGCGTGGCTCGGCACGCTGGGCGTGTCGGTCATCGTCGTGCTTGTCGTCGCGATCGTGCACCGTGTCGGCGCACGCATTGTCAAGCGCATCGCGCAGCCGTATCCGCTGATGAGCGTGATCCTGCGCTACATCGACAAACCGTCGCTCGTCACGCTCGCGCTGCTCGCGCTCGAGTTCCTGTGGATCCAGGCGGACGAAGGCATGTCGTTCGTGCGCGGGATGCGCACCGCCGCCGCGGTCGGCTCCATCGTGTCGCTGACCTGGCTGCTGGTGCGGCTCGCGGCCGGCGTCGGCGACGCGATCATCCAGGCCCATCCGATGGACGCGGCCGACAATCTCCACGCACGGCGCGTGCACACGCAGGCCAAGGTGCTCGTGCGAACCATCATGGTGCTGATCGTGATCATCGGCACCGGCGCCGCGCTGATGACGTTCCCGAACGTGCGCCAGGTCGGCGCGAGCCTGCTGGCATCGGCCGGCGTCGCGGGGCTGGTTGCCGGCATCGCCGCGCGGCCGGTGCTCGGCAACCTGATCGCCGGGCTGCAGATCGCGCTCACCCAGCCGATCCGGCTCGACGACGTCGTCGTGATCCAGGGCGAGTGGGGCCGCATCGAGGAAATCACCGGCTCGTTCGTGTCGGTGCGGCTGTGGGACCAGCGCCGGCTTGTCGTTCCGCTGCAGTGGATCATCGAAAATCCGTTCACGAACTGGACGCGCAGCAGCTCGGAGATCATCGGCACGGTGTACCTGTCCGTCGATTACCGCACGCCGCTCGCGCCGCTGCGCGAGGAGCTCGCGCGGCTCGTCCATGCGGCGCCCGAGTGGGACGGCCGCGTGCAGGTGCTGCAGGTGACCGACGCGACCGAGCGCACGATGCAGTTGCGCGCGCTCGTCAGCGCGGCCGACTCGTCGGCGTGCTGGGATCTGCGCTGCCGCGTGCGCGAGGGCTTGATCGCCTATCTGCAGACGCGCTTTCCGCAATGCCTGCCGCGTAGCCGGATGGAACTGTATCCGCACGATTCGGCGCTGGGCGAGCCGAGTCCCGAACGGCCGCATGCGCGGCCGCCAGCCGCCAGCACGGCGGCCAACACCGCGGCCGATCCGAAGGCCACCGAAGGCCGCTGAGCGCGTGCCGGTACCCGCCGCCATTTCCCTTCCATGACCGCGCTGAACACGCTCGCCATTGCCAACTACCGCTCGCTGCGCGAGCTGATCGTGCCGCTCGCGGCGCTCACCGTCGTCACGGGGCCGAACGGCAGCGGCAAGTCGAGCGTGTACCGCGCGTTGCGGCTGCTCGCCGACACCGCGCAGGGGCGCGTGATTCCGTCGCTCGCACGCGAAGGCGGGCTGCCGTCGACGCTGTGGGCCGGGCCCGAGCGCTTTTCGCGCGCGATGTTGAATGGCGATGTCCCGGTGACCGGCACGGTGCGCAACGGGCCCGTGAGCCTCAAGCTTGGCTTCGCGGGCGACGATTTCGGTTATGCGATCGATCTCGGCCTGCCGGTGCCGAGCCGTTCGCAGTTCGCGCTCGATCCCGTCGTGAAGCGCGAATGCATCTGGGGCGGCGCGCTGCTGCGTCCGTCGACGCTGCTGGTCGACCGGCAGGGCGCGCAGATTCGCGCGCGCACCGGGTCGGGTGAGTGGCGCACGGTGCCGCAGCCGGTCGCAAGCTTCGACAGCATGATGACCGAGTTCGCCGATCCGGTCGGCGCGCCGGAGATGATCGCGGTACGCGAGCGGATCCGGTCGTGGCGTTTCTACGACCATTTCCGCACCGATGCGCAGGCGCCGGCCCGGCAGTCGCACATCGGCACTCACACGCCGGTGCTCGCGGACGACGGTGCCGATCTGGCCGCCGCGCTACAGACGATTCGCGAAATTGGAGATGCCGCCGCACTCGATGCGGCGATCGACGACGCGTTTCCCGGCGCATCGATCGATATCGACAATCCGGGCGGCCGCGGCCGCTTCGACGTGCTGATGCGCCAGCCGGGGCTGCTGAGGCCGTTGTCGGCCGCCGAGCTGTCGGACGGCACGCTGCGCTACCTGCTGCTCGCGGCCGCGCTGCTGACGCCGCGGCCGCCTGCGCTGATGGTGCTGAACGAACCCGAAACGAGCCTGCACCCCGATCTGCTGCCGGCGCTCGGCCGCCTGATCGCGCAGGCCGCGCAACGTTCGCAGGTGCTGGTCGTGTCGCATGCGGCGCGGCTCATCGCGACGCTCGAACGCGAGGCCGGCTGCGAGTCGCTGGTGCTCGACAAGCAACTCGGCGCGACCGTGCTCGTCGACGCGGATACGCGCGACCTGCCGCCGTGGAAATGGCCGTCGCGCTGACGGGCGGGACGGTGCGCGCGGCCCGCCAGCGGTGGACCGTAGGATTCCCGACGTCGGACACCCGCCGCGCCGGTGCGGCCGCCCCGAAGCGGTACGGGCGGCCCGCGGGCGAATGTATCCTGTCTGTAACAACGCCCATAAAATGAAAGCCCGGTGCCTCCGGGCATCGGGATCGCGAATAATAATGAGATATTCGGCCGGCGCGATGCCGGCCGCATGCCGCACGCATGCGCGGTGTGCGCCAGCCGCCGTGCCGGTCGACCGAGGACACAGGAGACGTGGACCATGAGAATTGCCCAGATCGCCCCGCTGACCGAATCCGTGCCGCCGAAGCTGTACGGCGGCACGGAGCGCGTCGTGTCCTACATCACCGAGGCGCTCGTCGACCTCGGCCATGACGTGACGCTGTTCGCCAGCGGCGATTCGACGACCCGGGCCAGGCTCGAACCGGTGTGGCCGCGCGCGTTGCGGCTCGACTCGTCGATCCGCGATCGCGTCGCTCCGCACATGCTGCTGATGGAGACGGTCGCGCGCCGCGCGAAGGATTTCGACGTGCTCCATTTCCACATGGATTACTACTCCTTTTCGGTTTTCAACCGGCAGGACACGCCATTCGTGACGACATTGCACGGCCGTCTCGATCTGCCCGAGCAGCAACCGGTGTTCGACACGTTCAACACCGCGCCGGTGATCTCGATCTCGAATTCGCAGCGCCAGCCGCTGCCGCAGGCGAAATGGCTGACGACCGTGTACCACGGGCTGCCCGATGCGTTGTACCTGCCGCAGTCCGTCGAGCCGCGCTATCTCGCGTTCCTCGGTCGCATCTCGCCGGAGAAGCGGGTCGACACGGCGATCCGCATTGCACGCCAGTGCGGGCTGCCGATCCGGATCGCAGCGAAGATCGACGCGGCGGACCAGGAATACTTCGAACGCGAGATCAAGCCGCTGTTCGCCCTGCCGCACGTCGAATACATCGGCGAGATCGCCGACCACCAGAAGGCCGAATTCCTGTCGGGCGCGCATGCGCTGCTGTTTCCGATCGACTGGCCGGAGCCGTTCGGGCTGGTGATGATCGAGGCGATGTCATGCGGCACGCCGGTGATCGCGTTCAATCGCGGCGCGGTGCCGGAGGTGCTGGACGAGGGTGTGTCGGGCTTCATCGTCGAGGACGAGATCAGCGCGGTGGCCGCCGTGAACCGGCTGCACCTGCTGCCGCGCGCACGGGTGCGGCAGCGCTTCGAGGAGCGCTTCACGTCGCGGCGGATGGCGCAGCAGTACGTCGACGTGTACCAGTCGCTGATCCGCGCGCAGAAGCGCTCGCGCTTCAAGGTGATCGATTCGACGACCTGACGCGCAACGCGCGCGGATAAAAAAACGGCGATGCCCGCAAGGACATCGCCGTTTGCACGTCGCTCGCGCGGTGCGCACGAGCGAGGACGCCTCGGCGTCAGATCTTCAGCTTCGTGACCTTCGTGCCGTTGATCGACACGTCGCCCATCAGGCCGGCGTTGGTCAGCACGATGACCTGGACCGGCGCGGTGGCCGTGGTCGTGTCGACCGCGCCGTTCGCGCCCATCTTCACGAGCGCGACCGATGCACCGGCGCCGGCTGCCCAGCCGTCCGAGCCGCGGAATTCGTCGAGCGCTTCCTGCGTCATGAACAGGAACACGACGGCCTTCGACTGCGCGCCGGCCTGCAGGCCGACCGACAGCGACGACGTGTTGTAGTAGCCGACCGTGCTGCCGCCGACGCGCAGCGCGCCGTTGCCCGTCTGACCGCCGACGATGAAGCCTGCCTGGATCACGTCCGGGAACACGAGCACGCCGCGTGACTTCGCGACGAGTTCGCGCGAACCCTTGACCGTGGAATACATGCGCGACAGCGTTGCGTCGACGCTCGAATCGATCGCCTGACGCTTCGACGCGTTGGTCGCGGCATTGTCGGGCTTGTCGGGGGTGGTGGTGCAACCGGTGAGCGCAAGGCTGCCGACGATGAGCGCAGCGGCGGCTTTCAGCACGAGGTTCCGTTTTTGCATCGTTCTTCTCCATCGGATGACGTTCGGAGTGAGTCTCGCTCACGGAGCGGATCACGTCGGCAGTTATATCACAGCGGATTACAACCCCTTTTCGTTCGCGCGTGAAAAAGCGTCAAATCGTTTTGGGGTGTCGCGGCGCGCCAACGGACGGACCGGCGCGCGTACGGCGATACGTCGCGCGGCCGGCCGGCGGACGGCAGGAAAGGGAAGCGGGAAAGCGGGGCGGTCGCCGCGCGTCAGTGCGGCGTGACGGGCGGTGCCGGCGGCGCGGGCGGCTTGATCGGGGGGCGCCGCAGCGCGCGGCGAATCAGCGCGATCACGACCCCGCACGCGAACAGGAACGCGGCCGGCACGACCCAGTAGCCGACGAATGCATGCCACAGATAACCGGCGAGCGTATTGCGGCGCACCACGTATTCGTCCCGGGCCGCCTGCTGGCGCGCCGCGTTGGCGGCCAGCACGTCGGCCGGGCAGCCGGCCGCGCGCGCCGCATCAGGATCGCCGTGGCACTTCGCGGCGGCGCCTGCTGCCTGCTGCGCATCGGTGAGCTGCCAGGTGGTCAGCGCGAGCTGCAGGTCGGCCTTGTTGTACGCCATTTCCTCGCGGATCTCGCGCACGGCGACGATCGCGACGGGCACGGCCCAGAACACGATCACGATCAGCCAGCGGCGGAACCAGCGGTGTTGTCTCCATGCCATCCATGCCTCCGTTTGACGCGGTGTGCGCGTCCGTCTCGAGGGCGGCCCGATGGCGCTTCTTGTACTTGGATGGGCCGCGTTGCAGCCATCATAGAAGAAATCGCGGCGAATTGCCGCACCGTGTGGCGGCATTCGTACGGCGCACGGGGGAAGCGGGGGCGGGAGGGCGGTGGCGCATCTCGCAACGGCAACGGCGCCGTTGGCCGGGCAGCGCGGCGATGCATCCGGCGTCATCGCGCGCGTCGATGCGCGCGCAACGAAAATAAAAATGCCGCGCCCGCCGAAGCGGTGCGCGGCATTCGCGCGGGAGCGCCGGAACTCAGGCGGCCGGCTGGCTGCTCAGGCAACTCTTCATGAACGCCTTGCGGTCGTCGCCCTTCTTGTCGGCGGCCTGGGTGTTGCAGGCCTTCATCTTTTCCTGCTGCGACATCTTCTTTGCAGGCTTGGCCGACAGGCAGTCCTTCATGAACGCCTTGCGTTCGTCGCCCGTCTTGCCGGCTGCCTGGGTGTTGCAGGCCTTCATCTTGTCCTGCTGGCTGTTCGCCGCGAAAGCGGGGGAAGCCAGCATGCCGCCGAGAAGCACTGCGGCTACGAGCGATTGGATCTTCATTTCGACACTCCCATGGGGTGAATTGCGTTTTATATCGACGCCGTCACGAAGCCCGGTGCAACGGGAACAGGGTCACATCGCACCGCGCGCTCCGATTATGGCAAATCAATGTGAAAACACCAAAACGGCATTCCTATAACGCGGCGGGCGGCGTGGCCGTTGACGGCATGCGTGCGCCGGCGATCGGGACAAACCATGAGGCGACGCATTCGGCGCCGGTCGCGCGCGCGACCTACCGGATGCTGGCCGCGAGCCATTACAATCGCGGCCATGAATACTCCGAACTCCGCAACTCCCTCGTCCGCGCCGGCACTGCCGCGCATCGCCGTACTCGCCACCGGCGGCACGATCGCCGGCGCCGCGCCGGACGCCGCCAGCACGGCCGGCTATCAGGCCGGCGCGCTTGGCGTCAATTTCCTGCTCGACGCGGTGCCGGCGCTCGCGTCGGTCGCACGCATCGATGCCGAGCAGGTCGCCAACATCGACAGCAAGGATCTCGCGCTGCCGCTCTGGAATACGCTCGCCTCGCGCGTCGACGCGCTGATGGCCGATCCGGCGATCGACGGCATCGTGATCACCCACGGCACCGACACGCTAGAGGAAACCGCATACGCGCTGCATCTGGTCGTGACCGGCGACAAGCCGGTCGTGCTGACGGCCGCGATGCGGCCGGCCACCGCGCTGTCGTCCGACGGTCCACTGAACCTGCTGAACGCGGTGACGGTTGCCGCTCACCCGGCTGCGCGCGGGCAGGGCGTACTCGTCGCGTTCAACAACCGGATCCACGGCGCGCGCGACGTCGTGAAGACGAGCACCTACGCGGTCGACGCATTCCAGTCGCCGGAGCTGGGTGCGCTCGGCTGGGTGCAGGACGGCCGCGTCGAGTTCGCGCGCCGCGTGACGCGCTCGCGCGATGCGCACCTGGCGATTGCCGCCGCGTGGCCGCCGGTCGAAGTCGTCGCGAGCTATGCGGGCGTGACGCGCACAGCCGTCGACGCGCTCGTCGCGGCCGGCGTGCGCGGCCTCGTGGTGGCGGGCACCGGCAACGGGTCGATCCATGCGACGCTGCAGGCGGCGCTCGCCGATGCGGTGAAAGCGGGTGTTGCCGTGGTGCGTGCGTCGCGCGTCGGCTCGGGGCACGTGATGCGCAACGGCGCCGCGAACGATGACGCGCTCGGTTTCGTGAGCGCCGGGTCGCTGAGTCCGTTCAAGGCACGCGTGCTGCTGATGCTCGCGCTCGCGAACGGCGTGCAAGGGCGCGGCGCGCTGCAACGCGCATTCGATACGCTGTGAGCGCACGCCGTCGATCGGGCGGCGCGCATGAAAAAAGGCAGGCCAGTCGGCCTGCCTTTTTGCGTCAATCCTGCGCGAATGCTCAGGACTGCGGCGGAATCACGAGCTTCTGGCCCGGATAGATCCGGTCCGGGCTCGACAGCATCGGCTTGTTCGCCTCGAAGATTGCCGGGTACTTGTTCGCGTCGCCATACACTTCCTTGGCGATCGCCGACAGCGTGTCGCCCGGCTTCACGTCGTGGTACTGAACTTCCGGATCGTCCGGCTGCAGATCGTCGTCATTGACGCCCGCGACGCCTTGCACGTTGCCGGCCGCGACCTTGACCTTCGCCTTCGTGTCGAGGTCGGCGACGCTGCCCGACAGCGTGACGGTGCGCGATGCGCCGTCGAACGCGACGGTCAGATTCGACGTATCGAGACCTTGCGTGTTGATGTAGTTCTTGATCGCATCGGCCGCGGTCTGGTTCGCGGCATTCGGATCTTCCGCTGCCTGCGCATCGGCGTGACCCAGCAGTTTTTCACCCGCCTCTTTGATAAACGAAAGAAGACCCATCGCTGCACTCCCTAGGTGGTTGAAAAGAAAACGCGCCGTGAAGTGGCGAAAAAAACACCGCGCTGGGGGCGCTCACGGCAGTGAGCGCAAGCGCGGCGGATTTCTCGAAAGGCGTGGCGAAAGTGTAGGCGTTCATCGCGACGATTGCATGAAAAATCGCACGCCCGAACGTAAAGAAATGTAATACGCGAAATCCGACAGGCGGACACCCGACGACGACGTCTGACCGACCAAGGCTTCCCCGGCGCCGCCGGGTGCCGCTGCGGACCCCACCACGCCGCTCTCAGCCCAGAGCGGCGTTTTTCGCCCCGCCGCGCATGCATGTCGGCAATGCACGGCGGGGCGCCCCATCGCGATGCACGCACGCAGGCGCGCATCGATGCGACCGGCCGCAGCCGGATCGCGTGTGTGCGTCGCGCGTTCGCCGTTGCAGCGAAACGCGCGTCGTTGCGTCGGCGTTACGCGGCCGGCGTCTGGCCGATCTCGAAGTTCGACATGATTTCGAGCGCACGCACGAGCGCCGAGTGATCCCACGCCTTGCCGCCGTGCGATGCGCACACGCTGAACAGCTGCTGCGCGCTCGCCGTGTGCGGCAGTGCGAGGCCGAGCTTGCGTGCGCCGTCCAGCGCGAGGTTCAGGTCCTTCTGGTGCAGCTCGATACGGAAGCCGGGATCGAACGTGCGCTTCGTCATGCGCGCGCCGTGCACTTCGAGGATGCGCGAGGCGGCGAAGCCGCCCATCAGCGCCTGGCGCACGCGCTCCGGATCGGCGCCCGAGCGTGCGGCGAACAGCAGTGCTTCGCCGACCGCTTCGATGTTCAGCGCGACGATGATCTGGTTCGCGACCTTGCAGGTCTGGCCCGCGCCGTTCTCGCCGACGAGCGTGATGTTCTTGCCCATTTTCTCGAACAGCGGCTTTGCGCGCTCGAAGGCCTTCTCCGGGCCGCCGACCATGATCGTCAGCGTCGCTTCGCGGGCGCCGACTTCGCCGCCGGACACCGGCGCGTCGAGGTAGTCGCAGCCGAGCGCGTTGATCTGCTTCGCGAACTCCTGCGTGTCGAGCGGCGAGATCGAGCTCATGTCGATCACGAGCTTGCCGGCCGTCAGGCCCTTCGCGACGCCGTCGTCGGCGAACAGCACGTTACGCACGTCGGGCGTGTCCGGCACCATCGAGATGATGATGTCGGCGTGCTGCGCGACTTCGGTCGAGTTCGCGACGACCTTTGCGCTGGCGCGCAGGTCGTCGGGGATCGGGAACGCACCGTTCACGACGAGCTGATGATCGCCCTTGAGCAGGTTGCGCGCCATGTGCGCGCCCATGATGCCGAGGCCGATGAAACCGATGGTTGCCATGTGAAAGTCTCCTATAGGGGGCGAAAGGGAAGGGCGGATCTCAGGCGGCGCGACGCGCCGAGCCCGGTGCGCAGCCGGCGACGCTTTGCAGCCAGCCGAGCCCTTCCGTCGTGGTGGTGCGGGGCTTGTATTCGCAGCCGACGTAGCCGGCGTAGCCGAGCCGGTCGAGCAGCGCGAACAGGAACGCGTAGTTGATCTCGCCCGTACCCGGCTCGTTGCGGCCCGGATTGTCCGCGAGCTGGACGTGGCCGATCGATGCGAGGTTGCGTTCGATCGTCGCGGCCAGTTCGCCTTCCATGCGCTGCATGTGATAGATGTCGTACTGCAGGAACAGGTTGTCCGAGCCGACCGCGCGAATCACGTCGAGCCCTTCGGACGAGCGGTTCAGCGCGAAGCCCGGGATGTCGAAGCTGTTGCACGGCTCGACCAGCAGACGGATGCCTTCGCGCTTCAACGCATCGGCGGCGAAGCGCAGGTTGTCGACGATCGTGACGAACGTCTTGTCGCGCGCCGTGCTCGCCGACGGGATGCCGACGAGGCAGTTCAGCTGCGGCACCTTCAGCGCCTTCGCATACTCGATCGCACGGCCGACCCCTTCCTGGAACTCGCCGACGCGATCGGGCAGGCACGCGATGCCGCGTTCGCCCTGGTCCCAGTTGCCGGCAGGCAGGTTGTGCAGCACGAGGCGCAGGCGGTGCGTCTCGAGCCGCTCGGCGAGTTCCTCTTTCGCGTACGGGTACGGGAACAGGAACTCGACGGCGTCGAAGCCCGCGTCGGCGGCCGCCTTGAAGCGGTCGAGGAACGGCACTTCGTTGAACAGCATGGTCAGGTTTGCAGCAAACTTCGGCATGAGCTAAGCCTCTTCGGTCGGTCAGTCAAAAGATGTCGTGCGGATCAGTCGAGCATCGAGATCGCGGTCGGCGCGTGCTCGGCCTTCTCGGCGAGTTCCTCGAACTCGTTGATCGCGTCGATTTCGGTGCCCATCGAGATGTTCGTCACGCGCTCGAGGATCACTTCGACGACGACCGGCACGCTGAACTCTTCCGCGAGCGCCTGCGCCTGCTTCAGCGCCGGCTCGATCTCTTCGGGCTTGAATACGCGCAGCGCCTTGCAACCGAGGCCTTCGGCGACCGCCACGTGGTCGACGCCGTAGCCGTTCAGCTCCGGTGCGTTGACGTTGTCGAATGCGAGCTGCACGCAGTAGTCCATGTCGAACGCGCGCTGCGCCTGGCGGATCAGCCCGAGGTACGAGTTGTTCACGACGACGTGCACGTACGGCAGCTTGAATTGCGCGCCGGCGGCCAGCTCCTCGATCATGAACTGGAAGTCGTAGTCGCCGGACAGCGCGACGATCGGACGGCGCGGGTCGGCCGCGCGCACGCCGAGCGCGGCGGGGATCGTCCAGCCGAGCGGGCCGGCCTGGCCGCAGTTGATCCAGTTGCGTGCCTTGAACACGTGCAGGAACTGCGCGGCGGCGATCTGCGACAGGCCGATCGTGCTGACGTAGCACGTGTCGCGGCCGAACACCTTGTTCATCTCTTCGTACACGCGCTGCGGCTTGACCGGCACGTTGTCGAAGTGGGTCTTGCGCTGCAGCGTGCGCTTGCGTTCCTGGCACTCGGACACCCACGCGCTGCGATCCTTCAGCTTGCCCGCGGCCTTCCATTCCTGCGCGACGGCGACGAACAGCTCGAGCGCGGCCTTCGCGTCGGACACGATGCCGAGATCCGGGCCGAACACGCGGCCGATCTGGGTCGGCTCGATGTCGACGTGCACGAACTTGCGGCCCTTCGTGTAGACCTCGACGCTGCCCGTGTGGCGGTTCGCCCAGCGGTTGCCGATGCCGAGCACGAAGTCGGACGCAAGCATCGTCGCGTTGCCGTAGCGGTGCGACGTCTGCAGGCCGACCATGCCGGCCATCAGCGGGTGGTCGTCGGCAATCGCGCCCCACGACATCAGCGTCGGGATCACGGGCACGCCGATCGTTTCGGCGAACTGGACGAGCAGGTCTTCGGCCGCCGCGTTGAGCACGCCGCCGCCCGACACGATCAGCGGCTTGTCCGCGTCGTTGAGCATCGCGAGCGCCTTCTCGATCTGCGCGCGGGTCGCCGCGGGCTTGTAGACCGGCAGCGGTTCGTACGTGTCGATGTCGAATTCGATCTCGGCGAGCTGCACGTCGATCGGCAGGTCGACCAGCACCGGGCCCGGGCGGCCCGAGCGCATCAGGTGGAATGCCTGCTGGAACACGCGCGGCACGAGCGCCGGCTCGCGCACGGTGACGGCCCACTTGGTCACGGGCTTGGCGATCGACTCGATGTCGACGGCCTGGAAGTCTTCCTTGTACAGACGTGCGCGCGGCGCCTGGCCCGTGATCGCGAGGATCGGAATCGAGTCGGCCGATGCGGAGTAGAGGCCGGTGATCATGTCGGTGCCGGCGGGGCCCGACGTGCCGATGCACACGCCGATGTTGCCCGGTGCGGCGCGCGTGAAGCCTTCGGCCATGTGCGACGCGCCCTCGACGTGGCGGGCCAGTACGTGGCTGATGCCGCCCGACTTGCGCATCGCGGAATAGAACGGGTTGATTGCCGCGCCCGGCACGCCGAACGCGGTCTGGATGCCTTCCTTCTCGAGCACGAGTACGGCTGCGTCGACGGCTCTCATCTTGGCCATGAATGTCTCCTTGAATGTGCGGATCTTGCGAATCGGTCTGTTGGGAACACTTTAGGGATGCAGGAAAGGTTTGATAAGATCAGCCGAAGTCGCTTATTTCGAAACTAAAAGTATGGAATGACGGCCGGACGGGGTTTCCCGCCGGTGTCGGAGCCGGGACGGAGGCGGGAGATGGATCGTTTCAAGCAGATCGAGACGTTCGTGCGCGTTGCGGACGCGGGCAGCCTCGCGGCGGCCGCGCTCGAGGAGGGCGTGTCGCCGGTGGTGCTCGGGCGGCGCATCGACGCGCTGGAGAAGCGCCTCGGCGTGAAGCTGATGTACCGCTCGACGCGGCGGCTGGTGGTCAGCGAGGAGGGCGCCGCGTTCCTCGAGCGCTGCCGCGGGCTGTTGTCCGAATGGGATCAGGCCGAAAACGAACTGGCCGCCGGCCGCCGCGCGGTCAGCGGGCACCTGATCGTGTCGGCGCCGGCCGCGTTCGGCCGCAAGCACGTGGCGCCGCACGCGCCCGGTTTCCTCGCCGACAAGCCGGAAATGCAGCTGTCGTTCAATCTGACCGATCGCGTCGTCGATCTCGTGCGCGAAGGCTACGACCTGTCGATCCGGATCGGCGGCTCGGTCGACCCGAACTTCGTCGCGGTGAAGCTCGCGTCGAACCGGCGCGTCGTGTGCGGCACGCCCGAGTACTTCCGCCGCCACGGCCGGCCGAAGTCGCTCGACGACCTGCTCAAGCACAACTGTCTCGCCTTCAACCTGCAGGGCGGCCAGAATCGCGGCTGGTATTTCCAGCGCCACGGCAAGATCGTGACGATGCGGGTGACCGGCAATCTCGACTGCAACGACGGCGAGCTGCTGCACCGCTGGGTTGCCGAAAGCCTCGGGCTCGGCTGGCGCTCGACCTGGGAAATCGCCGCCCAGCTCGAAACGGGCGAACTCGAGACGGTGCTCGACGAATATGCGCTGCCCGACTACGACATCCTCGCGGTCTATCCGCAGCAGCGCTACGTGCCCGCGCGCGTGCGCTACTTCATCGACTACCTGCGCGAAGCGTATGCGCGTCCCGGTTACTGGAGCAGCACGCCGTGACGGACGCGGCAGGTTCCCGCATTTTTTTGCGCATCGTCGGCTTCCTGCGGGAATAAACTCGACGCAGCGGCGGTAAGGTCATCGAGTGCGCACGCTGCCGGTCTGTCCGGGCACCGGGCGCGGAACGGGCGCGGCTTCGGCCGCCGGGACCAGGGAGGCCACGTGGGGCAAGCCGGACAGGCGGTCGACGAACGGACGGAGAACGACGCGCTCGCGCGCGGCGAGCGGTTTCGCGCGCTCGTGCTGCCGCATCTCGACGCCGCGTACAACCTCGCGCGCTGGCTGAGCGGCAACGCGGGCGATGCCGACGACGTCGTCCAGGATGCGTGCATGCGCGCGCTGCGCTTCGTCGATTCGTGTCGCGGCGACAACGCGCGGCCGTGGCTGCTGACGATCGTGCGCCACACCTGGTACACCGAGTGGCGCCGCCGCACCCACGCGCACGAGGTGGCGCTGCCCGACACGCTCGACGACACGGACGCGCCCGACGACTGGCAGCCGGCGACCGAGGATCCGCTCGCGCGCCTGCTGCGCGGCGAGAACGTGCGGCTGGTGAACGCGGCGCTCGCGAAGCTGCCGCCCGAATATCGCGAGGTGCTGGTGCTGCGCGAGATGGAGGATTTGAGTTACCGCGAGATCGCGGCGATCGCCGACGTGCCCGTCGGCACCGTGATGTCGCGGCTTGCGCGCGGCCGGCGCAGGCTCGCCGCGCTGCTGGGCGACACGGCGGCGCCGGCGTCGACGTCCAAACCCGCGCCGGGAAGTGCGTCGGCAAGCGGAACCGCATCGGAGGCGATCGATGGACTGTAACGAAGCGCGAGCGTTGCTGGACGCGGACGTCGACCGCGAGCTGTCGGCGCCCGATGCATTGCGCGTCCAGCGGCATGTCGACGGGTGCGACGCGTGCCGCCGCGAACGCGAACGAATCGTCGCGCTGGGGCGGATCGTGCGGCAGGCCGACTATCACCGCGCGCCGGACGCGCTGCGGGCGAGCATCCTCGCGCAACTGCCGGCGGCCGGCGGTGCGGGGGAGCGCAGGCAGGCCCGTGCGGAAGCGGAACCCGACGTGGCGGCGCGGCCGCGACCTCGGCCGAACGGTCGGCGCTGGTTCTCATGGCCGACCGGGCGCGGCGATCCGGCTCGCCCGGCGTCTGCCGGGCCGGGGCCGCGTGCACCGGCGCTGCCGGGGCTCGGCTGGGGCGTGGCGCTCGTGGTCGCGCTGGCCGCGGCCGCCGGGATGGCGGTGTCCGCGCGCCACGCCGAAACCGGCCAGACGGTCGACGAACTGGTCGCGAGCCACGTGCGGGCCGGCCTGTCGGCGCGCGACATCGATGTGATCTCGACCGACCGGCACACGGTCAAGCCGTGGTTCAACGGCCGGCTCGACTATGCGCCACCGGTCGAGGACCTGTCGGCGAGCGGCTTCCCGCTGGCCGGCGGCCGGCTCGACTATGTGGGACGACGCCGCGTCGCGGTGCTCGTCTACCGATACCGGCAGCACGTGATCGACGTGTATGTGTGGCCGGCCGGCGTTGGGCGGCAGGCCGCGCCGTACGCGACCGTGTCGCAGGGTTACGCGCTCGACCGTTGGGATGCGGCCGGAATGACGTGGTGGGCCGTGACCGATGCGGAGCCGTCGGCGCTGGCCGCGTTCAGGACGGCGCTCGACGCACGGCTGGGCGGGCCGCGCAGCGAGTGACGGCAGCGCGTCGCCGGCCCGTCGTCCCGTGCGCGATGCTCCATCCCCGATTTCTGAACTGGCGCACCGACAGTCCTTTCAGCTGCCGGTGCCGTTCAAGTCTTTGAAAACATGGCCGAATCCGGTCGGAAATCGTCGATCGGTGTTGCATGCGCCCCGTATCCGGGTTAGAATCTTCGGCTTCTCACTTGCCACACCGGTTCAGACGCCCGGGTGGCTTCAATCCACAAGGAGTGTGTAATGCGTCATTACGAAATCGTATTCATCGTGCACCCCGATCAGAGCGAGCAAGTGCCCGCGATGATCGAGCGTTACAAGACCACGATCACGACGCACGGCGGCCAGATCCACCGTGTCGAAGACTGGGGCCGTCGCCAGCTGGCCTACATGATCGAGAAACTCGCGAAGGCTCACTACGTCTGCATGAACATCGAGTGCGACCAGACGACGCTCGACGAACTCGAACACGCGTTCAAGTTCAACGACGCCGTGCTGCGCCACCTCATCGTCAAGATGAAGAAGGCCGAAACCGGCCCGTCGCCGATGATGAAGGAAGTTCAGCGCGAAGAAGCCAAGAAGGCGGCTGCAGCTCAGCCGACCGAAGCGCAGGCTTAAGTTCGTCACTCATTAAGCCATCAAGGAGCGCGCCACTCACGTGAACAGGTTGCAATTGACGGCGAGCGTCGTCGAACGCGCACCGGTGCGATATACGCCGGCAGGTGTTCCGATCGCAAGCGCCACGTTGCATCACCGCACGGAAGTCGTCGAAGCAGGCATTCCCCGTCAGGTCGAAATGACGATCGAGGCGGTGGCGGCCGGTGAGGCGAGCGGCAAGCTGGAAAGTCGTGAAATGGGCGTCGAAACGCTGTTCACGGGCTTCCTGGCAAAGAAAAGCCGCAACGCGAGAACCTTGGTGTTTCACATCACTGCATTGCAGGACATAGGAAAGGACTGAAATCATGGCCCGCCCGACTGGTAAGAAATTCGACAAGCGTCGTCAGCAACAAAACCCGCTCTTCAAGCGCAAGAAGTTCTGCCGTTTCACGGCTGCCGGCGTCGAGCAGATCGACTACAAGGACACGGAAACGCTGAAGGACTTCATCGGCGAAAACGGCAAGATCACGCCGGCTCGTCTGACGGGTACGAAGGCGCACTATCAGCGTCAGCTGGATACGGCAATCAAGCGTGCGCGTTTCCTCGCGCTGCTGCCGTACACCGATCAGCACAAGGCGTAATCAGGCGACGCAATAAGGAGAATTCGAATGCAAATCATTCTGTTGGAAAAAGTCGCCAATCTGGGCAACCTGGGCGATATCGTCAAGGTCAAGGACGGTTACGCTCGCAACTTCCTGATCCCGAACCGCAAGGCTCGCCGTGCAACGAAGGAAGCGATCGCCGAATTCGAAGTTCGCCGCGCTGAACTCGAAAAGATCGCCGCTGAAAAGCTGGCGGCATCGCAGGCAGTCGGCGAGAAGCTGAACGGCCAGTCGTTCGAAATCACGCAAAAGTCGGGCGTCGACGGCCGTCTGTTCGGCTCGGTCACGAACGGCGACGTTGCGGAACTGCTGAAGAAGGCAGGTTTCGAAGTCGAGAAGCTGCAAGTTCGCATGCCGGAAGGCCCGCTGAAGATGATCGGCGAGCACGTCGTTCAGATCGCGCTGCATACGGACGTCGTCGTCGACGTCACGATCAACGTGATCGGCGACCACGCGTAAGCGTACGCAAGCTTGCCGGGCGGCTTCCGCCGTCCGGACAAGGGCAGGCGCCCGGGCAACCGGGGCCTGCCTTTTTTATTGCCCGATCGCCGTGGCGGTAGCGCTGCCGCGATCAATTCGCGATAATCCCAACCCATGAACGCGCCGCAAGATCCTCAAATCGAATCGCTGAAAGTCCCGCCGCATTCGGTCGAAGCCGAGCAGTCGGTGCTCGGCGGCCTGTTGCTCGACAACGCGGCATGGGACCGGATTGCCGACTTTTTATCGCAGGGCGACTTCTATCGCTACGACCACCGGATCATCTACGAGCACATCGGCCGGCTGATCGCGTCGACGCGCCCGGCCGACGTCGTGACCGTGTACGAAGCGTTGACCACGTCCGGCAAGGCCGACGACGTCGGCGGCCTCGCCTACCTGAACGCACTCGCGCAGAACACGCCGAGCGCCGCGAACATTCGCCGCTACGCGGAAATCGTACGGGACCGCGCGGTGCTGCGCAGGCTTGTGTCGGTTGCCGACGAAATCTCGGCCGACGCGTTCAATCCGCAGGGCAAGGAAGTCCGCCAATTGCTCGACGAGGCCGAATCGAAGGTGTTCTCGATCGCCGAGGAAGGCGCGCGCGGCAACCAGGGCTTCCTCGAGATCGGCCCGCTGCTCACGCAGGTCGTCGAGCGCATCGACACGCTGTATCACACCGCGAACCCGAGCGACGTCACGGGCACGCCGACGGGCTTCGTCGACCTCGACCGGATGACGTCCGGGATGCACGGCGGCGAATTGATCATCGTCGCGGGACGACCGTCGATGGGTAAGACTGCATTTTCGATGAACATCGGCGAATACGTCGCGGTCGAGTACGGGCTGCCGGTCGCGGTATTCTCGATGGAAATGCCGGGCACCCAGCTCGTGATGCGTATGCTCGGCTCGATCGGCCGGCTCGATCAGCATCGGATGCGTACCGGCCGGCTGACGGACGAGGACTGGCCGAAGCTGACGCACGCGGTGCAGAAGATGAGCGAGGCGCAGCTCTTCATCGACGAGACGGGCGGCCTGAACCCGATGGAATTGCGCTCGCGCGCGCGGCGTCTGGCACGCCAGTGCGGAAAGCTCGGCCTGATCATCGTCGATTACCTGCAGCTGATGTCGGGTTCGTCGCAGGGCGAGAACCGCGCGACCGAAATCTCGGAAATCTCGCGATCGCTGAAGAGTCTGGCCAAGGAACTGGACGTGCCGGTGATCGCGCTGTCGCAGCTGAACCGCGGGCTGGAGCAGCGTCCGAACAAGCGTCCGGTGATGTCCGATTTGCGTGAATCGGGCGCAATCGAACAGGATGCCGACGTGATCCTGTTCATCTATCGTGACGAGGTCTACAACCCGGACAGCCCGGACAAGGGTACGGCCGAAATCATCATCGGCAAGCAGCGTAACGGCCCGATCGGGCCCGTTCGGCTCACGTTCCTGGGTCAATACACGAAGTTCGACAATTTTGCGGGGGCGCAGAACTTCTACGGCGAATAACACTTCTTCGCCAGATGTAAACCCTTATTTCACCAAGCGTTGTATCCAATCCCGGCGCGCGCATATGCGCGCGTCGCGTCGCAACCGAAAACGGTACAATATCGCCCGTTTTCGTGACAGTCGTTTGACAATCTCTCAGGAATCCCATGTTCGGTCGATTCATGCCCACCGAGGGCAAGTTCTTTGAACTCTTCAACGCGCACGCGAAGCACATCGTTTCCGGTGGCCGCGAGCTCGAACTGCTGATCGACAATCTCGCCGACGCCGAGATTCACAAGCAAAACGTGCAGACCGCCGAGAAGGCCGCTGACAAGCTCACGCATGAAGCGATCGATCTGCTGCACAAGACCTTCATCACGCCGCTCGATCGCGACGAGATCCACAAGCTGATCACGACGATGGACGACATCCTCGACCTGATGGAAGACGTCGCGACGGCCGTGTCGCTGTATGACGTGCAGTCCGTCACGTCCGAGGCGAGCCAGCTCGCGCACATCGTCACGCAGTCGGCGCAGCACGTGCAGCAGGCCGTCGGATTGTTGTCCGACATGAAGCAGTCGGCGCAGATCCTCAAGCAGTGCGAGGAAATCGACCGCTGGGAGTCGGAGGCCGATCGCGTGCTGCGCGCGGCGATGTCGAAGCTCTTCCGCGAGGAAGACGACGTGAAGACGCTCATCAAGCTGAAGGCGATCTACGAACTGCTCGAGGAGATCACCGACAAGTGCGAGGACGTCGCGAACATCATCGAAGGCATCGTGCTGGAAAACGCCTGAGCGGACCACGATGCATTCGATACAACTCGCCCTATGGATGGTCGCGACGCTGGTGCTCGTCGCGCTCGTATTCGACTTCATGAACGGCTTCCACGACGCGGCGAACTCGATCGCCACCGTCGTGTCGACCGGGGTGCTGAAACCCCAGCAGGCCGTGGTGTTCGCGGCCGCGTTCAACGTCATCGCGTATTTCATCTTCCACCTGAAAGTCGCGCAGACGGTCGGTAAAGGCACGATCGATCCCGAAATCGTCGACCACTACGTCGTGTTCGGCGCGCTGGTCGGTGCGATCGGCTGGAACGTGATCACGTGGTATTACGGGATTCCGTCGAGCTCGTCGCATGCGCTGATCGGCGGCCTCGTTGGCTCCGCGCTCGCAAAATCGGGCTGGAGCTCGCTGAACATCGACGGCCTGATGAAGACCGTCGCGTTCATCTTCATCTCGCCGCTGCTCGGCTTCATCCTCGGCTCGCTATTCATGCTCGGCGTGTCGTGGCTGTATTTCCGTACCGCACCCAGCAAGGTCGATCGGCGCTTCCGCCGGTTCCAGCTGCTGTCGGCCGGCCTGTACAGCCTGGGCCATGGCGGCAACGATGCGCAGAAGACGATCGGCATCATCTGGATGCTGCTGATCGCGTCGGGTTATGCGTCGGCGACCTCCGATGCGCCGCCCGCGTGGGTGATCGGTGCGTGCTACCTGTCGATGGGTCTCGGCACGCTGTTCGGCGGCTGGCGCATCGTTCGCACGATGGGCCAGAAGATCACGAAGCTCAAGCCGGTCGGCGGTTTCTGTGCCGAGAGCGGCGGAGCGATCACGCTGTTCATCGCATCGTTCCTCGGCATTCCGGTGTCGACCACGCACACGATCACCGGTGCGATCGTCGGCGTCGGCGCGACGCAGAAGCTGTCGGCCGTGCGCTGGGGCGTTGCCGGCAACATCGTGTGGGCCTGGGTGCTGACGATTCCGGCGTCCGCGCTGATTGCCGCGGGCGGATGGTGGGTCGGACATCAGATCTTCTGATTCCAACGCTGCAGGACGACGCGACATGCGCCGCAAACCGAAAGGTTGCGGCGCATTTTCTTTGCTGGTCGGGAAAGGGGCCGCGAATGGCGAGGTTGCCGCCGGGATGGGCTGGTCAGTAACTGCCGTTCGCGAAGCGGGCGATCGGGTCATCCGTGGTGCCGGCGCGTGGGCCGAGCGGCGCGGATTGCGTCGACGCGCGCAGCACCTGAACGGGCTCGATGCCGCGCGGCGACGGCGCGGCGGCCGCGGGAGGCGGCTCCGCATCGAACGCGGCAGCCTGGGCAGCCGTCAATGCCGTGGTTGGAATCTGCGTGCCGATTTCCGTCGGGGCTGCATTCGCCGTCATCGCGGTCATGTCGCCATTCGCGGGCGCCGACTGCTGCGGGGCTGCCGGCATGCGCGCCGGCGGAGGCTCGTACGGATCGGCGGGCGCGGCGGCTGCCGGGGCAACGGCTGCGGTCGATACGACCGATGCCGCCTGCATGACCGGCGCCGGTGACGGGGCCGCGCCGGCTTGCGACGAAGCGTAGGCCGGCTGCCGCGGCGTGGCGGTTGCGACGACCGGCGCAGGTGTGGCCGCCGGTGCATCGCGTCGTGCCTCGTAGGTCGGCGCATCGAACGGCGTTGGCGTGCCGCGCGGCGGCGCGACACGGCGAATGCCGTCGAAGCGCTTGGCCCAGTATGGGTTCGTCAGGTAGTCGAGCCGCACGGTGCCGCCGGTCGACGGCGCATTCACGAAGCGCAGCTTGCCGACGTAGATGCCGACGTGCGAATGCGGGCGTCCGGTCGTATTGAAGAAGATCAGGTCGCCCGGCGCGACCTGGTCGGGGTCGATCGACACGCCACGGCTGCTCATGTCGGCGGTCGTGCGCGGCAGGTTCACGTCGGCCGCGCGGCCGATCACGTAGCGCACGAGCCCGCTGCAATCGAAGCCGCTTGTCGGCGTGTTGCCGCCCCAGCGGTACGGCACGCCGACGAGGCTCATCGCCTGGATCGAGATTTCTTCCTGACCGACGCTGTGATCGACGAATTTCGGGAAATTGGCGGGTGCAGGGAACGCGCGCGGCGTCGTGATCTTCATGCCGGAGGTGCGCGAAGCCGACTGCGGCGGCACGCTGGAGCAGGCCGCGAGCAGTGAAACGACGGCAACGGGAACCCAGATTCGAAGCATGACAAGGCGGACGAGCGTGAGGCGCTCGCGAATCGTATGACAACAGACAGACCCGATGGTAGACGTACCGACGGGGCTTAGGCAACCATTCCTGAGAATTTACTTGAAGTTTCGCGCGTAAGTGAGGCTGGTGCGTAACGAAGCGTGACGAATGCTTCCGACCCCAAAAATAAAAACGGCGCTCCGGAATCGGAGCGCCGCATGGCGTCGATTGACTGGCGAGCAGCCGGTCGCGCGTTACAGGATGTCCGACGCGTAGTCGGCGAGCCGCGAGCGTTCGCCGCGCGCGAGCGTCACGTGGCCGCTGTGGCCCCAGCCCTTGAAGCGGTCGACGACGTAGGTCAGGCCCGAGCTGCCTTCGGTCAGGTAAGGCGTGTCGATCTGCGCGATGTTGCCGAGGCACACGATCTTCGTGCCCGGACCCGCGCGCGTGACGAGCGTCTTCATCTGTTTCGGCGTGAGGTTCTGCGCTTCGTCGATGATCAGGTATTTGTCGACGAACGTGCGGCCGCGCATGAAGTTCATGCTCTTCACCTTCAGGCGCGAACGGATCAGCTCCTGCGTCGCCGCGCGGCCCCATTCGCCGGCTGCATCGTCGGTCTTCTGCAGCACTTCGAGGTTGTCGTCGAATGCGCCCATCCACGGCTGCATCTTCTCTTCCTCGGTGCCGGGCAGGAAACCGATGTCCTCGCCGACGGGGACGGTCGCGCGCGTCACGATGATCTCGTTGTAGCGCTTGTCGTCGAGCACTTGCGCGAGGCCGGCCGCGAGCGCGACGAGCGTCTTGCCGGTGCCGGCCTGGCCGAGCAGCGTGACGAAGTCGATCTCGGGGTTCATCAGCAGGTTCAGCGCGAAGTTCTGCTCGCGGTTGCGCGCGGTGATGCCCCACACGTTGTTCTTGTGGTGGCTGTAGTCGCGCAGCGTCTGCAGCAGCGCCGTCTTCCCGTTCAACTCGCGCACGATCGCATGGAACGTCGGCTCGCCGTTCTGCGGCTCGAGATAGACGAACTCGTTGACGAGCATCGACGCGACCAGCGGGCCCGTCACGCGGTAGTACGTAGTGCCCGTCTTCGTGTCCTGCCAGCTCTCCATGCCTTTCGCATGCTTGGTCCAGAAATCCTGCGGCAGCTCGCGCACGCCGGTATAGAGGAGGTCCTTGTCCTCGAGTACCTGGTCGTTGAAGTAGTCTTCCGCGGGCAGGCCGAGCGCATGCGCCTTGATCCGCATGTTGATGTCTTTCGACACCAGCACGACCTGGCGGTCCGGCCGATCGCGCTGCAGCGCGCGCACGACGCCCAGGATCTGATTGTCGGCCTTGCCTTCCGGCAGGCCTTCGACGGGCGGAATGTTGGTGAGCGTCGTCTGGAAGTACAGGCGGCCGAGCGCCTCGCGGCTGCCGAGGCGCGACAGCGGAATGCCGTTCGTGATCGGGCCCGCGTCGGCGACCAGTGCGTCGAGCGTGCGGCTCACCTGGCGCGCGTTGCGCGCGACTTCCGACATTCCTTTCTTGTGGTTGTCGAGTTCCTCGAGCGTCATCATCGGCAGATAGACGTCGTGTTCCTCGAAGCGGAAGAGGCTGCTCGGGTCGTGCATCAGCACGTTGGTGTCGAGCACGAACAGCTTCTGCAGTTCGGCTTCGGCCGGCTTGCGGCCGCGCGACTTCGTCGCGGCGCCGGTATCGCGTGCGGGCGCCGCGGCCGGTTTACCTGCGGCGGGCTTGTCGTGGCGTGCCTCGACCGGCGCGACGGGCGTGGCTTCGACCGGCGCCTGCATCGGCTGCAGCAGCGCCGCGGTCTGTTTGGTCTTGCGGCCGCGTGCCGATGTGCTCGCGGCTTCTTGCGCCGTCGACGCGACGGCGCGCAGCGGCGCGGCCGTGTTCGCGGCTTCGGTCATCGGTTGGGCCACGCTGGCCGGGCCATAGTCACCGGCTGTGGATGCGTCCCCTTCGGCGGATTTCTTCGCGGCTTTCGCGGGCCGCGCTTTCGCCTTGTATTCGTCGGGCGGCAGCAGGCTGCCGAGCTTGCTGGGGGGGGTAGGCAAAGGCATGGTGTCCCTCGGGAGGAATCGTGTCGCATGAAGTGCGCCGCTGATCGCATCCTGCGTGACGTGCACGCATGCAGTTTGCGCGCGGTGGCGCACAGGAATTTCGTTTAGCCGGTTCGCCTAAGTGTCGATCAGCTCCTTGACGGGGTGAGGGCCGGACCGAGGGCCGGCGCGCAGTCCATAAAAAAAGCCGCTGCCCCGTCGACAGGGGCATGCGGCTCGGCTGATACCGTCGTAATGCGCGTCAGGTGCCGGGAAGCAACGCAACGGGCACCGGTGCAGCTACGAGAAATATGGGGCGAACTGGCATTCATTGCGGCCCAATATAACGCGGCTCAAAGCGCTTGTACAGCACTTAGCACGTCGTCCACGTGGCCGGGCACCTTGATGCCGCGCCATGCGTGGCGAAGCACGCCATCGGCGTCGATCAGGAACGTCGAACGCTCGATTCCGCGTACTTCCTTGCCATACATTTTCTTCATCTTGATGACATCGAACAGCGCGCACAGCGCTTCGTCGGCATCGGAAATCAGCGGGAACGGCAGTTCGAGCTTTGCCTTGAAGTTGTCATGCGAGCGCAGGCTGTCGCGCGACACGCCGATGATTTCGGCACCGGCCTTCTTGAACTTCGGATAGAGATCGCGGAACTGCAGGCCCTCGGTGGTGCAGCCCGGCGTGTTGTCCTTCGGATAGAAATACAGGACGAGCTTCTTGCCCTTCAGGTCGGACAGCGAAATGTCGCCGCCCGTCGCCGGTGCGGTGAAATCGGGAACTTGACGGTCAACTTCGACGGACACGTGTTTCTCCTGTTGTTATGGAAAGGCGCCGCTCGGGCGGCGCGGTACGGCGGGACGTCGCGGCGGCGCGCCGCACGGGCGGGGCCGGCTGCACCGGCGCGCGAACTCAGTCGGGCTGGACGATCAGTTCGCCGGAGCGGCCGGGAATTTCGCCCCACGTGACAGGGTACGATGGCAACGAGTCGCGGTCCAGCGTCGCGTGGTAATCGCCCATCGTCGCAAACGTATGGCCCTGTGCACGCCACCCGGCGAGCAATTGCTCGAACACCGGCGCGAGCTTCTGGCCTTCCAGTTCCGCGTGCAGTGTGAAGACCTGGTCGTGCGGATTGGTCTGCGTGAACTTCAGGATATGCGCGGCGACGTTGTGCGTGTCGATGCCGTCGATGCCGAGCACTTCGTCGAGCGTCGGCAGCGTGGTCGGCATCTGCACGTGCGACAGCGTGCGGCCGCCGACGACCGGCAGGTACGGCGAATGGCCGCGACCGTCGGACGCGTAGCGCATTCCCCAGGCGTCGATCTGCTCGAAGGCCGCGTCGTTCATCTGCCAGCCGGCCGCGCCGTGCGTGACGGGCGGCGCGCCGAAGATGTCGACGAAGCGCGCGTGGCTCTTCTGCATTTCACGCGCGGTCCAGTCGCGATCGCGCACGCGCACGTTGTCCTGCCAGTACACGTGATCCCACGTGTGGATCCCGCATTCGAAGCCGGCCTCGTGGATCGCGCGCATGTCGGCGATCGCGCGGCGGCCGATGTCGGGGCCCGGCAGCAGCACGCCGTACATCAGCTGCTTCACGCCGTAATGCTCGACCACCGACGTGCGCGACACCTTCTTCAGGAAGCCCGGGCGGAACACGCGCCGCAGCGCCCAGCCCGTGTGATCGGGCCCGAGGCTGAAGAGGAAAGTCGCGCGCGCACTGAAGCGGTCGAAGATGCGGGCGAGGTTCGGCACGCCTTCGCGCGTGCCGCGCAGCGTGTCGACGTCGATCTTTAGGACGATACGAGCCAAGCGAGCGTCCCGTCAGTTCTGCTGCTCGACCAGCGCGCGCGCGTCGGCGACATGGCCGCGATACGCTTCGAAGATCTTGCGCAGCGCGTCGTCGAACGTCGATTGCGGCGCCCATGCGAGCTCCTGCATCGTGTTGTCGATCTTCGGCACGCGGTTCTGCACGTCCTGATAGCCGTTGCCGTAGTACGCGCCGGACGTCGTTTCGACGAGCTGCACCTGCTTCGCGGAGCTCGCGTATTCCGGGTATTCGGCGGCCAGTTCGAGCATCTTGTGCGCGAGCTCGCGAACCGAGAAGTTGTTCTTCGGATTCCCGATGTTGTAGATCTTGCCCGACGCGACGCCGTTCTTGTTCTCGATGATCTTCATCAGCGCGCTGATGCCGTCGTCGATATCGGTGAACGCGCGCTTCTGCGAGCCGCCGTCGACGAGGCTGATGTTCTCGCCGCGCACGATGTGGCCGAGGAACTGCGTGACGACGCGCGAGCTGCCTTCCTTCGGCGTGTAGATCGAGTCGAGGCCCGGGCCGATCCAGTTGAACGGACGGAACAGCGTGAAGTTCAGGCCTTCCATCCCGTAGCCCCAGATCACGCGGTCCATCAGCTGCTTCGAGCACGCGTAGATCCAGCGCGGCTTGTTGATCGGGCCGTAGGTGAGCGCCGATGCATCCGGGTCGAACTGCTCGTCCGAGCACATGCCGTAGACCTCGGAGGTCGACGGGAACACGAGGTGCTTGCCGTACTTGACCGCCGATCGCACGATCGGCAGGTTCGCCTCGAAGTCGAGCTCGAACACGCGCAGCGGCTGCTGGACGTAGGTCGCGGGCGTTGCGATCGCCACGAGCGGCAGGATCACGTCGCACTTCTTCACGTGATACTCGACCCACTCCTTGTTGATCGTGATGTCGCCCTCGAAGAAATGCATCCGCTCGTGATTGACGAGGTCGCCGAGCCGATCGGTCTGCATGTCCATGCCGAACACTTCCCAATCGGTGGTTTCAAGAATGCGCTTCGACAGGTGATGGCCGATGAAGCCGTTCACACCCAGGATCAGGACTTTTTTTGCTTTCATGAATGACGGGAAGAATGAATGAACTGCGCGAATTCCGCGGGCGTCACGACGGTTTCGCTACCGTCGCGCTGCTGCCACAGCTCGAGAATGGATAGGGCGCGGCTGTCGCCGCAGACGCCGAATAGCGCATTATCGCTTACGTGCAGGCCGGGCGGCAAATCCGCCGCGGCCGCGGCGAGCGCGCTGCCGGGCGCCGCGAGGCGCGCGCGGGCGATCACGAACCGCGTGCCGCCGACGTCGGTGAACGCGCCGGGATACGGTGGCGCGACCGCGCGAACCAGGTTGTAGACCTGCGCGGCCGGCTTCGACCAGTCGACGCGGCCGTCCTCCGGTTTGCGTCCGCCGTAATAGCTGCCGTTCGCGAGATCGTTCGGCAGATGCGGCGCATCGCCCGCGAGCAGCGCGGGCAGCACGCGCCAGAGCGTCTGCTCGGCGGCCACCGTCACCTTGTCGAACACCTGCGTGGCCGTATCGTCCGGCAGGATCGGCACTGCGGTCTGCCCGATGATCGCGCCGGCGTCGGGCTTCGCGGCCATCTCGTGCAGCGTCGCGCCGGTTTCCGTTTCGCCGTTCAGCACGGCCCAGTTGGTCGGTACCCGACCCCGGTACTTGGGCAGCAGCGAACCGTGCATGTTGTACGCGCCGCGTGGCGCGATCGCGAGCAGGTCCGCCGGCAGCATGTGGCGGTAGTAGAACGAGAAGATGAAGTCCGGCCGTGCGTCTGATACCGCGCGGCGCAGTGCCGGATCGGCGGGATCGGCCGGCGTGACCACCGGGATCCCGTGCTCGGCGGCAACCGATGCGACGCTGCCGAACCAGATGTTCTCGTTCGGGTTGTCCTCGTGTGTGACGACGAGCGCGACGTCGACGCCGCGCGCCAGCAGCACCTGCAGGCACCGCACGCCCACGTTGTGATACGCGAAGACGACGGCGCGCGGCTTCATTGCGACACCCCCGTGCGGTTCGTGCCGGCCGGCACAGCCGGCATGCCGTCGTGCTGTTCGAGCACGGCCTGAATCAGGTAGCGCGGCCGTGCGCGCACCTGCTGGTAGATGCGGCCGACGTATTCGCCGAGCAGGCCGAGCGCGAAGATGATCACGCCGAGCAGGAAGAACGTGATCGCGAACAGCGTGAACACGCCTTGCACTTCCGCGCCGACGATGAAACGGCGCACGAGCAGCAGCACGAACAGCGCGGCGGAGCCGAGCGACAGGATCACGCCGATGAACGACAGCCACTGCAGCGGCACGACCGAAAAGCCCGTCACGAGGTCGAAGTTCAGCCGGATCAGGCTGTACAGCGAGTATTTCGACTCGCCCGCGAAGCGTTCCTCGTGTGCGACCTCGATTTCGGTCGGGTTCTGCGCGAACGTATAGGCCAGCGCGGGGATGAACGTGTTGACTTCGCCGCACACGTTGATCGTGTCGATGATGCGGCGGCTGTACGCGCGCAGCATGCAGCCCTGGTCGGTCATCTTGATCCGCGTGATGCGCTCGCGCAACCGGTTCATCATCTGCGATGCCTTGCGCCGCCACAGGCTGTCCTGACGCTGCTTGCGGATCGAGCCGACGTAGTCGTAGCCCTCGCGCATCTTCGCGATCAGCTTGCCGATTTCCTCGGGCGGGTTTTGCAGGTCGGCGTCGAGCGTGATGACGATGTCGCCGCGCGACTGCGCGAAGCCGGCGAGGATCGCCATGTGCTGGCCGTAGTTGCCGTTGAGCAGCACGACGCGCGTCGTGTCGGGGCGTACGTGGAACTGGTCCGCCAGCATCGCGGCCGAGCGGTCGCGGCTGCCGTCGTTGATCAGGATCACTTCGTACGACGTGCCGAGTGCGTCGAGTGCCGGGTACAGCCGCGCGAACAGCGCGGCCAGGCCGTCTTCCTCGTTGTACACGGGGATGATGACCGATACCTCCGGGTTCGCGGCGCCCGGATGCCCGGCGCGTGCTTCAGGGTGATTCATGTACGCTTATTTTCCGTATTGTTCGCAAATCTGATTGACGGCGTCGGCCACGCGACGCACGTCGTCTTCCGTCATCTGCGTGAAGAGCGGCAGCGTGACGGTCGATGCGCCGTATCGTTCGGCGTGGGGGAACATGCCCTCCTTGAAGCCGCGTGCACGATACAGCGTGAAAAGATGGATGGCCGGGTAGTGCACGCCCGTGCCGATCCCGCGTTCCTTCATCTGCGCCATGAAATCGGCGCGCGAGATCGACAGTCGCTCGAGTGGCAGCGTGATCTGGAACATGTGCCAGTTGCTGTTCTCGAAATCGGCGACGGGCAGGCCGAGCCCGAGCTTCACGGCCGGGCCGCCGTCGAGCGCGGCGAAGTACGCGCGCACGAGAGCGCGACGCTGCGCGGTGAAGCGCTCGAGGTGGGGCAGCTGGCCGAGGCCGACGCGCGCGGCGACGTCGGTCAGGTTGTACTTCCCGCCGAGCACGTCGCAGTCCATCCCGTCAAAGCCGGTGCGCGTGATGCCTTGCAGCCGGTACTTCTGCGCGAGCGTCGCCTCGTCCCCGTTGTTCAGTACGAGCGCGCCGCCTTCGATCGTCGTCAGGTTCTTGTTCGCGTGGAAGCTGAACGACACGATGTCGCCGATCGCGCCGATGCGCTTGCCCTTCCAGGACGAGCCGAGCGCCTGTGCGGCGTCCTCGATCACACGCAGGTTGTGCGCGCGCGCGATCGCGTACAGGCGGTCCATGTCGACCGGCAGGCCGGCCAGGTAGACCGGGATGATCGCCTTCGTGCGCGGCGTGATCGCCTGCTCGAGCTTGTCGAGGTCGATGTTGCGCGTGACGGGGTCGATGTCGGCGAACACGGGCGTCGCGCCCGTCTCGAGGATCACGTTGCTGGTCGACACCCACGACGCCGGCGTCGTGATCACCTCGTCGCCGGGGCCGACGCCCGCGATGCGCAGGCCGATCTCCAGCGTGCAGGTGCCCGAATTGAACGCGCGGACCGGACGGCCGCCGCAATACTCGGACAGCGCGGCTTCGAATTTCTGGCTTTGCGGGCCGGTGGTAATCCAGCCCGAGCGCAGCACTTCGACGACACCCTGAATGGTTTCCTCGTCGATCTCGGGGCGGGTGAGCGGCAGGAACGGAGCGGTAGTCTGGCTCATGAAAGCTTGTGGCCTGTAATGGCTGGTAATAAAGGGGTCGGGCGATCGGGCCCGAAACCGGCATTAAACACCGGTTGCCGGTTTCGTACCGTGATTTTTTGTAGGCGGACGCTTAATGCCGGCCGGGCAGGGCGCGCTCAACTGCGCGCGAGCACGAGCACGCCAATCAGGATGATGCCGATGCCGATGAGCCGCTGGACCGACAGCACTTCGCCGAACAGGTACCAGGCGGCGAACGCGTTGACCACGTAGCCGAGCGACAACATCGGGTACGCGATCGACACGTCGACCCGCGACAGCCCGAGGATCCATACGACGACGCTCAGCACGTAGCAGCCGAGGCCGCCGATGATCGGCAACTGGGTCGCGATCTTCAGGCCGACCGGGATGATGTTCGCACGGCTGAATTCGAAGTGTCCAACGGCGTTGACGCCGGCTTTCAGCAGAAGTTGCGCACAGGCGTTGAGCATCACGCCGGTGATGATGCATACGAAGGAAACGGGATTCATGCGGCGGGCGTCCTCAGGATTGCGGTTTCTCGACGATCACGCGGCGGTTGTCGCGCGCAATGACGCGCATCGGCACGCCTTGCTTGACCAGCGTGTCGTACTGGCCGGGCGGCATGATCGCGAGCGCATGGGTTTCCTGCTTCCAGCGTTCGATCCATTGGTCGACGGTCGGGATCCACTTGTTCGGCTCGACCGAGATCCCGAATGCGAGTTCGTCCTGGCGCTGGACCATGATCGTCGTGTGGCCCACGTAGAACGGGAACGTGTGATCGAGCATCTCGATCGAGTAGAACGGCGTGTCGGGCGGCAGCTTCGCGAGTTCGGCGCGTACGGCGGGTGCGAGCAGCGCGCCCGAGCTGTAGCGGCCGAATTCGTCGTGACCTGTGCCGCCGATCGTGCCGAACGCGAGCCATGCGGCGCCGAACGCGGTGATCGCGGCCGTGACGCCCGCGCGGCGGTTCAGCCATGCGGCCGCGAGCGTGAGCGCACCGGCGACCGCGAGGCCCGCGTACAGCCATAGCTGGAACGCGCGGTACAGCGCGTTCGGCGTGCGGGCGTCGCCCTGATACGCGAGGAAGATGATCCCGAACGCCGCGACGACGAAGAACACGAGATAGCCGAGCAGGTGGCGGCGGAACCGGTCGGCGCTCATCAGCGGCAGGTAGGCGCCGATCATCAGCGCGAGCGCCGGCGCGACCGGCAGCACGTAGGAAATCAGCTTCGAATGCGATGCGCTGAAAAACAGGAAGATGAACGCGCTCCAGATCAGCAGCACGAGCATCGGAGAGAAGCCGTTCGGCTGGCGCGGCATGCGCACTGCATGGCGGATGCTCTGCCACGCGACCGACAGCCACGGCAGGAAGCCGACCAGCAGCACCGGCACGAAATAGTAGAGCGGGCCCGGGCGATTCTGTTCCGGGGTCAGGTACCGGCGGAACTGCTGGACGATGAAGAAGAAGTTGAAGAACTCGGGGTTGCGCTGCTGGACGAGCAAGAACCACGGCGTGACGATCGCGAAGAAGATCACGAGGCCGCTGACCAGGTACAGCCGCTTCCACAGTGCCCAGTCGCGGGCGATCAGCGTATAGAGCACCAGCACGGCGCCGGGCAGAATCAGTCCGACGAGGCCCTTGGACAGCACGGCGAACGCCATCGCGGCCCAGCACGCCCACATCCAGCCGCGCGTCGCGCCTGCCTGCAGGCCCGGCCGCTGCGCGAGCAGCAGCGAGCAGAGCGACAGCGCCATCCAGAACGCGAGCCCCATGTCGAGCGCGTTGAAGTGGCCCATCAGGTTCCAGTACGGCGAGCACGCGAGCACGACGGCCGCGAGGAAACCGGACAGCGGGTTGAACAGGCGCGCGCCCGTGAAGCCGACCAGCAGCACGCCGGCGAAGCTGGCGAGGCCCGTGTAGAAACGCGCCTGCCATTCGCCGATGCCGAACCACGCGAACGTTAGCGCGTTCAGCCAGGTCTGCAGCGGCGGCTTCTCGAAGTACTTGTAGCCGTTGTAGCGCGGCGTGATCCAGTCGCCGGTGACGAACATTTCCCGCGCCATTTCCGCGTAACGGCCTTCGTCGCTCGGGATCAGGTGGCGCAGCCCGAGCGGCGCGAACCATACGATCGCGAGTGCGGCGAGCAGGAGGACGAGCGTAATGCGATTGAGCGGTAGCCTCGACGGCGTATCGTTCATGGATTTTTCAGCCTGTTGGTTGTTGTAAGAGCCGCCGGCGGATTGCCGGTCATCGGCCCGGACGACGATCCGGGGATCGACCCGGCGTGCCGGCCGAAGTTTTACCGCATCGGTGATTAACGTTCAATTAAGAGCGCGGCGGCGACCTTGCGGCCCTCGGCCATCAGGATGTTGTAGGTACGGCAGGCAGCCTGGAAATCCATCGTCTCGACGCCGATCCGCTTGGCCGTGAGCGCGGCCACGAGGCGCGGGTGCGGAAAGCGCAGCCGCGCGCCGCTGCCGAAGATCACCAGTTCGGGGGCGGGGTCGAGCAGCATGGCGAAATGCTCGGGCCCGAGCGCGTCGAATGACGACACGGGCCAGTCGCGCACCGGTGCGCCGGGCAGCACGATGACGCTTCCTTCGTGGCGTTGGAGGTTGACGTCGACATAATCGGGGCCGTAGCCGGTGACGGTGTTGAGCGCGCCGCTCGTGTCCTGGTGCAGTTTCAAATCGGTATTCCGCGGTTCCGTGGAGGGAATGTCTGGCAAGGGCCGCACGGGCCCGGGCGGCCGGTTTCGCGACCGCCGTGCGCGGGACGCCTGACGGCGCGGGCCCGCAGCGGCCATGGTGCATTGCGAAAGTCGGCCAAAATCCGCTAAATTATAACTTTTTGGTCGCCCCCGGGCGCCACTTGCATCGTGCGTCGCCACAAGCCGCGTCCGACCGCCCGCATTTTCCCAGTCTAGACAGCGCGCACAGACCGGCCGCTCTCCAGTTTTGATCCCGTCCCCCGGCCGCAAGGCCAACCCAGGAACCGTGTCGTCGTGAAACCGATTCAGAAGTCGAACAAGCTGCTCAACGTCTGCTACGACATCCGTGGCCCGGTGCTCGAGCACGCGAAGCGCCTCGAGGAAGAAGGCCACCGCATCATCAAGCTGAACATTGGCAACCTCGCGCCGTTCGGTTTCGACGCGCCGGACGAAATCATCCAGGACATGATCCGCAATCTGCCGGCATCGTCCGGCTATTCGGATTCGAAGGGCGTGTTCTCGGCCCGCAAGGCCGTGATGCACTACACGCAGCAAAAGGGCGTCGTCGGCGTCGGTCTCGACGACATCTACATCGGCAACGGTGCGTCCGAGCTGATCGTGATGGCGACCCAGGCGCTCCTGAACGACGGCGACGAAGTGCTGCTGCCGGCGCCCGACTACCCGCTGTGGACGGCCGCCGTGAGTCTGTCGGGCGGCACGCCCGTGCATTACGTGTGCGACGAGCAGAACGCATGGATGCCCGACCTCGACGACATCCGCCGCAAGATCACGCCGAACACCAAGGCGATCGTCGTGATCAACCCGAACAACCCGACCGGCGCGCTTTATTCCGACGAATTGCTGCTCGATCTGCTCGAGATCGCGCGCCAGCACGGGCTGATCGTGTTCGCCGACGAGGTCTACGACAAGATCGTCTACGACGGGCTCGAGCACACGGCGCTGGGCTCGCTGTCGGAAGACGTGATCACCGTCACGTTCAACAGCCTGTCGAAGAGCTATCGCTCGTGCGGCTACCGCGCGGGCTGGATGGCTGTGTCGGGCCTCGGCGGCGACAACCGCCGGCGCGCGAAGGATTACCTGGAAGGGCTCGGGATCCTGTCGTCGATGCGTCTGTGCGCGAACGTGCCCGGGCAGTTCGCGATCCAGACCGCGCTCGGCGGCTACCAGAGCATCAACGAGCTGATCGTGCCGAGCGGGCGCCTGTACAAGCAGCGCGAGCTGGCGTACGACATGCTCACGTCGATTCCGGGCGTGACCTGCGTGAAGCCGCAAGCGGCGCTGTACATGTTCCCGCGCCTCGATCCGAAGCTCTATCCGATCCAGAACGACCAGCAGTTCATCCTCGACCTGTTGCTCGAGGAACGCGTGCTGCTCGTGCAGGGGACGGGCTTCAACTGGGGCGCACCGGATCACTTCCGCGTGGTCTTCCTGCCGAACCTCGACGACCTGACCGATTCGATCAACCGGATCGCGCGCTTCCTCGACGGCTACCGCAAGCGCCATTCGGTCTGAGCGGCACGGTCCCCGGCATTCATTCATTCTTACTCATCGATCACACGCAGCATGGAACCGATCAAAGTTGGCCTGTTGGGCTTCGGCACCGTCGGCAGCGGCACCTTCACGGTGCTGCACCGCAATCAGGAAGAAATCAAGCGACGCGCGGGGCGCGGGATCGAGGTCGCGCGCATTGCGGTGCGCAACCCGGCCAAGGCGCAGGCCGCGCTCGGCGGTAACGCCGGCGCCGCGCAGATCACCGACGATTTCAACGCGGTCGTTGACGATCCGTCGATTTCGATCATCGCCGAGATGATCGGCGGCACGGGCATCGCGCGCGAGCTCGTGCTGCGCGCGATCGCGAACGGCAAGCACGTCGTGACGGCGAACAAGGCGCTGCTCGCGGTGCACGGCACCGAGATCTTCGAGGCCGCGCGCGAGAAGGGCGTAATGGTCGCGTTCGAGGCGGCGGTTGCCGGCGGCATCCCGATCATCAAGGCGTTGCGCGAAGGTCTGACCGCGAACCGCATCCAGTACATCGCGGGCATCATCAACGGCACGACCAACTACATCCTGTCGGAAATGCGCGACCGTGGCCTCGACTTCGCGACCGCGCTGAAGGCCGCGCAGGAGCTCGGTTACGCGGAAGCCGATCCGACCTTCGACATCGAAGGCGTCGATGCCGCGCACAAGGCGACCATCATGAGCGCGATCGCGTTCGGCGTGCCGGTCCAGTTCGACCGCGCATACGTCGAAGGCATCAGCAAGCTCGACGCGACCGACATCCGCTACGCGGAAGAGCTCGGCTACCGGATCAAGCTGCTCGGCATCACGCGCCGTGCCGAAAACGGCATCGAGCTGCGCGTGCATCCGACGCTGATTCCCGAGAAGCGCCTGCTCGCGAACGTCGAGGGTGCGATGAACGCGGTCGTCGTGCACGGCGACGCGGTCGGCACGACGCTGTACTACGGCAAGGGCGCGGGCGCGGAACCGACCGCATCGGCGGTCGTCGCGGATCTCGTCGACGTCACGCGCCTGCACACGGCCGACCCCGAGCATCGCGTGCCGCATCTCGCGTTCCAGCCGGACAGCCTGTCGAACACGCCGATCCTGCCGATCGAGGAAGTGACGAGCGGCTATTACCTGCGCCTGCGCGTGGCCGACCAGACGGGCGTGCTCGCGGACATCACGCGCATTCTCGCCGCGACGGGCATCTCGATCGACGCGCTGCTGCAGAAGGAATCGGAGCAGGTCGACGACGCGAACGGCGAAACCGACATCATCCTGATCACGCATGAGACGCTGGAGAAGCACGTGAACGCGGCGATTGCGCAGATCGAAAGCCTCTCGACGGTGGTCTCGAAGGTGACGAAGCTGCGCATGGAAGCGCTGAACTGAGGACCAGGAACGACATGAACTACATCTCCACGCGCGGCGCCGGCATCGGCGAGCGCCACACGTTCTCCGACATTCTGCTCGGTGGTCTCGCGAAGGACGGCGGGCTGTACCTGCCGGCGGAGTACCCGAAGGTGTCGGCCGACGAACTCGCGCGCTGGCGCACGCTGCCGTATGCGGATCTCGCGTTCGAGATCCTGTCGAAGTTCTGCGACGACGTGCCGGCCGACGACCTGCGCGCGATCACGCGCCGCACGTATACGGCCGCCGTGTACAGCAACACGCGCCATGGCGAGAACGCATCCGACATCACGCCGCTGAAGACGCTCGGCACCGAAAGCGGCGCGCCGATCTCGCTGCTCGAACTGTCGAACGGCCCGACGCTCGCGTTCAAGGACATGGCGATGCAGCTGCTCGGCAACCTGTTCGAGTACACGCTCGCGAAGCACGGCGAAGCGCTGAACATCCTCGGCGCGACGTCGGGCGACACGGGCAGCGCGGCCGAATACGCGATGCGCGGCAAGGCCGGTGTGCGCGTGTTCATGCTGTCGCCGCACAAGAAGATGAGCGCGTTCCAGACCGCCCAGATGTTCAGCCTGCAGGATCCGAACATCTTCAACCTCGCGGTCGAAGGCGTGTTCGACGACTGCCAGGACATCGTGAAGGCCGTGTCCAACGATCACGCGTTCAAGGCGCAGCAGAAGATCGGCACGGTCAACTCGATCAACTGGGCGCGCGTCGTCGCGCAGGTCGTGTACTACTTCAAGGGCTATTTCGCGGCGACGACGTCCAACGACGAACGCGTGTCATTTACGGTGCCGTCGGGCAACTTCGGTAACGTCTGCGCGGGCCACATCGCGCGGATGATGGGCCTGCCGATCGCGAAGCTCGTGGTCGCGACCAACGAGAACGACGTGCTCGACGAGTTCTTTCGCACCGGCGCATATCGCGTGCGCAGCGCGGAAAACACGTATCACACGAGCAGCCCGAGCATGGACATCTCGAAGGCATCGAACTTCGAGCGCTTCGTGTTCGACCTGCTCGGCCGTGATCCGGCCCGCGTGATGCAGCTGTTCCGCGACGTCGAGGAGAAGGGCGGGTTCGATCTCGCGGCGAGCGGCGATTTCGCGCGCGTCGCCGAGTTCGGCTTCGTGTCGGGCCGCAGCAGCCACGCGGATCGCATCGCAACGATCCGCGACGTGTTCTCGCGCTACGACACGATGATCGACACGCACACGGCCGACGGCGTGAAGGTCGCGCGCGAGCATCTCGATGCGGGCGTGCCGATGATCGTCCTCGAGACGGCCCAACCGATCAAGTTCGGCGAGACGATCCGCGAAGCGCTCGATCGCGAGGCCGAGCGGCCGGCTGCATTCGACGGGCTCGAGGCGCTGCCGCAGCGTTTCGAGGTCGTGAAGGCCGATGCGCAGCAGGTGAAGGACTTCATCGCCGCGCATACGGGCGCATAGCGCGGCACCAGGGTAGCGCCGGGCCGCGGGGGCCCAAGCCCGGCGGGACAGGACGGCCGGAATGCCGATTCGTCGCACGGATCGGGGTTCCGGCCGTTTCGCTTGGTGGCGGCCGCGCGGGCGGGTTGCCACATGACGCGCGAAACAAGTGCCAGTGCCGCGCGTTCGTGCCGATCACAGTTGTCGCATGGCCGGCATATCGCGCGTGGGCGCGATGGCGTCGCTACAATGGCGTATTGATTCCAACGATCCCCGATTCCATCGATGTCGAACCCGAATCCCGCGGCGCCGCGCGCGCCGATGCTGTCGACCGCCGAAGCGCTCGCCGCGCTGCTCGAAGCCGCAAAGCCGCTGCCCGGCGCCGAAACCGTCGCGACGCTCGACGGGCTCGGCCGCGTGCTGGCGGCCGACGTGAGCTCGCCGCTCGACGTGCCGCCGATGCATACGAGCGCGATGGACGGCTATGCGGTACGCGTGGCCGACCTGCTGCACGGCGAGCGGCGCCTGCCGGTGTCTCAGCGGATTCCGGCCGGCCACCCGGCCGCGCCGCTCGCGGCGGGTACGGCCGCACGGATCTTCACCGGCGCGACGGTGCCGCCCGGCGCCGATGCCGTCGTGATGCAGGAGCAGACGTCGGCCGACGGCGACGCGGTCGAAATTCTCCACACGCCCAAGGCCGGTGAATGGATCACCGCGCAGGGCGCGGACATCCGCCAGGGTTCGGTGATCCTGCAGGCCGGTACGCGGCTCACGCCGCAGGCGCTCGGGCTGGCCGCGTCGGTCGGCAGTGCGCAGCTGTCGGTCGCGCGGCGGATTCGCGTCGCGGTGTTCTTCACCGGCGACGAACTGACGATGCCGGGCGAGCCGCTGAAGCCTGGCGCGATCTACAATTCGAACCGCTTCACGCTGCGCGGGTTGCTCGAGCGGCTCGGCTGCCACGTGACCGACTACGGGATCGTACCCGACTCGCTCGCGGCGACGCAGGACACGTTGCGCGAGGCCGCGCGCGATCACGACGTAATCCTGACGAGCGGCGGCGTGTCGGTCGGCGACGAGGATCACGTGAAGCCGGCCGTCGAGGCCGAAGGGCGGCTCGCGCTGTGGCAGATCGCGATGAAGCCGGGCAAGCCGCTCGCGTTCGGCGCGGTGCGCCGCGGCGACGCGCGTTCCGACGCCCACTTCATCGGGCTGCCGGGCAATCCCGTGTCGAGCTTCGTCACGTTCCTGCTGTTCGTGCGGCCGTTCCTGCTGCGCCTGTCCGGCGTGCGCGACGTCGCGCCGCGTGCGTTGTCGCTGCGGGCGGATTTCTCGCAAAGCAAGGGCGACCGCCGCAACGAATTCCTGCGCGCGCGTGTCAACGCGGCCGGCGGCCTCGACCTGTTCCCGAACCAGAGCTCGGCGGTGCTGACGTCGACCGTCTGGGGCGACGGCCTGATCGACAATCCGCCGCAGCACGCGATCAGCGCGGGCGAGACCGTGCGTTTCATTCCGTTTTCCGAACTGCTGTCGTAACGCGACGGCTTCCCGACCCATGAAGATTCAACTGAAATTCTTTGCAAGCGTGCGCGAGGCGCTGGGCGTATCCGACGAGCAGGCCGACGTGCCGGACGGCGTGACGACCGTCGGCGACGTGCGTGCATGGCTGCGCCTGCGCGGCGGCGCGTGGGCCGAGACGCTCGCCGAAGGGCGCGCGTTGCGCATGGCATGCAATCACGAGATGACCGACCCCGATACGCGGCTCACCGACGGTTGCGAAGTCGCGTTTTTTCCGCCCGTGACCGGCGGTTGAGAGGCGGGCGATGGCTACGGTACGAGTGCAGACCGACGATTTCGACCTGAACGCCGAGGTGGCGGCGCTGCGCGCGCGCAACCCGAAGATCGGCGCGCTCGCCTGCTTCGTCGGCACCGTGCGCGACCTGAACGAAGGCGATTCGGTTGCCGCGATGGAGCTCGAGCACTATCCGGGGATGACCGAGAAGGCGCTCGAGAAGATCGCCGCCGAGGCCGGCCGGCGCTGGCCCGGGATCGACGTCGCGATCGTCCATCGCGTCGGCCGGCTGCTGCCGCTCGACCAGATCGTGATGGTCGCGACGGTCGCATCGCATCGCGGCGATGCGTTCGCGTCGTGCGAGTTCGTGATGGACTACCTGAAGACCGAGGCGCCGTTCTGGAAGAAGGAAACGACGCCGGACGGGGAGCGCTGGGTCGATGCCCGCAGCACCGACGATGCGGCGCTCGCGCGCTGGGGTGTCGAATCGGGCAACACGCCGCGTTGAGCGCGGTGTTCGTGTCGTGCGGCGATGTGCCGCAGGCGCTCGCGCGGCGGCGCTGCGAGTCGTCGTATCAGGCGTCCGGATCCGTGCCGCGCCCGATGATCTTCGTCGGGAACGGCTCGCCGCGCGCGCGTGACGGCAGCGCATGCGAATCGTCGCCGGTGTCGCGCCGGCGTGGCGCGATCGCGTCGAGCAGCGCCTGCTGCTCGGGTGGAATCTGATAATCCCAGCCGAAGCGGCTCAACTGCAGGCTCTGCGCGATGCGCAGCGCGGGCTCCATGAAGCGGATGGCCGCGGGCGGCGTGTAGCGTCCCTCGACTGTCTTCAGGAACAGCGACAGCCAGCGGCTGAAGTGCGCGGGCTCGATCCCGTCGAGCGGCTGGTGCGCCTGCTGCACGTTGCCGCGATAGCCCTTGGTGCCGAGCACGAGGCTCGACCAGAAGTTCACCATCTTCGGCAGATGGTCGTCCCAGCGGCCGTCCAGCTTCGCGTCGAACACGGGGCCGAGCAGCGGATCGGCGCGCACACGGTCGTAGAACGCGTACACGAGGTCGCGGATGTTGTCTTCTGTCGGTTCGGCGTCGCGAGGGCGGGCCGGGGCGGTATCGGGCGAGGCGGGCAGGGCGGTCATGGCAAAAAGGGCCGGGAAAATCAGGGCGTCGGTGTCGTGCCGGCGGAACGGCAGCGTTGGCAACGCGCAGGACGCCGACAGAATTTTGACGCAAAATAGCGTCCACCAATGCCTGAAAAATGCGTAGATATCATGCATCTTATTGCGCGCAGGCCGTCCCGGCAACCCGGCGCCCTCGAGCGGCCTCGCGAACCGTCGCGGAGCGCGTTCCAGTGACCCGGCCAGCTTGATCGGGGCGCGATCGACCATTTTCCGTATTCGCTCATGAGACTCACCGACTACACCGACTATTCGCTGCGCGTCATGCTGTATCTCGCCGTGCGCGGCGAGGGGCTCGCGACGATCCAGGAGATCTCGGACGCCTACGGCATCTCGAAGAACCATCTGATGAAAGTCGTGCAGCAGCTCGGCGAGCTCGGCTGGGTCGATACCGTCCGCGGCCGCAACGGCGGACTGCGGCTGTTCCGCGAATCGCTGAAGCTGACGGTCGGCCAGGTGGTGCGCGCGACCGAGAACGATTTCGCGCTGGTCGGCTGCTTTACGGCCGACGGCGGCGAGTCGCGAGGCTGCGTGATCGAGCCGCAGTGCCGCCTCAAGGGCGTGCTGGCGGCCGCGCGCGATGCGTTCTTCGCCGAACTCGACCGTCATACGATCGGTGAGCTGGCCGCGCCGGCGTCGCCGCTCGTCGCGCTGCTCGGCATTCGTCCGGTCGCGTTGGTGCGTGCCGAGCCGTCAGCGGATCACGCAGTGGCGACGGTCGAATCGCCGTCGAAGGTCGGCTGACGCGTCCGTACCACCACCGCCATTCGGGCGGGGAGGCGCCTGCGGGCCGTCGCGTCGCCGCACGGCGATTTTTGCGCTGAATCAACCGGAATTTCGCTTGAAACCCGTATAACCATCCTCATCTTGGTGTTAATCGAAAATTGGAGGTCTCGCCAAATGAGAATCGACAAGCTCACCACCAAGTTCCAGGAAGCACTCGCGGACGCGCAAAGCCTCGCGGCAGGCCGCGACAATCAATACATCGAACCCGTTCACGTGCTGGCGGCGCTGGTCGCGCAGCAGGACGGCTCCGCCCGCTCGCTGATGTCGCGCGCAGGCGTTCACGTGCAGGCGCTGCAAGGCGCGCTGAACGAAGCCATTTCGCGCCTGCCGCAAGTCACGGGCACGGGCGGCGACATCCAGATCGGCCGTGAGCTGGCCGGGTTGCTGAACCAGGCCGACAAGGAAGCACAGAAGCTCAACGATACGTTCATCGCGAGCGAAATGTTCCTGCTCGCCGTGTCCGACGACAAGGGCGAAGCCGGCAAGCTCGCCCGTCAGCACGGCCTCACGCGCAAGGCGCTCGAAGCCGCGATCGCCGCGGTGCGCGGCGGCTCGCAGGTGCACAGCCAGGACGCGGAAAGCCAGCGCGAGGCGCTGAAGAAATACACGGTCGACCTGACCGAGCGCGCCCGCGCGGGCAAGCTCGATCCGGTGATCGGCCGCGACGACGAAATCCGTCGTTCGATCCAGATCCTGCAGCGCCGGACCAAGAACAACCCGGTGCTGATCGGCGAGCCGGGCGTTGGCAAAACCGCGATCGTCGAAGGGCTCGCGCAGCGGATCGTCAACGGTGAAGTGCCCGAGACGCTGAAGGGCAAGCGCGTGCTGTCGCTCGACATGGCCGCGCTGCTCGCCGGCGCGAAGTATCGCGGCGAGTTCGAGGAGCGCCTGAAGGCCGTGCTCAACGACATCGCCAAGGACGAAGGCCAGACGATCGTGTTCATCGACGAGATCCACACGATGGTCGGTGCCGGCAAGGCGGAAGGCGCGATGGATGCGGGCAACATGCTGAAGCCGGCGCTGTCGCGCGGCGAGCTGCACTGCATCGGCGCCACTACGCTCGACGAATACCGCAAGTACATCGAGAAGGACGCCGCGCTCGAGCGCCGCTTCCAGAAGGTGCTCGTCGACGAGCCGAGCGTCGAGGCGACGATCGCGATCCTGCGCGGGCTGCAGGAGAAGTACGAACTGCACCACGGCGTCGACATCACCGACCCGGCGATCGTCGCCGCGGCCGAGCTGTCGCACCGCTACATCACCGATCGTTTCCTGCCGGACAAGGCGATCGACCTGATCGACGAGGCTGCGTCGAAGATCAAGATGGAAATCGATTCGAAGCCCGAAGAGATGGACAAGCTCGATCGCCGACTGATCCAGCTGAAGATCGAACGCGAGGCCGTGAAGAAGGAGCAGGACGAGGCGTCGCAAAAGCGCCTGCAGCTGATCGAGGAAGAGATCGAACGCCTCGGCCGCGAATATGCGGACCTGGAAGAGATCTGGACCGCCGAGAAGGCGGCGGTGCAGGGCAGCGCGCAGTTGAAGGAAGAGATCGAGAAGGTGCGGGCCGACATCGCGCGTCTGCAGCGTGAAGGCAAGCTGGAGAAGGTCGCCGAGCTGCAGTACGGCAAGCTGCCGCAACTCGAGTCGCAACTGAAGCAGGTCACGCAGGCCGAAGAGCAGGAGCAGCACAACCCGACGCGTCCGCGTCTGCTGCGCACGCAGGTCGGAGCGGAAGAAATCGCGGAAGTCGTGTCGCGCGCAACCGGGATTCCGGTGTCGCGGATGATGCAGGGCGAACGCGAGAAGCTGCTGCACATCGAGGAAAAGCTGCACGAGCGCGTGGTCGGGCAGGATGAGGCGATCAGCGCGGTGGCGGACGCGATCCGTCGTTCGCGCGCCGGTCTCGCCGATCCGAACCGCCCGTACGGCTCGTTCCTGTTCCTCGGCCCGACGGGCGTCGGCAAGACCGAGCTGTGCAAGGCGCTGGCATCGTTCCTGTTCGATTCGGAAGAGCACCTGATCCGCATCGACATGAGCGAGTTCATGGAGAAGCACAGCGTCGCGCGGCTGATCGGCGCGCCGCCGGGTTATGTCGGCTACGAGGAAGGCGGCTACCTGACGGAAGCCGTGCGCCGCAAGCCGTACAGCGTGATCCTGCTCGACGAGATCGAGAAGGCGCACCCGGACGTGTTCAACGTGCTGCTGCAAGTGCTCGACGACGGCCGCATGACCGACGGGCAGGGGCGTACGGTCGACTTCAAGAACACGGTGATCGTGATGACGTCGAACCTCGGCTCGCAGGTGATCCAGGCCATGACGGGTTCACCGCAGGAAGAGATCAAGGACGCCGTGTGGCTCGAAGTGAAGCAGCACTTCCGCCCCGAGTTCCTGAACCGGATCGACGACGTCGTCGTGTTCCATGCGCTCGATCGCAGCAACATCGAATCGATCGCGAAGATCCAGCTCGCGCGCCTGCACGACCGGCTGGCGAAGCTCGACATGGCGCTCGACGTGTCGCCGGCGGCGCTGGAACAGATCGCGAAGGTCGGCTACGATCCGCTGTTCGGCGCGCGACCGCTGAAGCGTGCGATTCAGCAGGAGATCGAGAACCCGGTCGCGAAGCTGATCCTCGCGGGCCGCTTCGGTCCGAAGGACGTGATCCCGGTCGACGTCAACGACGGCAGGTTCGTGTTCGACCGCGTCGTGCACTGATCGCCGGTGATCGGCAGTACGCCCGGTTCGCGCCGGGCGCGCAAAAACAAACACCCCGCTCAGGCGGGGTGTTTGCATGTGGGGCGGCCGAAACCGTCGTCGCGGCCGTCAGGCCGCGCGGTGCGGGCTCAGGCCTGCTTGCTGCCGCCGAACATGCCGGCGAGCTGCGTAAGCGTGCCGAGCACGTTCGACGTGTCGACCTGACCGCCGGCCGGCACTTCGCCGTTCGGCGTCGCGCCGTTGACGACGTGGGGCAGCACCTGCGCGAGGATCGACGATGCCTGGGACGGGTCGATGCCGACCTTGCTGGCCAGCGAGCCGACGACGTCGGAACCGAGCACGTTCTGCAGCGTGTCCGGCGAGATCGGCTGGTTTTCGCCGTTGCCGACCCACGAGCCGATGATGTCGCCGGCGCCGCCGGCCTTGAACTTTTCGATCAGCCCGTTCAGACCGCCCGGCTGGTTATTGATGAATTCGAGCGCGGTCGTGATGAGCGCGCTTTGCGAGTTGCCGCCGGCCTGGCCGCCGATCAGACCGCCGACGATGTCGAGGAGACCCATGGTTCTTCACCTTTACTGAAAAGGGCGCCGCAACGACGGCGCCCGTTGATCGAATGCCGCGCGCACGCGACTCGCGCGCGCGGCGCACATCAGGCGCCCGACGCCGCGGCGGCGGAGGCGGCCTTGTCCTTCTTGCCCTTCTTCTTCGAACCCTTCGTCGCCTTCGTGGACGACGCTGCGGCCGGCGCGCTCGCGCCCGCATCGGCGGATGCCGCTGCAGCCGCGGCCGCCTTTTCCTTCTTCGACGCGCGCTTGCTCTTGGCCGGCTTCGACGCCGCTTCCGGCGCGCTGGCGGCAGGGGCCGGGGCCGGCGTTGCGGCCGTCGGCGTCGCAGCGGTGCCTGCCGACGTCGTCGCCGACGTGGTTGCGGACGCCGTCGCGGCCGGCTTCGACAGCTTCACGCCCTTCGGCGGCGTCGACGAACCGCCGATCGTCAGGCCGTTTTCCTCGAGATGCCCGACCGACTTCGTACCGAGCCCCTTCACGCGGTTCGCAAGATCGTCCGCGTCCTTGAACGGGCCGTTCTTGGTGCGCTCGTCGATGATCGCCTTCGACTTCACGGGCCCGAGGCCCTTCACCGATTCGAGCGCGGCCTGGTCGGCCGTGTTGACTTCCACGGCCGCGGCAAGGCCGGCGGCAAGCGACAGCGACAGCGCGACGAACAGCATCAGCAGCTTTTTCAGCATGGCAAAGGCTCCCTGGTTCTGACGGATGAATGGCTGTTGCAACGGACGGCACGGCGAGACCTGGCCGGGCGTCGCCGTTAAGCATAGGACAAATGCGTGCCCTTTTTAAGACAGGCTGACTGAATCTTGCTGAAGGCTTGCGGTGCTGTAAAGGCCGAAATCCGCGCCGGGCGCCGATTTTGACCATTGTTTACGGTGTCGCCGGGGGCGAGCGGATCGTCGTCGCGCTGGCCGTGCGATCACGCTTGACTTAGAGTGAACTCTAACTCCTAACCTTGTTCCTGCCATGTCGAAAACCGTATCCCAACCTTCCGCCGCCGGTCCGCTGACGATCGGGCAAGTCGCCGAACTGACCGGCGTGTCGACGCACACGCTGCGGTATTACGAGCAGGCTGGCCTGCTGCGCGCGATTTCGCGCACCGCGGCCGGGCACCGGCTCTATGCGCCGGCCGACCTTGACTGGCTTGCCTTCGTGATGCGCCTGAAGGCGACCGGCATGCCGATCGCGCAGATGCAGGCGTTCGCGGTGTTGCGCGAGCAGGGCGAGTCGACGTTCGGCGCGCGGCGCGACTTGCTGGTCGCGCATCGCGACGCGGTGCGTGCGCATATCGCTGAGCTGCTGGCGAACCTCGATGCGATCGGCGACAAGATCGCGTACTACGAGGCGCAGGAACGGGAAACGGAACGACGGGCGAAACCTTCTCTCTCTTTATCGGAACAGGACGGACACGATGGAACGACTCGTTGAGGATCGCTACACGCGCGGCTGGAACAAACTGAAGGAAATCGACGGCGAAGTGGGCGAACGCGTGATCTCGGCGCTTGCGCCGATCGCACCGGACTTCGCGCGGCTCTTGGTCGAATTCAGCTTCGGCGACATCTACAGCCGGCCGCAGCTCGACCTGAAAGCGCGCGAAATCGCGACGATCGCGGCGCTGGCCGCGCTCGGCAACGCGCAGCCGCAACTGAAGGTGCATATCGAGGCCGCGCTGAACGTCGGCTGCACGCGCGACGAGATCGTCGAGGTGTTCATGCAGATGGCCGTGTATGCGGGGATGCCGGCCGCGCTGAACGCATTGTTTGCCGCGCACGAGGTGTTTAAGCGGCGCGACGAAGCGGCCGGCGTGACGGACGCTGCGAACGAAGCGGCGGGGCAGCCCGCATGACGGAGCGTGCGCCCGCGCGTCACGCGCGGTGCGGCGCGACGATCCGGTGTTTCGCGATCCGCCGGTACAGCGTCGCGCGCGAGATGCCGAGTGCCTGCGCAGCCGCGTCGGGTCGCCAGCGATGCGCGGTGAGGGCCGCGACGATGCGGCCGCGTTCGTCGTCCGGCAGCGCGCCGGCCGGACCAGCACCGAGCCGCGCGGCGAGATCGGGCGGCAGGTCGCGCCGCGTCACGCGCGCGGCGTCGCACACCGCGCACGCATAGCGCAGCGCGTTGCGAAGCTGCCGCACGTTGCCGGGCCACGGATACGCGGCGAGCTGCTCGGCGAGCGACGCATCAAGCGTAAGCACGTGGCCGGTCGCCTGCGCTTCCTCGGCGAATACCGCGGCGATCACGTCGCGCACGTCCGCGCGCTCGCGCAGCGGCGGCAATTCGAACGTCGCGCCGCTCAGCCGGTAATACAGATCCTCGCGGAACGTGCCGTCGCCGACCATCCCCGCGAGATCGCGGTGCGTCGCGCAGATCACGTCGAGATCGACGCGCACGGGCGTATCGCTGCCTAGCGGCACGACCTCGCCATCGGCGAGCACGCGCAGCAGGCGCGTCTGGAGCGTAAGCGGCATGTCGCCGATTTCGTCGAGGAACAGCGTGCCGCCGTCGGCGAGCGCGATCTTGCCGCGTGCGCCATGCTTGCGCGCGCCGGTGAACGCGCCGGCCGCATAACCGAACAGCTCGCTTTCGATCAGCGCCTCGGGCAGCGCGCCGCAGTTGACCGCGACGAACGGCCGTGCGCGTCGCGCACCGGCGTCGTGGATGGCCCGGGCGAATACTTCTTTTCCCGCGCCGGTTTCACCCAGCACGAGAATCGGCAGCCGCTTGCTCGCGACACGCAGTGCGAGCTCGGCCTGTTGAGCGACGCGCGCGTCGCTGCTGTGCAGGAACGGCGTCAGCGCGCCGACGTGGCGCTGCGCGGTGCCGGGGCGGCGCGATGCCGTGCCGGTTTCACGGCCGGCGCGCCGTAGCGGCGCGCGCAGCCGCGCATAGAGCGGGGCGCCGGTCGCGCGCAGCCGCAGCGCGACGATCGCGTCGAGCCGCGCGGCGTCGCGCAGCGGCATCTCGGTTGCGTCGAAGATCTCGTCGATATGGCGCGGTTCGCGCAGCGCCGGCAGCGCGTCGCGCGCCTGCCGGTTCGCGGCGACGATGTTGCCGCATTCGTCGAATGCAATCAGCCATTCGGGCTGCGCCTCGACGTAGTGACGATTCGGATGCCCGAACAATATCCAGTGCTGTGCGGTGCTGTGTACGAAATAGCCGTCCTCGATCAGCGCCGCGCTCTGCCGAACGAGCTGGTACACGAGACGCTGGCTGTCGCGGCCGTCAGGCGACTGGACGGCCGACGCGTCGAGCACGCCGATGAGTTCGCCGCCCGGCGCGAAGATCGGGGCTGCACTGCACGTGAGGGTGGTGAACGCTGCGCGGAAATGGTCGGTCTTGTGCACGGTAATCGGCGCGAGATCGGTCAGCACGCTCGCGACCCCGCAAGTGCCTTCCTCGCTTTCCGACCAGCACGAGCCGATGTGCAGCCCCGCATGACGGAAGTCGTTGCGGCGTTCGCGGTCGATCCGGTAGTCGATCGTCACGCCGTGCGCGTCGGTCAGCATCACACAGTAATCGGCGACGCGAATCATGTCGTGCAGGCGCGTGAGGCACTGGCCCGATGCGCGCAGGAAGGCTTCTTCCTTGTCGCGCACCTCGCGCAGCTCGGCCGCGGTCAGCACGCGCGGGCCGATCGACGACGCGGGGTCGAGCGCGTAGCGCTCGAGCGAGCGCTGCCACGACGACACGAGACGCGCGGAATCGGCCGGCGCGGGCAGGCGCCCGGCGAGCGCGCCGAGCACACGATCGGCGTGCTGGGCCTGGGGGACGGCATAGGGCATGGTCGGCTCCGGTTCCGTACGGCGGGGAATTCGATGTTCTTGTAGCACATCCGCCTGCGCGGATCACATTGCATCGCAGCACGCGCGCGGCGTGAGACGTTCGTCTCAGCGGCATCTCAGCCAGTCTCGCGACGCTGAGACGCACGGGCCTGCCGCGCGTGCCGGTGGCCAACGTCATGGCATTGGGCGCTGCGGCACGATACGCGCGGCTTGCCGGCCGAAGCGCAATCCGGATGAAGGTGCCGAAACCGTCGCACTTGGAGTTCGACGGCGTGAGACGCACGGGCGATTTCGCGGGGCTTCGGACTGCCGCGCCAGCGGCCGGCAATGGGCGGCATCGCCGCCGAGCCAGTCTGCAAGCGGGTTCCACGATCGTTGCCCGCACGGTGGCACGCCGCTTGCAGATGTCATGGCAAGCCCGGCGCGGTTGCGTCGGCGACGATGATCCGCTGCCCTCGACGACGGCGGACGACACAAGCAGGGCCGGCGCGAGCGCCGGTCCACTGGATGGAGACAAGCCCGTGACGACGCCCGTGACCGTCGGTGTGATCGCGAACCCCGCATCGGGGCGCGACATTCGCCGCCTGACGACGCATGCATCCGTGTTCCCAACGGCGGAAAAGGCCAACATGGTCGTGCGCCTGCTCGCCGGCCTGGGCGCGATGGGCGTCGAGCGCGTGCTGACCTTGCGCGACAAGACGGGCATCGCGACGCTGCTGATGCGTGCGCTCGATACGCATCGCGCGGTCGCGCCGCACGAACGCTGGCCCGACGTCGAATTCGTCGACCTGCCGATCTCCGATACCGTCGCCGACACGCATGCCGGCGCCGCGTACATGCGCCGGATGGAAGTCGCGCTGATCGTCGTGCTCGGCGGCGACGGCACCCATCGCGCGGTCGCCGCGCATTGCGGCTCGACGCCGCTCGTCGCGCTGTCCACCGGCACCAACAATGCGTTTCCCGAACATCGCGAGGCGACCGTCGCGGGCGTCGCGGCCGGACTCGCCGCGACCGGCGCCGTGCCGGCCGAGGTCGCGTTCGCGCGCAACAAGCGACTCGTCGTGCGCTGCGCGGCGGGCGCGAACGCGGGGCGCGAGGAGATCGCGCTCGTCGACGTGTGCGCGGCCCGCCAGCGCTTCATCGGCGCGCGTGCGATCTCGGGGCCCGACGACATCGACACGCTCTATCTGACTTTTGCGGAGCCGGACGGCATCGGGCTGTCCGCGCTCGGCGGCGCGTGGGCGCCGCTCGAGCGCAGCGCGCCGCACGGACTCGCGATGCGTTTCGCCGTCGACGGCAACGCCGCCGGCACGCCGCTCGTCGCACCGATCGCACCCGGCCGCGTCGATCGCGTCGTGATGCGCAGCTGCGAGCGGCTCGAGCCGGGCGCGTGGCAGACGATCCCGTTCGAGCAGGGCACGCTCGCGTTCGATGGCGAGCGCGAGATCGAGGTCGCGCGCGGCGAGCGCTACGAGATCGCGCTCGACTGGCGCGGGCCGCTCACGGTCGATGTCGGCCGCACGCTGCGTTACGCGTCGTCGCGGCAGGTGTTGCGCGACGCCGGCGCGTGGCGCGGCTGACGGCGGCGTCACGTTTCACCGACGGCCGCGGCCGTCGTGCAATCCGTCGCCGGGGCGTTGCCGCGGCGGCATTCGCAGTCAGACCTACCCAGGAGACACACATGACCGTTTCGACACAGCTCAGCAGGGACACGCTGCTGGACGCCTACCGGCTGATGCGCACGATCCGCGAATTCGAGGAGCGCCTGCACGTCGAGTTCGCGACCGGTGAAATCCCCGGTTTCGTTCACTTGTACGCGGGCGAGGAGGCTTCCGCCGTCGGCACGATGCTGCACCTCGGCCTTGAAGACTATGTCGCCACCACGCACCGCGGCCACGGCCACTGCATCGCGAAAGGCGTCGACGTGCACGGGATGATGGCCGAGATCTACGGCAAGAAGACGGGCGTCTGCCACGGCAAGGGCGGCTCGATGCACATCGCTGACCTGTCGATGGGGATGCTCGGCGCGAACGGGATCGTCGGCGCGGGCGGCCCGCTCGTGTGCGGCGCGGCGCTCGCGGCCAAGCACAAGAAGACGGGCGGCGTCGGCGTGTGCTTCTTCGGCGACGGCGCGTCGAACCAGGGCGTGATCTTCGAATCGATGAACCTCGCGTCGGTGTGGCGGCTGCCGGCGATCTTCGTGGCCGAAAACAACGGTTATGCGGAAGCAACGTCGTCGAGCTGGTCGGTCGCGACCGACAACATCGCCGACCGTGCGAACGGCTTCGGGATGCCGGGCGTGATCGTCGACGGTTTCGACTTCTTCGCGGTGCACGAGGCGCTCGGCGAAGCCGTCGCACGCGCACGCAACGGTGGCGGCCCGACGCTCGTCGAGGTGAAGTTCACCCGCTATTTCGGTCACTTCGAAGGCGACGCGCAGACCTATCGCGCGCCGGGCGAAGTGCAGAAGCTGCGCGACGAGAAGGACTGCCTGAAGCATTTCGAAGCGCGCGTGGTACGTGCCGAGGTGCTGACCACCGACGAGCTGCGCGCGGTCGATGCGCAGGTGAAGTCGTTGATCGACGACGCGGTCGCGCAGGCGAAGGCCGCACCGCTGCCCGACGCGGCCGACCTGCTGACCGACGTGTACGTGTCGTACCCGTAAGCGCGATGTGACACAGCGGCCACCGGCCTGCGGCCGGCATGGCGAACCCAATATTCCAGGAGACGGACATGGCAAGGAAGATCACTTATTCGCAGGCGATCAACGAGGCGCTCGCGCAGGAAATGGCGCGCGACGACAGCGTGATCGTGATGGGCGAGGACAACGCGGGCGGCGCGGGCGCGCCGGGCGAGGACGACGCTTGGGGCGGCGTGCTCGGCGTGACGAAGGGGCTGTTCCACAAGTTTCCGGGCCGCGTGCTCGATACGCCGCTGTCGGAAGGCGGCTACATCGGCGCGGCGGTCGGTGCGGCAGCGTGCGGGATGCGGCCCGTCGCGGAGCTGATGTTCATCGATTTCATGGGTGTGTGTTTCGATCAGATCTTCAACCAGGCCGCGAAATTTCGCTACATGTTCGGCGGCAAGGCCGTGACGCCGGTCGTGATCCGCGCGATGTACGGCGCCGGCCTGCGCGCGGCCGCGCAGCATTCGCAGATGCTCACGTCGCTGTTTACGCACATCCCGGGGCTGAAGGTCGTGTGTCCGTCTACGCCGTACGACGCGAAGGGGCTGCTGATCCAGTCGATCCGCGACAACGATCCCGTGATCTTCCTCGAACACAAGCTGCTCTATACGCGCGAAGGCGAGGTGCCTGAGGAATCCTATGCGATTCCGTTCGGCGAGGCGAACGTCGTGCGCGACGGCGACGACGCGACGATCGTCACGTACGGCCGCATGGTGCATCTCGCGACCGACGCGGCCGCGAAGCTCGCGAAGGACGGCATCCAGGTCGACGTAATCGACCTGCGCACGACGTCGCCGCTCGACGAGGAAACGATCCTCGAAAGCGCGGAGCGCACCGGGCGCGTGGTGGTGGTCGATGAAGCGAACCCGCGCTGCTCGATCGCGACCGACATCGCCGCGCTCGTCGCACATCGCGCGTTCCGATCGCTGAAGGCGCCGATCGAGCTCGTGACCGCACCGCACACGCCCACGCCGTTCGCCGGCGTGCTGGAAGACCTTTACATCCCGTCCGCCGACGCGATCGCGCAGGCGGTTCTGAAGACGAGGAGCTGACACGATGTCGATTCACATGATCACGATGCCCAAATGGGGGCTGTCGATGGAGCAGGGGCAGGTCAACGGCTGGTTGAAGGCGATCGGCGAGCGCGTGACGAAGGGCGACGAAGTGCTCGACGTCGAGACCGACAAGATTTCGTCGGGCGTCGAGTGCGCGTTCGACGGCACGCTGCGCCGACAGGTCGCGCAGGAAGGCGAGACGCTGCCGGTCGGAGCGCTGCTCGGCGTGGTGGCCGCGGCCGACGCAAGCGATGCCGACATCGACGCGGCGATCGCCGAATTCCAGCGCGATTTCGTGCCGGCCGCGGCCGCCGACGACGCGGCCGGCCCGCAACCGGAGAAGGCGCAGATCGGCGGACGCACGGTCCGGTTCCTCAAGCTCGGCGACGGTTCGGGCACGCCCGCGGTGCTGATCCACGGCTTCGGCGGCGACCTGAACAACTGGTTGTTCAACCACGCGGAGTTGGCCGCGCATCGGCCCGTATGGGCGCTCGACCTGCCCGGGCATGGCGAGTCGGGCAAGGCGGTCGATACCGGCAGCCTCGACGAGCTGGCCGACGCGGTCCTCGCGCTGCTCGACGCGCAGCACATCGACCGTGCGCACCTGATCGGGCATTCGATGGGCGGCGCGGTCGCAATGGCGACGGCGGAGCGCGCGCCGCAACGCGTTGCCTCGTTGACGTTGATCGCGAGCGCCGGGCTCGGCACCGACATCAATCGTAGCTACATCGACGGCTTCGTCGCCGGCAACAGCCGCAATACGCTGAAGCCGCACCTCGGCGCATTGTTCGCCGACAACGCGCTCGTCACGCGGCAACTGGTCGAGGATCTCGTCAAGTACAAGCGGCTCGAAGGTGTGCAGGCCGCGCTGGAGAAGATCGCGAATGCCGCGTTCGACGGCGCGTCGCAGCGGCGCGTGTTCCGCGACCGCGTTGCATCGCTCGCGCCGCGCACGCTCGTGATCTGGGGCGAGCGCGACCAGGTGATTCCGGCGCAGCATGCGCAGGGCTTGCCGGACGGCGTGCGGGCCGAGGTGATCGCCGGCAGCGGCCACATGGTGCAGATGGAGGCGGCTGCCGACGTGAACCGCCTGATCGTCGCGTTTCTCGGAGACTGACGATGACCGCCGCGCTCGAACGACCCAGCCTCACCGCGCTCGGCCAGCCGGGCGCGCGGAGCCGCGACAAGCTCGCGCGCATTCCGGTGCGCGTCGAGCCCGTGGCCGGCGCGCCGCTGCCGAAGCCGCCGTGGCTGCGGGCGCGGCCGATGATGAGCGGGGCGGTCGCCGACATGGCGGCCGTGCTGCGCGATCACCGGCTGCATTCCGTCTGCGAGGAGGCGATGTGCCCGAACATCGGCGAATGCTTCGCGCAGCGCACCGCGACCTTCATGATCATGGGCGGACTGTGCACGCGGCGCTGCCCGTTCTGCGATGTCGCGCACGGCCGCCCCGAGCCGCTCGACCCCGGCGAGCCCACGCGGCTCGCCGACGCGGTCGCGGCGCTCGAACTACGCTACGTCGTGATCACGTCGGTCGATCGCGACGACCTGCGCGATGGCGGCGCCGCGCATTTTGCGGCCTGCATCGCGGCGGTGCGCGCGAGCGTGCCGGGCATCGGCGTCGAGGTGCTGACGCCCGATTTTCGTGGCCGCGTCGCGCGGGCGCTCGATGCGTTGTCGTCAGCGTGGCCGGACGTGTTCAATCACAACATCGAGACGGTGCCGTCGCTGTATCGGGCGGCGCGGCCGGGCGCCGATTATCGCGGTTCGCTCGAACTGCTCGCGCAGGCGAAGGCCGCGCGGCCGACGCTCGTGACGAAATCGGGTTTGATGCTCGGGCTGGGCGAGCGCGACGACGAGGTGCGCGACACGCTGCGCGACCTGCGCGCGCACGAGGTGGATGTGCTGACGCTCGGCCAGTATCTCGCGCCGTCCGCGCACCATCTGCCGGTGCGCCGCTACGTGAGCCCCGATGCGTTCGCTGCGTGGCGCGACGAGGGGTTGGCGCTCGGATTCAGGGAAGTCGTTGCAGGTCCGCTCGTGCGGTCCTCGTACCATGCGGCCGACGTGCTCGAGCACGCGTAGGCCGCGGACAGTGCGTCATGCGCTGTATGCGCTGACGCTCGCTTGCGCACGGCTGACGTGGCGCAGGTAGAGCGCGAGGCCTGCGCCTGCGAGCAACAGGCTGACCATGTTTGCGAACCAGAAGCCGCGCGCGCCGGTCAGCCAGGCGGGCGCGATGCCGCCGACGTCGAAGCCGAGCACGTAGCCGCCGCCGAGCCCGACGCCCCACAGTGCGACCGCATAGATCACGGTCGGCACGACCGCGACCTTGTATGCGCGCAGTACGAATGCGGATGTGATCTGCAGCGCGTCGAAGAAGTGATAGCAGGTGACGATCGCGACCAGCGGCATGGCGGCCGCGGCCACGGCCGGGTTCGGTGTGTATGCGCCGACGATCAGCGGACGCAGCGTGAACACGAGCACGCCGTACGCGGCCGCGATCGCGCACGCGAGCATCACGCTGTGCCGGCCGAGCAGGCGTGCCTCGTCCGGGCGACCGGCGCCGAGCGCGCGTGCCACCAGCGTCGACGCCGCGACGCCGATCGAAAGCGGCGTCATGTACAGCACCGCGCCGATGTTGCCGGCGATCTGGTGGCCGGCCAGCGTCGTCGTGCCGAACTGCGCGATGAAGAGCGCCATGCACGTGTACGACGTGACCTCGATCAGATATGACAGGCCCATCGGCACGCCGAGCTTCAGGATCGCCTTCTGGCGTACCCAGACGGGCCAGCAAAAGCGCGAGAAGATCGAAAGCGGCGAGAACACGTCGAGCTTCGCGAGCAGCGTGAAGCCGATCAGCGCGAGCGCCCAGTTGATCAGCGTGCTGGCGAGCCCGCAGCCGGGGCCGCCGAGGGCTGGCACGCCGAAGCCGCCGAAGATGAACCACACGTTGAGCGGAGACTTGATCAGCAGCGCGCCGACCTGCAGGATCATCGCGAGGCGCGGCTTGCCGGCCGCGTTGGTCAGCGCGTTGTAGATCCGGAACACGAGACTCGCCGGCAGGCCGTACGACAGGATCCGCAGGTAATCGACGGTGCGCTCGTGCAGCGCGGGCGGCGCGTGGGCGATGTGCAGCAGCGGTTCCGGAAAATGCAGCAGCAGGAAGCCGGGCACCGCGAGCATTAGCGCGAGCCACAGCGCCTGGCGGACTTCCTCGCCGATTTCGGCGTAGCGCCGCGCACCGTAAAGTTGCCCGGTAATCGGCTGCAGCGCGGACAGGATGCCCGTCATCCCGATGTAGACCGACACATAGATCGACGAACCGAGCCCGAGCGCGGCAAGATCGATGGCCGAATAGCGGCCGACCATCGCCGTGTCGATCACGCCGAACGCGATGATCGCGAGCTGGCCGACGAGCACGGGCCACGCGAGACCGACGATCCGGCGGATGTCGGCGAACATCGTCAATCGACCGTCCGGTGGCGCGGGCCGTGGCGCTTGACGGGCGTCGTGGGCCGCTCGATGCGCTCGTACAGGCGGAAACGTTCGTCGCGGTCGGCGACGCGTCGGCCTTCCCACACGAGACGCCACACGTATTGCGACATCGCGCTGGGCTCGCCGAAGTCGGCGCGGTCCTGGCGCAGGATCACGTCGCAGTCGCCCGAGAACTCGAAGTGCATGTCGCCGAAGTACGCGAAGGTCGCGATCTGCGCATCGCCGAGCCGCACGGGCGAGATGCACTCATAGTCTTTCGGCAGGTGCGACGCGATCTGCTGCGCGACGTCGCTGTAGGTCCGGCCGTAGTTGACGATCGGCAGCCACAGGGTCATCAGCAGCACCCACATCAGCGTGGTGCCCGCGCCCGACAGCACGACGCTGCGCCACAGCACCTTCGGCTGGCGCGAGATACGCCAGCGCGCGAGCAGGCACCAGCATGCGGTGACGATCACCGCGCAGATGAACGACAGGATCTTGAAGTGCGGTTCGTAACCCGGCACAAGGCGCGCGAGGTTGCGCGCGAGCGGATGCGGGAAGCCGGTGAGCGATGCGAGCCATACGAGCCACACGAAGGTGCCGAGGATCGTGAAGCTCAGCACCGCGAACCAGTCGAACGCGTTGATCGCGCCGCGCTTGAGCGTCGGCAGCGCGAAGGTAGCGAGCACCGCGAGCGGCGGCAGCAGCAGCATGTACATGCGGTTCGACTGCTGGCTCTGCAGGATCACGAGCGCGACGAGCGGCACCACGACCGACAGCGGAATAGCGATGTGCGCGCGACGGCGCATGCCAGCCCAGCTCCACCAGGCCCAGATTGCAAGCGGCCACGCGGGCCACGTGAACAGCGGCAGGTTCTTCGCCGCATAGGCGAGCACCGTGGTCGGCGGGCCCGAGAAGCGCATCAGGCTGCCGTGGATCCACTGGTTGAAGAACCACGCGGCGTCGTCGGGCGCCGCGTGGAACGCGGCGAGCGGCCACAGTGCGAAGATCGCGGCCGCGAGCGGCAGGCCGATCAGCGGCAGGCGCACGTTGCGCATCTCCGGCGTGACGAGCCACAGCGCGGCCGTGCCGGCGAGCAGCGCGACGACGAGCACCGGATTGCCGGACAGCGCGACAAGGCCGATCGCGACACCCCACCACAGCGCTCCCTGCATCGGCTTGTCGATGCCGCGCACGATGCCGTAGACGAACATCGCGATCCACGCGAACTGCGCGAGCTGCGGTGTCGTTTCGTGGCCGCGCTCCGCGAGTCCGAAGCACGCGACGAGGACCAGCAGCGCGCCGTCGGCGAGTGTGCGGCCGTAGTCGCGCGGCTCCGGCTCGCCGCCGAATGCGTACTTGAACGGCTGGACCTCGGCGCGCCGGCCGAGCAGGTAGGCGGCGTACCAGACGAACGCGCACGCGACGCAGAACAGCACGCCCGTGTCGACGCGCGACGCATTGCTCGCGTCGACCCACGGCGCCAGCGCGCGGATCGACAGCGCGCCGAGCCAGTAGCCGAGCGGCCCGTCGGTCGTGATGAATTTGCCGACCAGATTCGGCAGCAGCCAGTCGTGCCAGCCGCCGGTGGCCATCGTCCACATCACGCCGAAGCCTGCCGCATCCTCGTTCTTCCACGGGTCGCGGCCAAACAGGCCGAACGCCGCGTAGACGAGGCAGAGCGTGAGCAGCAGCCAGCGCGGCAGCGCGCGCGTGGCGGAGGCGGTGAGACGAACGACTGGCTTCATGCAGATGAGCGATTTGTTATGGGCGGGCGGCCGGCGCGATCATGCGCCGACGGCGCCGGATCCGAGCATCCGGCATTGTAGACGCGCCGGCCAATGCGCGTCAGACGATTGCCGGGCCGCCTGCCGACGACACGGCGTTTCCCGGCGAGCGGAGACAAAAAAGGGCAGCCTGGGCTGCCCTTTCGTGCGGTACCGGTGCGTTGCAACCACCGGATCGGTGCGAAGCTTACTTCGCGACCTTGCCGCTGGCGCGTGCGCCGAACTTGTTCTTGAACTTCTCGACACGGCCTGCCGTGTCCATGATCTTTTGCTGACCCGTGTAGAACGAGTGCGATTCCGACGACACTTCGATCTTGGCGAGCGGGTAGGTCTTGCCTTCGTGTTCGATGGTTTCACGCGTCTGGATCGTCGAGCGCGTGATGAACTTGAAGCCGTTCGACATGTCTTGGAAGACGACTTCGCGGTAGTCCGGGTGAATGCCAGGTTTCATGATGTTCCTTGGTGAGAGCGGTAGCCAACCCGCCGCTTGCCGTGCCGGACCGCACGCATTTGCGCGATTCAGCCGACGTCAAGCCCGGCGCGAGCCACTTGCCTAAGGTCGAAAAACGGCGATTATGCCAGAAAATCAGACGGTTGACGAATAATTTTCGTCACGCGTCGAGGGCGCCGGTCCGGGCCGGATCCTGCCGATAGTAGCGGGCAAGCAGCCGGTAGAGCTCCGGAAATTCGGACTCGAACGCACGCGGGCGCACGAACAGCGCCTCGCTGCACACCGCGAAGAACTCCGACGGGTGGTCGGCCGCATAGGGATCGATCAGCGAGTCGCGCTCGAAGCGCGCCCACGCGCGCTCCGGCACCGCGTCGACACGCGCGCAGAACTGGTCGTACGCATGCTCGAACACGTCGGCCCACGCCTGCGCATCCAGGTGCGGCGCGTGCCAGCGGCGAAAAAGGGGCGGATACCCGTCGGCCTCGCCGCTGACCATGTCGATCTTGTGCGCGAACTCGTGGATCACGACGTTATACGCGTCGCGGCCGTCCGTCATCTGGGCGTCTTCCCACGACAGGATCACCGGGCCGCCTTCCCACGCTTCGCCGCTCGCATCCTGCTCGACTTCATGAACGACGCCGTCCTCGTCCTGCACCGTCTTGCGGATCACGAATTCCCCCGGATACACGACGACGCCGACCCAGCCATCGTACAGCGACAAATCGAGATTCAGCACGGGCAGGCATGCCTGCGCGGCGATCGCGACGATCATCTCGTCGGTCAACTCGAGTCCGTGCGCGGTCGAGAACGATTTCTTCGCGATGAACAGGCTGGTCAGCTCGCGCAGCCGGGCGAGGTCGGCGGGCGGCAGCGCATCGAGGAACGGCAGGCGCGCGACGGTGTCCTGCCACAGCGCGTCGGGAATCGGATGGCTGCGCAGCGCGCGGTCGCGGCGGCGGTCGTCGAACCAGCGGGTCAGTTTCGAGAGCATGGAGGCAGCGCGGGAGAATCCAAAGCCTGTCTTTTAACTCAATCGATCTCTTTTTGCCATGCCGCGAAGAGGCCGCCGACGAGCGCGACGCCCGCGAGGAAATAGAAACCGTCGAGCGACGCAAGGAACGACGCCTGTTGCGCGACCATCCGCGCGATCGATGCGATCGCGAGGCCGTGCGCCTCGTTCAGCGCATGGCCGGCAGCCGCGTAGCTGCGAGTGAGTGCGTCGACGGTTTGCTGGAACAGCGGATCGAACACGTTCGCACGCTCGACGAGCCGCGTCTGATGGACGGCCAGCCGGTGCTGCTCGACGATGATCACCGACGACGTCGCGAACGAGATCGTCAGTTGCCGCACGATGTTCTTCAATCGGTAGCCATGCGTGTATTCGTCGATCGCGAAGATGCGGAATGTCAGGTTCGCGACCGGCAGCACGATGAACAGCAACAACAGCCCGCGCAGCAGCAGCGGGACGATCAGCGCGGCTTCGCCGATTTGCGGCGTCATCCGCGTCATCCACAGAGCGGCCGTGATAGCGATCGCGAACCCGGGCACGACAAACCATTTCTTGTGCGTGACGAGCTTCGCATAGCGCAGGTAGGCAAACAGCGCGGTTGCCGAAATCAGCGACATCGTGCCGACCAGGCGCCCGGCGTTCTCCACCGGATAGCCGAGCCCGCCTTCGAGCAGGCGGGAGGTGAGGTAGCTGAAACCCGTCGACTCGTAGTAATAGAACATGTACAGCAGCAGCCCGACCTGGAAGGTGCGCTCGCGAAACGCGTGCAGCCGCACGAGCGGCGTCGGATGGTTCCACTGGTGGTAGGCGAACCATGCGAGCGCGCCGAGGCCCGCGAACGTCAGCGCGATCAGCATCGGCGAGCCGCTGTAGAGCTGGTAGTGCACCTGCTGCAGCACGATCTGCAGCGCGCCTTGCGCGAGCGCGAACACGACGTACGGCCAGAAATGTCCGGAGCCGCGTTCGTCGTCGGGCGTCCTGCCCGAATCGGGTAACGTGAGGAGCGCGAGAATCGCGAAGGCAATTCCCGCCGGCGCCGTGCACGCGAACAGCGCGCGCCACGTCGAATGCGCGACGAGCAGCCCGCCGACGATCGGCGCGAGCGCGCTGCCGAGCAGGATCATGATCAGGAACGCGCGTGTGGCGGGCGGCCGCTCCTGCGGCTTGAAGCTGATCTGGATCAGGATCCGGCATGCGCCCATCATCGGGCCGATGAAGTAGCCCTGGAAGCCGCGCGCGAACGCGAGCTCGAGCGACGTGTCCGCGAGCGCGGCCGCGATCGCGCCGAACGAGAACATCAGCATGCAGCCGGCGACGTAGCGGCGATGCCCGAGACGATCGACCCACCATTGCTGCTGCAGGATCCCGAGCACGGCCGTGACCGCATACGTGCTCGACGACCACACGAGCTCGTCGGGCGACGCGTTGATGCCGCCAGCGATGTAGCTCGCGAAGAACGAAAAGGCCGCGTTGTCGAAGTAGTCGATGCCGGTGACGAGCGCAAGCGCCCACGGAAACAGGTCCGCGCGCAGGTTTGCACGACTCCACAGCGGCGGGCGACCGGGCGCGACGTTCATTCCCGGCCCTTGCGCGCGCGCCGTGTGCCGGCTTCCGCTTGCCGCTGCGCGATCAGTGTGTCGGGGTTTTCGCCTGCGAGTCGCCGTTCGATGTAGTCGATGTCATGCTGCAGTTCCTTGCGCAGCGCGACGGCTTCTTTCAGCTCACGCTGGACTGCCGCGATCCGTTGGTCGAGCGTGTCGATTTGCCCGGCGAGCCCCGAGCGGATGTCGCGCAACGACGCATCCGAGTAGCGGCGTCGGCCATCGCCCGTTTCTTCCAGCGGGCGCTTGAGCATCTCGGTGATGCCGTGTAGCGAAAAGCCGAGCGCGCGCAGCCGCAGGATGCGGGCGAAGCGTTCAAGATCGGCTTCGTCGTAAAGGCGATAGCGGCCGCCGCTGCGTGACGGCGTGACGAGCCCGCGCTCTTCGTAATACTTCAGCGTGCGCGGCGTGACGCCGAGCCGCGACGCGGCGTCGCTCACGGTCAGCAGCGTGGGGGAGGCGTTGTTCGGCATCGGTATGGTGGGGCTTCGGTCCGGGTGATGGCGCGATTATAGATCAACCTGTACGTTCACGTTCAGGTTGGCATGAAAAAACGGCCGCCGGGTGAACTGCAGCCCAAAAGTTGGACTAGATCCAACCTTTGGGGTGTTTTTCATGACGAAGTACGACGAACGTTTTCGGCGTCGAGTGGTTCAGGCGTACCTGGCTGGAGAGGCCGGCACCAAGACACTTGCTCACCGTTACGGAGTGGGCAGGACGATGGTGCGACGTTGGGTGGCGAGCTATCGCGAGCATGGCGAAGACGGACTGAGCAAGAAGCACAGCCACTACGACGCGCGATTCAAGTTGTCAGTCCTTCAGCGGATGCGGCGCGATGAGCTGTCGTATGCGCAGGTGGCAGCGCTATTCGGCATCCGCAATGAACGAAGCATCCCGATCTGGGAGCGTCTGTATCATGAGGGCGGTATAGATGCGTTGGCGCCTCGTCGCCGAGGGCGCCCCCCGAAAATGACCACCTCACCACCACCGAAATCCCTCGACGATACCGTGCAGAAAGAGCCGAGCCGCGAGGAACTGCTCAAGGAAATCGTGTATTTGCGAGCGGAGGTGGCATACCTAAAAAAGCTCGATGCGCTGCTGCAATCAAAGAAGCAGACAGCGCCCAGGAAAAAACGCAAATAATACGTGAGCTTAGGCAATGCCATCCGGTAGCCGCGTTACTGAAGGCGGCAGGTCTGGCACGCAGCACGTTCTATTACCAACTCAAGGTATTGGATGCTGGCGATCGGTATGCGGATCTCAAAGTGAAGATCCGGAGCGTGTACGACCACCACAAGGGCCGTTACGGCTATCGGCGAATCACGACAGTGATCCGGCAAGCGGGACACGCGATCAATCACAAGACCGTGCAGCGGTTGATGGGACAACTGCAGTTGAAATCTCTGGTACGCCCGAAGAGATATCGTTCCTGGCGAGGCGAAGTCGGCCGCGTTGCCCCAAATCTACTGCGGCGGCAGTTTGATGCTGAACGCCCGAATCAGAAGTGGGTGACCGACGTGACCGAATTCAATGTAGGGGGCCCAAAGCTCTATCTGTCGCCGGTGATGGACTTGTACAACGGGGAGATCGTCGCTTACCAAATGGATGAGCGCCCGAGCTTCGAGTTGGTCAGCGGCATGTTGAAGAAGGCGGTGGCCAAGCTCGATGATGAAGGACGGCCGTTACTGCATTCGGATCAAGGCTGGCAGTATCAGATGCCCGCCTACCGTCGGTTGTTGAAGCAGCATGCGCTCACCCAGAGCATGTCGCGCAGAGGCAACTGCCTTGATAACGCAGCCATGGAGAGCTTCTTCGGCACGCTGAAATCCGAGTGCTATCGGCTGGCGCGCTTTGCGAACGTGGAGCAGTTGCGAGATGCGTTGAGCCGCTACATTCACTACTACAACCACGAACGCATCAAGCTGAAATTAAATGGGCTGAGTCCCGTGCAATACAGGACTCAGCCCTTGGCCGCTTAGATTTTAACCGTCCAACTTCGTGGGGTCAGTTCAGCCGTTCGTTGCGGGCGGGGCGATCAGCCGCCGCGGCGCATCAGGTCGAAGAACTCGGAGTTGCTCTTCGTCTGGCGGATCTTGTCGAGCAGGAATTCCATTGCCTCGACTTCGTCCATGTCGTGGATGAACTTGCGCAGCACCCAGATCTTCTGAAGGATCTCAGGCTTGATCAGCATTTCTTCGCGACGCGTGCCCGATTTGTTCAGGTTGATCGACGGATAGACGCGCTTTTCCGCGAGACGGCGCTCGAGGTGCACTTCCATGTTGCCGGTGCCCTTGAACTCTTCGTAGATCACGTCATCCATGCGGCTGCCGGTTTCGATCAGCGCGGTGCCGATGATCGTCAGCGAGCCGCCTTCCTCGATGTTGCGCGCCGCGCCGAAGAAGCGCTTCGGGCGCTGCAGCGCGTTCGCGTCGACGCCGCCCGTCAGCACCTTGCCCGACGCCGGGATCACGGTGTTGTAAGCGCGTGCGAGACGCGTGATCGAGTCGAGCAGGATCACGACGTCGTGCTTCATTTCGACGAGGCGCTTGGCCTTCTCGATCACCATTTCGGCGACCTGCACGTGACGCGTGGCCGGTTCGTCGAACGTCGACGCGATCACTTCGCCGGCGACCGAGCGCTGCATTTCGGTCACTTCTTCGGGGCGCTCGTCGATCAGCAGCACGAACAGGATGACGTCCGGATGGTTCTGCTTGATCGCGTGTGCGATGTGCTGGAGCATCACGGTCTTGCCCGACTTCGGCGACGCGACGAGCAGGCCGCGCTGGCCCTTGCCGATCGGCGCGATCATGTCGATGATGCGGCCGGTGACGTTCTCCTCGCCGCGCATTTCGCGCTCGAGCGACAGCGGCTTGTTCGGGTGCAGCGGCGTGAGGTTCTCGAACATGATCTTGTGTTTCGAGGCCTCGGGCGGCTGCCCGTTGACTTTGTCGACCTTCACCAGCGCGAAGTAGCGCTCGCCGTCCTTCGGCGTGCGGACTTCACCTTCGATGGTGTCGCCGGTGTGCAGGTTGAAGCGGCGGATCTGCGACGGGCTGATGTAGATGTCATCGGTGCTCGCGAGGTACGACATTTCCGGCGAGCGCAGGAAGCCGAAACCGTCCGGCAGCACTTCGAGCGTGCCGTCGCCGAAGATCGTCTCTCCCGTCTTGGCGCGCTTTTTGAGAATGGCGAACATCAGCTCCTGCTTGCGCAGGCGGTTCGCGTTTTCGATCTCCAGGCCATTGGCCATTTCGATCAGTTCGGACACGTGCAGAGACTTGAGCTCGGATAAATGCATACGGAGAACCCGCCAGGGAGGAGAAGCGACGAAAAGAAATAAGGGAGGAGGGCGAGCGGAAGCGCTCTGAGACTTAATGCGTCTTGTAGACGTTTTTTGATTCTAGCATACGCCGATTCGCGCCTGAGCGGCCGATCGGCGGCTTGTCGGCGGACGTGTTGTCGGCTGACAACACGTCCGAGGAACGGCCGGTATTACAGGTGGCTGTCCAGGAATGCGGTGAGCTGCGACTTCGACAGCGCGCCGACCTTCTGCGCGGCGGCCGCGCCGTTCTTGAACAGGATCAGCGTCGGGATGCCGCGCACGCCGAACTTCGCGGGCGTTGCCTGGTTGTCGTCGACGTTGATCTTCGCGATCTGCAGCTTGTCGCCGTAGTCCTTCGCGACTTCGTCGAGGATCGGGGCGATCATCTTGCACGGGCCGCACCATTCGGCCCAGAAGTCGACGAGCACGGGCTTGTCGGATTTGACGACGTCCTGTTCGAACGATGCGTCGCTGATGTGTTTGATCTGTTCGCTCATTGGGTCAATACCTCTTACGGTTCGGGGACTGCCTGCTAGGCGCGTTGCGGCGCTCCGGCGGCCTTGTCGGCTGCCGGCCGCTGCGGCAGGTCACTCCGCTCCCCGGAAGGAGGGGCGTAAGCGCTGCATGGCGCGGCTCGCGGGTCGTTCGGGCGTCATATTAGCCTAAATTGCTATCTGCTGCGGGCGGCGATAGTAGCCGCTATGCGAGTAGGGGTACGGCGCGCCGTTCGACCGTTGTGTTCTGAAGGTGGAGGCCGGCGCACAAAATGCAAGAGTCACGAAGCGTTGCGATATATCTGCAAGTTGCGCCGGATTGGCGTGCTCGCACGCGCGTCGGTTTGCGCGATCTTTCGCCTTGTTGCGAACAAACGGTCGCATTCGGGCGGAAGCGGTGATAGAATATGCCGTGACGGGCCTCCTCGCATGGTGGGGCGGTGAACCTGGTCAGGTCGGGAACGAAGCAGCCACAATCGTTTTCCGCCAGTGCCGAGGGTCGGGCTCGTCACCTTTCCTCTCGCCCCGTTCGCCGGGCGTTTTTTATTTCCGCATCATCCTCCGTTTTTTTCCTGCGCCTTGCCCGTCTTCCGCACCGTTTCGCGTGTCGGCGCGACGCAGCGTTACTGATACAATTTCCCGATGACCTATCAAGTTCTCGCACGCAAGTGGCGTCCGAAGGATTTCGCTTCGCTCGTCGGCCAGGAGCACGTCGTCAGGGCGCTCACGCACGCGCTCGACGGCGGGCGTCTCCATCACGCCTATCTGTTTACCGGAACCCGCGGTGTCGGCAAGACGACGCTGTCGCGGATCTTCGCGAAGGCGCTCAATTGTGAAACCGGCGTCACGTCGCAGCCGTGCGGCGTGTGCCGCGCGTGCCGCGAGATCGACGAAGGCCGCTTCGTCGATTACGTTGAAATGGACGCGGCGAGCAACCGCGGCGTCGACGAGATGGCCGCGCTGCTCGAGCGCGCAGTGTACGCGCCCGTCGATGCGCGCTTCAAGGTCTACATGATCGACGAAGTGCACATGCTGACGAATCATGCGTTCAACGCGATGCTGAAGACGCTCGAGGAGCCGCCGCCGCACGTCAAGTTCATCCTCGCGACAACCGACCCGCAGAAGATTCCCGTCACCGTGCTGTCGCGCTGCCTGCAGTTCAATCTGAAGCAGATGCCGGCCGGGCACATCGTGTCGCATCTCGAACGAATCCTTGGCGAAGAGCGGATCTCGTTCGAACAGCAGGCGCTGCGCCTGCTCGCGCGCGCCGCGCAGGGCAGCATGCGCGATGCGCTGTCGCTGACCGACCAGGCGATCGCCTATTCGGCGAACGAAGTGACCGAATCGGCCGTATCGGGCATGCTCGGCGCGCTCGACCAGACCTATATGGTGCGCCTGCTCGATGCGCTCGCGGCCGGCAACGGCCCGGAGATTCTCGCGATCGCCGACGAGATGTCGCTGCGCAGCCTGTCCTTTTCCACCGCGCTGCAGGATCTTGCGAGCCTGCTGCACCGGATCGCATGGGCGCAGTTCGCGCCGGGTTCGGTCCTCGACGAATGGCCGGAAGCGGCCGACCTGCGCCGCTTCGCGGAAACGCTGAGCCCCGAGCAGGTTCAGCTGTTCTATCAGATCGCGACGGTCGGACGCGCGGAGCTCGGCCTTGCGCCGGACGAATACGCAGGCTTCACGATGACGTTGCTGCGAATGCTCGCGTTCGAACCGACCGTCGGCACCGGCAGTGCGCCGGGCGGTCAGCCGGCTGTGCCGCGGGCCGTACCCGCGCCTGCGCCGCGTGTGGCCGCCGCCGCGTCGGCGGCCCCCGCCGGGCCGTCTTCGGTACCGGCAGCCGCCGCGGACGCAGCACGCCCGCAAGCGGCCGCTCCGGCCGCGCCCGCTGCGCGTCCGTCGCCGGCCCGGTCCGGCGATGCAGTGGCAGCGCAGGCCGTGAAGCCCGTCTCGTCACCGGTTGCGGCTGCTGCCGCAACGCCTGCCGTGCCGCAGCCGGAAGCGGGCCCGGCACCGCAGGCCGCGCCATCGGGCGAAGCGCTGCCTGCCGTGCGCAACGAACCCGAATCGCCTGCTGCCGCCAAGCGCAACGACGAACCAGCGCCCGCTGCCGAACAGGCGCCGCGTGCTGGCCCGGCCGAGCCCGCCGCGCGCCCGGCGGCCCGCGGGGGGGCTGCTGCCGCGCTCGACGTGCTGCGCAATGCCGGCATGCGCGTGTCGTCCGACCGCTCGCGGGCGGGCGTCGCGTCGAAACCGGCGGCGGCCCAGCCAGCCCAGGAGAAACCTGCGGCATCGCGACCTGCCGTGCAGGTGCCGACGCCGCGCGCGGCGGAGCGCGCGCCGCAGCCAGCCGACACGCGTCAGGCCCCGCCGCCGTGGGAAGACATTCCGCCGGACGAATACGTGCCGCTCAGCGCCGACGAGATGTTCGGCGGTGCGGCGGACGACGGCTTCGTGCCGGTGTTCGACAGCGGCCCCGATGACGTACGCATTGCGCCGAAGCCGGCGGAGGCGCGTCCGTCCGCACCGGTCGACACGCGCCCGCTGCCGCCTGCGATCGCGCTCGATCCGGTCGGCTTCGGCGGCGAATGGCCGGCGCTGGCCGCACGATTGCCACTGAAGGGCGTCGCGTATCAGCTCGCGTTCAACAGCGAGCTGACGGCTGTCGACGCGACGACGCTGAAACTGTCCGTGCCGGTGCCGCAGTATGCGGACGCTGCCCAGGTCGCGAAGCTGAAGGCCGCTCTGGCCGACGCGCTCGGCAAGGCTGTCGAAGTTGCGGTCGAAATTGGGCCCGCGCGGCGCACCGCAGCGGCGCTCGATGCGGCCGCGCGCGCGGCGCGCCAGCGCGAGGCCGAGCAGGACATCCATGGCGATCCGTTCGTCCAGCAACTCGTGCGTGACTTCGGTGCGCGTATCGTCGAAGGCTCGGTGCGGCCGCTCGTCGATTCGGCGCCGGACGGCACGCCCCCGACGCTGCATTGAACGAATCGCACCGCGACAGGCACAATCACGCCCGCGCACATTGACCGGCACGCGCCGCGTGCCGGTTTTCACACGATCAAGAAGGAGTATTCCCATGTTGAAAGGCAACCTCGCCGGACTGATGAAGCAAGCGCAGCAAATGCAGGAAAACATGAAGAAGATGCAGGAGCAGCTTGCGCAGATCGAAGTCGAAGGGCAGTCGGGTGCCGGCCTCGTCAAGGTGACGATGACCTGCCGCAACGAAGTGCGTCGCGTGGCGATCGACCCGAGCCTCCTCGCGGACGACAAGGACATGCTCGAGGATCTGGTCGCGGCCGCGTTCAACGATGCCGTGCGCAAGGCCGAGGCGACGTCGCAGGAAAAAATGAGCGGCATGACGTCGGGCCTGCCGCTGCCCCCGGGCTTCAAGCTGCCGTTCTGAGCGCAGCGTCCGTTCAGCTTTCAGCCGCCGTATGAAACAGCCGTCTGCCCTGTCTGCGCTCGTCGAAGCGTTGCGCGTGTTGCCCGGTGTCGGGCCGAAATCCGCGCAGCGCATGGCGTACCACCTGATGCAGCACGATCGGGAGGGCGCGGAGCGGCTCGGCCAGTCGCTGCTGTTCGCGACCGAGCATCTTCAGCACTGCGAGAAGTGCAATACGTTCACGGAAGCGCAGATTTGCGAGGTGTGCAGCGACGAAGAGCGTGATCCGACGCTGCTGTGCGTCGTCGAGACGCCGGCCGACCAGATCATGCTCGAGCAGACGATGACGTATCGCGGGCTGTATTTCGTGCTGATGGGGCGGCTGAGCCCGCTCGATGGGATCGGTCCGAAGGAAATCCATTTCGATCGTCTCGTGCGGCGCGCGTCCGACGGGATCGTCAAGGAGGTCGTGCTCGCGACCAACTTCACGAACGAGGGCGAGGCCACTGCGCACTACCTCGGCCAGACGCTGAAGGCTCGCGGGCTCGCGGTTACACGCCTTGCGCGCGGCGTGCCGGTGGGCGGCGAGCTCGAATACGTCGACGCGGGCACGATCGCCCGCGCGATGCTCGACCGCCGGACGATCTAAGCCGGGCGCCGCCGGCCGGCGGCGCCGTTCCTCATGCCAGGGAGACACATGAGCACCAGCCAGGGCCCCCTCGCGGGCGTCAAAGTGCTCGAATTCGGGACGCTGATCGCGGGGCCGTTCGCGTCGCGCCTCTTTGCCGAATTCGGCGCGGAAGTCATCAAGATCGAGGATCCGAACGGCGGCGACCCGCTGCGCAAATGGCGCAAGCTGTATCCGGAGCAGGGCGGCACGTCGCTGTGGTGGTCGGTCCAGGCGCGCAACAAGAAATCGGTCACGCTCAACCTGAAATCCGATGCAGGCAAGACAATCGCACGGCAGCTCGCGAGCGAGGCCGATATCGTGATCGAAAACTTCCGCCCGGGCCTGCTCGAGAAGCTCGGCCTCGGCTACGACGTGCTGTCGGCCGACAACCCAGGTCTCGTGATGGTGCGCCTGTCCGGCTACGGGCAGACGGGCCCGTACCGCGACCGGCCGGGGTTCGGCGCGATCGCCGAATCGATGGGCGGGTTGCGCCACATCACCGGTTATCCGAATCTGCCGCCGCCGCGCATCGGCATCTCGATCGGCGACTCGATCGCCGCGCTGCACGGCGTGATCGGCGCGCTGATGGCGCTTCACCACCGCAAGGTGAACGGCGGCGCGGGCCAGGTGGTCGACGTTGCGCTGTATGAAGCGGTATTCAACATGATGGAAAGCGTGGTGCCCGAGTACGGCGTGTACGGGATGGTGCGCGAGCGCACCGGTGCGTCGCTGCCGGGCATCGTGCCGTCGAACACCTACGCATGCCGCGACGGCAGCATCGTGATCGGCGGCAACAGCGACCCGATCTTCAAGCGGCTGATGAAGGCGATCGAGCGCGACGACCTCGCCGACGATCCGGCGCTTGCAAGCAACGACGGACGCGTGCCGCGTACGCAGGAGATCGACGATGCGATCGCCGCGTGGCTCGCGCCGCGCACGATCGACGAGGCGCTCGTCGTGCTCAACGCGGCCGACGTGCCGGCCGGGCGCATCTACAGCGCCGCGGACATGTTCACCGATCCGCAGTTCGTCGCGCGGCAGATGATCCAGCGTTTCAAGCTGGCCGATGGCACCGATATTCCACTGCCGAACATCACGCCGAAGCTGTCCGACACGCCGGGCGAAACGCGCTGGCTCGGGCCCGAGCTCGGCGAGCATACGGACGAGGTGCTGCACGGCCTCGGCTACGACGCGCAGGCGATTGCCGCGCTGCGCGAGGCTGGCGCGATCTGAGTGTGACGAGGCCGGAGGCCCGGCGATTCGCGCCGGGCCTGCACGAGAGGGTATCTCCCGAGAGGCGGCCATTCGGGGCGGAAAATGCAGGGCGCTGCAACGTAGTCTCGCACGCGCGCCACGCCGCCTCGCAATGCGGTGGCGCACCGCGCGCACGTCGCGCGTTTCGGCCCGTGCGCAGCCGCCGGACTGTCGCTCTCGCGCCATCTTTCCTCGGTTACAATCGCCGGATGCGAATCCTACTCAGCAACGACGACGGCTATCTCGCCCCCGGTCTCGCCGCGCTCAGCGACGCGCTGCAGCCGCTGGCCGACCTCACGGTGATCGCGCCCGAGCAGAACTGCAGCGGCGCATCGAATTCCCTCACGCTGTCGCGGCCGCTGTCAGTGCAGCGCGCGACGAATACGGGTTTCTTCTACGTGAACGGCACGCCCACCGATTCGGTACACGTCGCGTTGACGGGGATGGCCGACGCGAGGCCCGACCTCGTCGTGTCCGGGATTAACAACGGCCAGAACATGGGCGAAGACACGCTCTATTCAGGGACAGTTGCGGCCGCCACCGAAGGCATCATGTTCGGCGTGCCGGCCATCGCGTTTTCTCTGGCCGAGAAGGGCTGGGCGCATCTGACGGACGCGGCGCGCGTCGCTGCGGAAATCGTCGAGCACTATCTCGCGAATCCGCTGCCCGGTCAGCCGCTGCTGAACGTCAATATCCCGAATCTGCCGTACGACGAACTGAAAGGCTGGCAGGTCACGCGCCTCGGCAAGCGTCACCCGTCCCAGCCGGTGATTCGCCAGACCGACCCGCGCGGCGAGCCGATCTACTGGATCGGTGCCGCGGGTGCGGCACTGGACGCGAGCGAAGGCACCGATTTCCACGCCGTCGCAAACGGTTTCGTATCGATCACGCCGCTGCAACTCGATCTCACGCATACGCAAATGCTGCCTGCAACGCGCGAATGGGCGCGCGCAGGAGGGCGGACTTCATGAGCGGCGAGCGCGCGAAGCGGTTTCCGCTCGCGCTCGAAGATCTCAAGCGAGCGCCACGCAAATCGGAAGGCCGGGCCGGCGAACGCCATGCGGCGGGCGCGGTGGCGAAGGCTGTCGACAAGTCCGCCGCCGTGCTGAAGCCGGTGGCGGTGAAGACGGCCGTCGCCCGCACGGTGCCCGGCACGACGGCCGCGAAGCCGGCGACCGCGCCGAAACCGACCGCGCCGAAACCTGCGGTGCCCAAGCCGGCTGCGCCGAGCGTCGCGCCGGCCGGTGCGTTCGCGCTGACGTCGGAACGTGTGCGCGAGCGCATGGTCGAACGCCTGCGCGCGAACGGCGTGACCGACGCGCGCGTGCTGGATGCGATGGCCGCGGTGCCGCGCCACATGTTCGTGGATCCGGGGCTCGCGACGCAGGCGTACGAGGATGCCGCGCTGCCGATCGGCCATCAGCAAACGATTTCAAAGCCGTCGGTCGTCGCGCGCATGATCGAGCTCGCGATGGCCGGTCGCACGCTCGAGCGCGTCCTCGAGATTGGCACCGGTTGCGGCTACCAGGCCGCGGTGCTGAGTCACGTGGCACGCGACGTGTATTCGATTGAACGCATCAAGCCGCTCTACGAGCGCGCGAAGCTGAACCTGCGGCCGCTGCGCGTGCCGAACATCCGTCTGCATTACGGCGACGGGCGTGTCGGCTTGCCGTCCGCGGGCCCGTTCGACGCGATCGTAATCGCGGCGGCGGGGCTCGATGTGCCGCAGGCGCTGCTCGAGCAGCTCGCGATCGGCGGGCGGCTCGTCGCGCCGGTCGGCGCGCAGAGCGGGCAGCCCCAGGTGCTCACGCTCGTCGAGCGTGTCGCGCACGCGCAATGGCGGGAGTCGCGGCTTGATCGCGTTTTCTTTGTCCCTTTAAAATCCGGAGTGATTTGAAACCGATGAGTATGTTGCGCGCGATGCAAAACAACCGAACCCGGGAACCGCTCACGTTCGCCCAGCGCGCGATCTGTGTGGCTGCGTTCTCCACGCTACTGGCCGCCTGTGCGACGCGGCTCGACAACGCGCCCGTCGTCGACCGCTCCGGAACGCTCGGCACGACCGCCGCCGCGCAGCCGACGGTGCCGCTCGGCCCGCCGCCGCCCGGCTTCTACCGTGTGAAACCGGGCGATACGTTGTACCGGATCGCGCTCGAAAACGGGCAGAACTATCGCGACATCGCCGCGTGGAACAACCTGGCGAACCCGAACCAGATCGAAGTCGACCAGTTGCTGCGCGTCGCGCCGCCGGGCGGTGCCGCGGTTGCCGGCTCGCCGGCCGCCGCGCCGATCGCCGGCGCCGCCGTCGCGACCGCACCGCTCAGCAGCGGTCCCGCCACGCCGGCCGCGGGTTCGTCGTCCGCGGTCACGCCGCCCGCTGCCGCATCGAGCGATACGGCCGCTGCGCCGAGCGGCCCCGTGACGTTTGCATGGCCCGTGCGCGGCCCGGTGCTGAACGGTTTCGACGACGCGAAGAACAAGGGCGTCAATATCGGCGGCACGTCCGGCGAGGCCGTGAAGGCGGCGGCCGACGGTCGCGTCGTTTACTCGGGCAACGGCCTGCGTGGCTACGGCAACCTCATTATCATCAAACACGATGCAACTTACCTCACGGCGTATGCACACAATCGCGCTTTGATGGTAAAAGAGGGGGACGCGGTGACGAAGGGGCAAAAGATCGCCGAGATGGGTAACAGCGATGCCGACCGCGTGATGCTGCATTTCGAGGTTCGCCGGCAGGGTAAACCTGTCGATCCGCTGAAGTATTTGCCGCCTCAATAACCGAGACGACCATGCCGAAATCGAAGCGCCACGAGCCGCAAGCCGAGTCTGAGAAGATCAGTCGTGCCACGCAAGCATCGGTGGAGCGAGCTGGCGCTTCGACGGACGACGAAGACGACATCGCGGAAAACGAACGTGATCTCGAGGCACGCGACGCCGAAGCGGACGGCGACGACGAGCACGAAGGCCGCGCGGAAGCCGCGCCCGATGTCGACGATTTCCGCGCATTGCTGCAGGCCGAGCTCACGGCCGACACGATCCAGCATTACCTGAATCGCATCAGCGTGAAGCCGCTCCTGACCGTCGAGGAGGAGCAGCGCTATTCGCGTCTCGCGAAGGCCGGCGAATTCGAGGCACGGCAGGTGATGATCGAGCGCAATCTGCGTCTCGTCGTCAGCATCGCGAAGGGTTACCTGAACCGCGGCGTACCGTTGCTCGACCTGATCGAGGAAGGCAACCTCGGCCTGATGCATGCGATAGAGAAATTCGACCCGACGCGCGGCTTTCGTTTCTCGACCTACGCGACGTGGTGGATCCGGCAGAGCATCGAACGGGCGATCATGAACCAGGCCCGCACAGTGCGCCTGCCCGTGCACGTGATCCGCGAACTGAATCAGGTGCTGCGCGCGAAGCGCCACCTCGAAAAGAATTCGATGTCGACGGGCGACGCAGCCGAGCGCCGCGAAGCCAGCATCGACGACATCGCCTATCTCACCGGCAAGACCGCCGAGGAAGTCACCGACATCCTCGCGCTCAACGAGCACACTGCGTCGCTCGACGCGCCGCTCGATCTCGATCCCGCGAGCAGCCTGCTCGATCTGCTGCCCGACGACCAGAGCCAGTCGCCCGACGCCGAAGTGCAGCACCGCGAACTCGAGACGCTCACGCGCGCGTGGCTGTCGCGCCTGTCCGACAAGCATCGGCACGTGATCGAGCGCCGCTTCGGCCTGAACCACATCGAACCGGCCACGCTCGAGGAACTGGCCGACGAGATGGGGCTCACGCGCGAACGCGTACGCCAGATCCAGCAGGAAGCGCTGGTGCGCCTCAAGCGGTTCTTCGCCTCCAATGGCGTGCGCAAGGACGCCGTTCTGTAACCGATGACTCCGATTCTTGTTTTTGACATCGAGACCATTCCCGATGTCGACGGCATTCGCCGTCTGGAAGACCTGCCCGCGACGCTCGACGATGCCGCGGTGGCCGAACATGCGTTCGCCGCACGGCGCGAGAAGACGGGCAGCGATTTCCTGCCGCATCACCTGCAGCGGATCGCGGCGATTTCCTGTGTGTTCCGCGACAACAACGGTTTTCGCGTGCGCTCGCTCGGCACACCGCAGGATAACGAGGCGACGCTGGTCCAGTCGTTCTATCGCGTGATCGAGAAATACACGCCGCAACTCGTGTCGTGGAATGGCGGCGGTTTCGATCTGCCGGTACTCCATTACCGTGCGCTCGTACACGGGATCCCTGCGACGCGCTACTGGGATTTGGGCGAGGACGACCGCGACTTCAAGTGGAACAACTACATCTCGCGCTATCACTCGCGGCACACCGATCTGATGGACGTGCTCGCGATGTATCAGGCGCGCGCGAATGCGCCGCTCGACGCCCTCGCGAAGCTGTGCGGCTTTCCGGGCAAGCTCGGGATGGACGGTAGCCAGGTGTGGCCCGCGTTCCAGAACGGCCGGATCGAGGAAATCCGCAACTATTGCGAAACGGACGTCGTCAATACCTACCTGCTGTATTGCCGATTCCAACTGATGCGCGGTGGCCTGACGCCGAACGAGTATGCCGACGAGATCCTGCTCGTGAAGAACGCGCTGGCACAGGAGCCCGCGTCGCATTGGGCCGAATATCTGGCCGGTTTCGACGTGTGACGCGGGCGGCCCGCGCCGCCGCAGCGATCAAGCGAGTTCGAGCACGACCGGCTGGTGATCCGACGCGCGCAGGTTGCCGTCGATCTCGCACCGCGTGACGCGTGGCAGCAGCGTATCGGTCACGAACACGAAATCGCATGCCAGCGGCCCTTCCGACCATTGCACCGTGTCGTAGACGCCGGCGGTCGGTGGCGGCGTGCAGCCCGGGTGGCAGGCAATCCACGCATCGACGAACGGCGGCGCGTCGGCGATCGGCGCCAGCATGCGCCGGTACGCATCGCTGCCGAACGCACTGTTGAAATCGCCGCAGACGATCACGTCGCGCGGCTGGCCGGTCGCACTGAACGGCCCCGTCGCATTTTCCGCCGGCGCGGGCCGATCCGCGTGGGCGCAGGCCTCGCGGTGCCGATCACGCAACGCATCGACCTGCGCGAGTCGCTGGCGTGCCGAATAGTATTCGAGGTGCGTCGTGACAACCCGCAGCGGGCCCGACGGCGTCACCAGTTCGACGTCGAGCGCGACGCGCGGCATCGATGGTGCGTCCGCGTCGGCCGGCCAAGGCAGCAGGTGGCGCAGAACGCGCTGGACGGACAGCCGAGTCGCGATCGCGTTGCCGAACTGTCGGCGCGGCGCACCGGGCTCGAGCGCCGGCAGGTCGGCGCCGATGGCATCGACGATCGTATAGCCGGGCAGTAGCGCCGCCAGTTCGGCGAACTGGTCGGGGCCCGGCCGGCCGGGCAGTGCACCGAAGCCGCGCGTGACTTCCTGCAGACACAACACGTCGAAGTCGCCGAGCCGGCGGGCGGCGGCGATGGTGCGCGGGAGATCGACGACGCCGTCCGCGTCCCGACCCCATTGAACGTTCCAGTCGATCAGTCGCATGGTCGAGTCTCCTGAATCTCGTGCGAGCAGAACTTGTGCCGCCCGGTGGCCTGGCAAGACGCCGCTCATGCGAGCCGGCGGCGGCCCCTTCCCGCATCACGCGGTGCGCTGGACGTATCCGTATCGATGCTTGCGCCACGAAAGCGGGCGATGCGGGCTTTCGTCGTCTACAATCTCGCCTTCTTCAACGTTTTGTCAGGAAAAGCTGGTGTCCGAAGCCGTCCCCACTTCTGCGCGCAAATCGAAAAATGCGCCCGTCGCGCCCGGGCCTGCCCCGGTTCTCGAGATCGAATCGCTCGACATGGAAGCGCGCGGTGTCGGCCGCACGGCGACCGAGGACGGCTCGCCGGGCAAGGTCATCTTCGTCGAGGGCGCGTTGCCCGGCGAGCGCGTGACCTATTCCAGCTATCGTCGCAAGCCGAGCTACGAGCAGGCAACCGTTGTCGACATTCTGCGCCCAAGCGTGCTGCGCACGCAGCCGAAGTGCAAATTCTTCGGCACTTGCGGCGGCTGCTCGATGCAGCACCTCGACATGCGTGCGCAGGTGGCGATCAAGCAGCGCGTGCTCGAGGACAACCTGTGGCACCTGTCGAAGCTGCGCGCCGAGACGATGTTCGCGCCGATCCACGGCCCGTCGTGGGGCTACCGCTACCGCGCGCGCCTGACCGTGCGCAATGTCGCGAAGAAGGGCGGTGTGCTGGTCGGATTCCATGAAAGAAAGAGCAGCTATGTCGCAGACATGACGAGCTGCGAAGTGCTGCCGCCGCACGTGTCGGCGATGCTCATACCGCTGCGTCGGCTGGTGGAGGGGCTGTCGATCCGTGACCGGATGCCGCAGATCGAGCTCGCGGTCGGTTCGCAAGTCACGGCGCTGGTGCTGCGCGTGCTGGAGCCGATCAATGCCGATGACGAAGCGCTGCTGCGCGCGTTCGCGGACGAGCACAAGGTGCAATTCTGGCTTCAGCCGAAGGGGCCGGACACGGTCACGCCGTTCTATCCGCTCGACGTGCCGCTCGACTACACGCTGCCGGAATTCGGTATCCGCATGCCGTTCAAGCCGACCGACTTCACGCAGGTCAACCATCAGATCAACCGCGTACTGGTGGGCCGGGCGCTGCGCCTGCTCGCGCCGTCGCGCGACGATCGCGTGCTCGACCTGTTCTGCGGGATCGGTAACTTCACGCTGCCGCTCGCGCGGCTGTCGCGCGAGGTGATGGGCATCGAAGGCAGCGAGACGCTGACGACGCGCGCACTGGCGAATGCGCGCGAGAACGGTGTCGACGGTCACACGACGTTCGCGTGCTGGAACCTGTTCGAGGTCACGGGCGACGACCTCCGTGCGCTCGGCGCGTTCGACAAATTCCTGATCGACCCGCCGCGCGAAGGCGCGCTCGCGGTGTCGAAGGCGCTGGCCGAAATCGCACAGAGCGGCGAAGGCCCGCTGCCGAAGCGGATCGTCTACGTGTCGTGCAACCCGTCGACGCTCGCGCGCGACGCAGGCCTGCTCGTGCACGAGGCTGGCTATCGGCTGAAGGGTGCCGGGGTCGTCAACATGTTCCCGAATACGTCGCACGTCGAATCGATCGCGCTGTTCGAGCGGGACTGAGCGGACGGGCGGTGGACGTAAAAAAACCGGCCTTCGAGGCCGGTTTTTTCATGGTATGCAGCGACCGTCAGTTGCGGTTGCCGCCGAAGATGCCGAGCAGCGCGAGCAGGTTCGTGAACACGTTGTACAGATCGAGGTAGATCGCAAGCGTAGCCGAGATGTAGTTCGTCTCGCCGCCGTTCACGACGCGCTGGACGTCGAACAGCATGTAGGCCGAGAAGATCGCGATCGCGAGCACCGACACGGTGAGCATCAGCGCCGGCAGTTGCAGGAAGATGTTCGCGACCGACGCAAGCAGGATCACGATCACGCCCATGAACAGCCACTTGCCGAGCCCCGAGAAGTCGCGCTTGCTGACCGTCGCAATCGTCGCCATCGCGGCGAAGATGATGCCGGTGCCCCCGAACGCGAGCATGATCAGCGACGGGCCGTTCGAGAAGCCGAGAATGAAGCTCAGCAGGCGCGACAGCATCAGCCCCATGAAGAATGTGAAGCCGAGCAGCACGAACACGCCGGCCGCGCTGTTTTTCGTCCGCTCGATCGCGAACATGAAGCCGAAGGCGATCGCGAAGAACGCAAGCAGGCTCATCATCGGGCTCGTGGCCGCGAACAGCGAGAAGCCCGTCGCGACGCCGACCCATGCTCCCAGCACCGTCGGCACCATCGACAGCGCGAGCAGCCAGTACGTGTTCCGCAGCACGCGATTGCGAACCTCCGCGGTGCTGACGGAGCCGCCGCGGCCGAAATTGTACGGATAGTCGTTCATGGTTTCTCCTAACATTGAACGCGTGGGCGTCCCGGGCCGGTTCGGCGCGCGCGGTGTGCGGCGCAGCAAACCGGAGCAGCTATGGCTAAGATACGTTCCGCGCCCCGAGGTTTCAATGGCCGCGCGGCGCAAAAACATATGGATTCTGAACCTTTCACTCGTGTAAGGGTTCAATCGCAATGATACACGGGATCGTGCTACAATAGCGGATTCATTTGAACCTGTAACTTCTTAATTTCTTGGAGTTTTTATGGCAATCGAGCGCACCCTGTCGATCATCAAGCCGGATGCGGTGGCAAAGAACGTGATCGGCCAGATCTACAGCCGTTTCGAAGGCGCCGGCCTGAAGATCGTCGCATCGCGCATGGCACACCTGTCGCGTGCGGACGCAGAGAAGTTCTACGCAGTTCACGCGGCACGTCCGTTCTTCAAGGATCTCGTCGATTTCATGATCTCGGGCCCGGTGATGATCCAGGTTCTGGAAGGTGAAGGCGCGATCCTGAAGAACCGCGACCTGATGGGCGCGACGGATCCGAAGAAGGCGGAAAAGGGCACGATCCGCGCCGACTTCGCCGACAGCATCGACGCGAACGCCGTGCACGGCTCGGACGCTGCCGAAACGGCTGCGGTCGAAATCGCGTTCTTCTTCCCGGAAATGAACGTCTACTCGCGCTAAGCCCTGGCTGGCAACACGTAGGCAGGATTCAGCGCACGCGGCAAGGCAGCACATCATGACGAGCGAAACTTCCGTCAATCTTCTCGACTTCGATGCCGAGGGTCTTGTCGCGTACTGCGGCAGCCTCGGCGAGAAGCCGTTCCGCGCCAAGCAGTTGCAGCGCTGGATCCATCAGTACAACGCCGGCGATTTCGACGGCATGACTGATCTCGCGAAGTCCCTGAGAGAAAAGCTCAAGGGCCGAGCGTCGATCGTGATGCCCGATATCGTTAGCGATCACGTTTCCACCGACGGCACGCGCAAGTGGCTGATCGACGTCGGAAACGGTAATGCGGTCGAAACCGTTTTCATCCCGGAAGAGACGCGCGGCACGCTGTGCGTGTCGTCGCAGGCCGGGTGTGCGGTCAACTGCCGCTTCTGCTCGACGGGCAAGCAGGGCTTCTCCCGCAACCTGTCGACAGCCGAAATCATCGGCCAGCTCCGGATGGCCGAATTTGCACTGCGTGCGTCGCTCGGTCGTGCGCCCGGTCCTAACGGCAAGGCCGAACGGGTCGTCACCAACGTGGTGATGATGGGCATGGGTGAACCGCTGCTGAACTACAGCGCGGTCGTGCCCGCGATGCGTCTGATGCTCGACGACAACGCCTACGGCCTGTCGCGCCGCCGCGTCACACTGTCGACGTCCGGCGTGGTGCCGATGATGGACCGCCTCGGTGCCGAACTGCCGGTCGCGCTCGCCGTTTCGTTGCACGCGCCGAACGACGCGCTGCGCGACGAACTGGTGCCGCTCAACAAGAAGCATCCGCTTCGCGAGCTGATGGCCGCGTGCCAGCGTTATCTGAAAGTTGCGCCGCGCGACTTCATTACTTTCGAATACTGCATGCTCGATGGCGTCAACGACACCGAAGCGCATGCTCGTGAACTGCTGGCCGTCACGCGCGACGTGCCCTGCAAGTTCAACCTGATCCCGTTCAATCCGTTTCCGGAATCGGGCCTCATCCGCTCGAAGCCGGAGCAGATCAAGCGCTTCGCGCAGGTCCTCATCGACGCGGGTGTCGTCACGACCGTGCGCAAGACGCGCGGCGACGATATCGACGCCGCGTGCGGCCAGCTGGCCGGCGCCGTGAAGGACCGCACGCGCCTGGCGGAGCGAACGGGTGCAGCAGCAAAAATCATCGAAGTTCGGGCGGTTTGACGGGGATGCCCGAACTTTTTGGCGGTACAACACGCGAATAGCGATCGGTCGCGGCGCCTCGGCGCCGCGCATGATATGGACGGTTGCGGGAGCCGGCGGCGCCCGCCAGTGAAGAAGAATCGACGCGAGGACAAGGATGAGTGAGCCGCAGCCGACAAACGGCGCAGAGACGAATGCCGCGAAGCCGGCGCAGGCAGGGCTTGAATCGCTGACGGCCGTCGGCAGTCGACTGGCGCAGCTCCGGGAAGCGAAGGGCTGGACGGTCGACGACGTGTCGGCGCGGCTCAAGGTCGCCCCGCAGAAGCTGCGAGCGCTCGAGGCAGGCGATATCAGCCATTTGCCCGGCGTGACGTTCGCGCTCGGTGTCGTGCGCAGCTACGCGAAGATGCTCGGTGTCGATCCCGAGCCGTTTGCGCAGGCATTGCGCCGCGAGCGCGGCGTGCCGGAAGTCGATCTGTCGATGCCTGCGTCGTCGGGGACGGATCTGCCGCGCGGCCGCGTGTCGATTCCGCTCGGCGGCTCGTCGCGCCATCATCCGTGGCTGTGGGGAACGGCAATCGTTGTCGTCGCGGTGATCGCGGTACTCATGTGGCACACTGGCGGCGATTCGTCGAGCTGGCTCGCGCGCTTCAAGGGCGGCGGCGAGACCGAACATGCGTCGGCGGCGAGCGCGCCGGCCGCAGCTTCCGTCGAAGAGGCGGCCGCGGGCGGCGCGTCGACGGCCGTCGGCAACGACGTCCAGGCGCAGGTTGCAGCTTCTGCCGCGGCACCGCAGCCCGTTGCGTCGGCTGCTCCGGTTGCTTCGGCTCCGGCCTCGACGGTTGCTGTGCCCGCGTCGCAACCGATCGTCGCGACGGCAGCGGCGAGCAGCACGGCCGCGCCGGCGCAGCCTGCGAGCGTCGTCGTGGCGGCAGGCCAGTCGATGGTCGAACTGAAGGTCAAGCAGGATTGCTGGTTCAGCGTGCGCGACAAGAACGGCAAGGAGCTGTTCTCGGCGCTGGTGCGGGCCGGCGAGACGAAGCAGGTCGCCGGCGACGGGCCGTTCAAGGTCACGATCGGCAACAAGGCCGGTCTCGATACGGTCGCGTTCGACGGAAAGCCTGTCGATCCGGCGAAATATTCGGCAGCGCGGGGTAACGTGGCGCGGTTCACGTTGCCCTGACGTCAAGCGCCGTGACGCAGGCCCGTCCTGGACGGGTCGCTGGGGCACGGCGCTATTTCAATTCATGCGCCGCCTTGCGGCGCATTCCGCGTAAATGGATCTATCGATGCAATCCGAAGCTCAATCCCCACGCAGCAGTCAGATTTGTTCAACCGAGCCGGTGTTCGGCGGGCATCAGCCGCGTCGCGTGTCGCATGCGGTGGATGTTCGTTGGGGCGGGCAGCTCGTGACCATCGGCGGCAATGCGCCGGTGCGCGTGCAGTCGATGACGAATACCGACACGGCCGATGCGATCGGCACGGCGATCCAGATCAAGGAACTCGCGAATGCGGGCTCCGAGCTGGTGCGCATCACGGTCAATACGCCGGAGGCGGCCGCCGCCGTGCCGGCGATCCGCGAGCAGCTCGACCGGATGGGGGTGACCGTCCCGCTCGTCGGCGACTTCCACTACAACGGGCACCTGCTGCTGCGCGACTACCCGGGTTGCGCGGAGTCGCTGTCGAAGTACCGGATCAACCCGGGCAACGTCGGTCAGGGCGCGAAGCGCGACACGCAGTTCGCGCAGATGATCGAAGCGGCGGCGAAGTACGACAAGCCGGTGCGGATCGGCGTGAACTGGGGCAGTCTCGATCAGGACCTGCTCGCGCGCATGATGGACGAGAACGGTGCGCGTTCGCAGCCGTGGGATGCGCAGAGCGTGATGTACGAAGCGCTGATCCAGTCGGCGATCGGCTCGGCCGAGCGCGCGGTCGAACTGGGCCTCGGCCGGGACCGCATCGTGCTGTCGTGCAAGGTCAGCGGCGTGCAGGACCTGATCGCCGTGTACCGCGAGCTCGGCCGCCGCTGCGGCTTCGCGCTGCACCTCGGCCTGACCGAGGCCGGCATGGGCTCGAAGGGCATCGTCGCGTCGACGGCCGCGCTCGGCGTGCTGCTGCAGGAAGGGATCGGCGACACGATCCGCATTTCGCTGACGCCGGAGCCGGGCGCATCGCGCACGGGCGAAGTGATCGTCGGCCAGGAAATCCTGCAGACGATGGGCCTGCGCTCGTTCGCGCCGATGGTGATCGCATGCCCGGGCTGCGGCCGCACGACGAGCACGCTGTTCCAGGAACTCGCGATGCAGATCCAGACCTATCTGCGTGAGCAGATGCCGGTCTGGCGCAAGGAATATCCGGGCGTCGAGAAGATGAACGTCGCGGTGATGGGTTGCATCGTCAACGGCCCGGGCGAGTCGAAGCACGCGAACATTGGCATCAGCCTGCCGGGTTCGGGCGAAAACCCGGCCGCGCCCGTCTTCATCGACGGCGAGAAGGTCAAGACGCTGCGCGGTGAGCGGATCGCCGAGGAATTCCAGCAGATCGTCAGCGACTACGTCGCACGCAATTACGGCCGCACCGAAGCCCTGAATTAAATTCGTCCACACACACGAACGATGACTGAACAGAAACGCAAGATCGAGAAGCTCACCGGCGTCAAGGGCATGAACGACATCCTCCCGCAGGATGCCGGCCTCTGGGAGTTCTTCGAAGCTACCGTGAAATCGCTGCTGCGCGCGTACGGCTATCAGAACATCCGCACGCCGATCGTAGAACATACGCAGCTTTTCACGCGCGGCATCGGCGAAGTCACGGACATCGTCGAGAAGGAGATGTACAGCTTCACCGACGCGCTGAACGGCGAGAACCTGACGATGCGCCCGGAGAATACTGCCGCCGTCGTACGCGCGTCGATCGAGCACAACATGTTGTACGACGGCCCGAAGCGCCTGTGGTACATCGGCCCGATGTTCCGTCATGAGCGACCGCAGCGCGGCCGCTACCGTCAGTTCCACCAGGTCGGCGTCGAGGCGCTCGGCTTCGCGGGCCCGGATGCGGATGCCGAGATCATCATGATGTGCCAGCGCCTGTGGGACGACCTCGGCCTGACCGGCATTAAGCTCGAGATCAATTCGCTCGGCCTCGCCGAAGAGCGCGCCGCTCACCGCGTCGAACTGATCAAGTATCTCGAGCAGTTCGTCGATGTCCTGGACGAGGACGCGAAGCGTCGCCTGTATACGAATCCGCTGCGCGTGCTCGACACGAAGAACCCCGCGCTGCAGGAAATCGCGCAGAACGCGCCGAAGCTGATCGACTTCCTGGGCGACGAGTCGCGTGCCCATTTCGAGGGGCTGCAGCGCCTGCTGCTGGCGAACAACATTCCGTTCAAGATCAACCCGCGTCTCGTGCGCGGCCTCGACTACTACAACCTGACCGTGTTCGAGTGGGTGACCGACAAGCTCGGCGCGCAGGGTACTGTCGCGGCCGGCGGCCGTTACGATCCGCTGATCGAGCAGCTCGGCGGCAAGCCGACCGCCGCGTGCGGCTGGGCGATGGGGATCGAGCGCATCCTCGAGTTGCTGAAGGAAGAGGATCTTGCGCCCGAGCAGGAAGGTGTCGACGTCTACGTGGTGCACCAGGGCGAGACGGCGCGCGAACAGGCATTCATCGCGGCCGAGCGTCTGCGCGATACGGGCCTCGACGTGATTTTCCACTGCAGCGCCGACGGCGGTCCGGCAAGCTTCAAGTCGCAGATGAAGCGGGCCGATGCGAGCGGCGCCGCGTTCGCGGTGATCTTCGGCGAAGAAGAGGTCGCGAACGGCACGGTGGGCGTGAAAGCGTTGCGCGGTACGGGCGAGGACGGGGAAAAGAACGTTCAGCAGACCGTACCGGTCGAAAGCTTGACCGAATTCCTAATCAATGCGATGGTTGCATCCGCCGAAGACGGCGACGACTGATCGCGCTGGCATTCGCTCGACAAGAAAAGCCTGAAAAGGAAGGAATCGCTCGCCGATGAGTTACCACGACGAACAAGAATCGATTGAAAGTCTCAAGGCGTGGTGGGCCCGCTGGGGCAACCTCACCACGTGGATCGTGCTCGCGGCGCTGGTCGTCGCGGCCGGTTTCAACGGCTGGAACTACTGGCAGCGCCGGCAGGCCGCCGAGGCTTCCGGGTTGTACGAGCAGGTGCAGAAGGCCGCCGCCGCGAACGACAAGGCGACGATGGCCCGCGCGGCCGCCGACATGGAAGACAAGTTCGGCAGCACGCCGTATGCGCAGATGACCGCGCTGACGGCTGCGAAGACGTTGTACGCGGCCGGCGACGCCGCCGGTGCGAAGGCGCAGCTGCAATGGGCCGTCGATCACGCCAAGGACGACGAGTACAAGCAGATCGCGAAGCTGCGTCTCGCATCGCTGCTGCTCGACGAGAAAGCGTACGATGCGGGCCTCGCGCTCCTGTCCGGCACGCCGGTCGACGCATTCAAGGGCCTCGTGGCAGATCGCCGTGGCGATCTGCTTGCCGCGCAAGGCAAGACCGACGATGCGCGCGCCGCGTACAAGCTTGCGCTCGACGGCCTGTCGCAGGACGACCAGTCTGCGCGTCAGCTCGTGCAGTTCAAGCTCGATGCGCTCGGCGGCTGATCCCGGCCCCCTCAACCTCTTAACTCTGCTTCGCTAACCGATGAATTTGCTGAAACGTTACGCTGTGCCCGTAGCCTGCGCGGCGGCTGTCCTGGCATTGGCGGCCTGCTCGTCGTCGAAGGACGCGCGCCGCGTGCCGACGCCGCTCACCGAGTTCAAGCCCGTCATGGACGTGCAACAGGTCTGGAAGGCGAGCGTCGGCAAGGGCGGGCGCTACCTGTTCTCGCCGGTTGCCGTGGGCGACGCCGTCTACGCGGCCGGCGAGAACGGTTCGGTCGAGAAGATCGACGCGAAGACGGGCCAGACGCTGTGGCGCTCGAAGGTCGGTTCCGATCTGTCGGCCGGTGTCGGCAGCGACGGCAACCTGACGGCGGTCGGCGCATTGAAGGGCGGCGTGTTCGTGCTGGGCCCCGACGGCAAGCAGCTGTGGAAGACGAGCGTGCAGGGCGAGATCTTTTCGCCGCCGCTGGTGGGCAACGGTCTCGTGATCGTGCGCACGATCGACGGCCAGGTGATTGCGTTCAACGCGCAGACGGGCGAGCAGAAGTGGAACTACCGCAACCGTGCGGTGCCGCTGAACCTGCGCGTGTCGGCCGGCATGACGTTCGCCGGCGATGCGGCCGTGCTGGCGGGCTTCCCCGGTGGTGGTCTCGTCGCGATCAACCTGCAGACGGGCGAGCCGTTCTGGCAGACGCCCGTGTCGTTCCCGAAGGGCGTGACCGAAGTGGAGCGCATCAACGACGTCAGCGGTCCGCCGACGCTCGTGGGTGCCGAAACGTGCGCGGTCACGTTCCAGGGTCAGCTCGGCTGCTTCGATGCGAACTCGGGCCGTCCGCTGTGGGAAAAGGCGTTCTCGAGCCGCAGCGGTCTCGCGCAGGACGATTCGGTCGTTGCCGGTGGCGACGACTGGTCGGTCGTGACGGCTTATGATGCAGCAACCGGCAACCAGCTCTGGCGCAACGACAAGCTGAAGAGCCGCGACGTCGGCGTGCCTTACCTGCTCGGCCATGCGGTCGTGATGGGCGACTACAAGGGCTTCGTGCACTTCCTGTCGCGCGAGGACGGCAGCTTCATCGCCAGGATGAAGACCGACGGCAGCGCGATTACCGCGGCGCCGGTCCTGGCGGGCAACACGCTGGTCGTGCAGACGAAGGACGGTGGGCTGTACGGGTTCCGTCCGCGCTGACGCGCCACGCAACGAGCGCAATCGCGGCGCGGCGGACTCGTCCCGCGCGCGCGGTTGCGTGACATGAAGGCGGCCGGTGTCCCCGGCCGCTCGGTATTTGAAAGGCAGTTCGAAACGAAAGACGACGGCGCGCAACGCGCGCCCGGCGCGCGCATCCGGCGCGGCGCGAATTCGTGATATTTTCATTCAGCGCAGCCGCCCGCAGCAGCGGGCTTCCCGCTGCTGCGCATCACCGTAGAAAACACAGATGAAACCGGTCATTGCCCTCGTTGGGCGCCCCAATGTGGGGAAATCCACGCTGTTCAACCGGCTCACGCGCTCGCGCGATGCGCTGGTCGCCGACTTGCCGGGCCTGACGCGCGATCGCCATTATGGCGAAGGGCGGGTCGGCGCACGGCCGTATCTGGTCGTCGATACCGGCGGCTTCGAGCCCGTCGCGAAGGACGGCATCCTGCACGAGATGGCACGTCAGACGCGGCAGGCCGTCGAGGAAGCCGACGTCGTCGTGTTCATCGTCGACGGGCGTAACGGCCTCGCGCCGCAGGACAAGTCGATCGCCGACTACCTGCGCAAGACCGGCCGGCCGATCTTCCTGGTCGTCAACAAGGCCGAAGGGATGAAGTACACGGCGGTCGCGACGGACTTTTACGAGCTCGGGCTCGGCGATCCGCGCGCGATCTCGGCCGCGCACGGCGACGGCGTGACCGACATGATCAACGAAGCGCTGGAGGTCGCCTACGCGGGCCAGCCCGAGGAAGCGGACGAGGACGACCCGTCGCGCGGCATCAAGATCGCGATCGTCGGCCGGCCGAACGTCGGCAAGTCGACGCTCGTGAACGCGCTGATCGGCGAGGACCGCGTGATCGCGTTCGACATGCCGGGCACGACGCGCGATTCGATCTACGTCGACTTCGAGCGCAACGGCAAGAAATATACGCTGATCGACACCGCGGGCCTGCGACGCCGCGGCAAGGTGTTCGAGGCGATCGAGAAATTCTCGGTCGTGAAGACGCTGCAGTCGATCTCCGACGCGAACGTCGTCATTCTTCTGCTGGATGCGCAGCAGGACATTTCCGACCAGGACGCGCACATCGCCGGCTTCGTCGTCGAACAGGGCCGCGCGCTCGTGATCGGCGTGAACAAGTGGGACGGCCTCGACGACCACGCACGCAATCGTGCGAAAGCGGATTTGACCCGCAAGCTGAAATTCCTCGACTTCGCGAAATCACACTACATTTCGGCCGCGAAGAAGACCGGCATCGGCGCGCTGATGCGCTCGGTCGACGACGCGTACGCGGCGGCGATGGCGAAACTGCCGACGCCGAAGCTCACGCGCGCGCTGATCGAGGCGGTCGAGTTCCAGCAGCCGCGTCGTCGCGGCCCGGTGCGTCCGAAGCTGCGCTACGCGCACCAGGGCGGCCAGAATCCGCCGCTGATCGTCATTCACGGCAACGCGCTCGACGCAGTGACGGAAACCTACAAGCGCTACCTCGAAAACCGATTCCGCGAAACTTTCTCACTGACCGGGACTCCATTGCGCATAGAGTTCCGTTCGTCGAACAACCCGTACGCGGACAAGGGCTGAAGCAGGTCCTGCAAGGGATAGGCCGCATGGCCTATGCCCGGGCGGGGCATGCAAAATCAGCTATAGTGTAGCGATTGGCGCCGGATCTCTTTTTCTTCGTCGCCAATCCAGATCAACCTGCAAAAAAAGATGGAGTACGCCATGAGCAACAAAGGGCAATTGTTACAAGACCCGTTTTTGAACGCACTGCGCAAAGAGCACGTTCCCGTTTCGATCTATCTCGTCAACGGCATCAAGCTGCAAGGGAACATTGAATCGTTCGACCAGTACGTCGTGTTGCTCCGTAATACGGTGACCCAGATGGTCTACAAGCACGCCATCTCGACGGTCGTGCCGGCGCGCCCGGTGAATTTCCACCCGGACGCGGAAGCCTCGTCCTAACCCATCGCAGCGGCCGGCGTCCGGTCGCCGCGAGCGACCGATGCCAGCCGCCTTATCTTGACACCCGATAATTTGATCAACGCAGCGCTCGTCGGCATCGACTTCGGCAAGACCGATTTCGAAGCCAGTCTCGAAGAACTCAGTCTTCTCGCCTCCAGTGCGGGGGCCCGTCCCGCCGTCACCCTCACGGGTCGTCGCGCCAGTCCCGATGCCAAGATGTTCATCGGCAGCGGCAAAGCCGATGAATTGCGGCTTGCGTGCGACGCGCACAACGTCGAAATCGTCATCTTCAACCACGCCCTCGCGCCGGCACAGCAACGCAATCTGGAACAGGCGCTTAACAGGCGGGTGGTCGATCGAACGAGTCTCATCCTCGATATCTTCGCGCAGCGTGCCCGCAGTCACGAAGGCAAGCTGCAGGTGGAGCTCGCGCAGCTGCAATACCTGTCGACCCGCCTGATTCGCGCGTGGACCCACCTGGAGCGGCAAAAGGGTGGTATCGGCCTGCGCGGCCCCGGTGAAACGCAGCTCGAAACCGACCGCCGGCTGATCGGCGAGCGCATCAAGATGCTGAAGTCGCGGCTCGACCGGTTGCGCCGGCAGCACAGCACGCAGCGTCGCCAGCGCGCGCGCAGCGGCACGATGTCGGTGTCGCTGGTCGGCTATACGAACGCGGGCAAGTCGACGCTGTTCAACGCGCTGACGAAAGCGCAGGCCTATGCGGCCGACCAGCTGTTCGCCACGCTCGATACGACGTCGCGGCGCGTGTACCTTGGCGATGAGGCGGGCCAGATCGTCGTGTCCGATACGGTCGGGTTCATTCGCGAACTGCCTCACCAGCTGGTTGCCGCGTTCCGCGCGACCCTCGAGGAAACGATCCACGCGGATCTGCTGCTGCACGTCGTCGACGCGTCGAGCGCGGTGCGGCTCGAGCAGATCGAGCAGGTGAACGGCGTGCTGCACGAGATCGGTGCGGACACGATCCGGCAGGTGCTGGTGTTCAACAAGATCGACGCGGTGCCCGAGCTGGCGGCCCGCGGCGACGCGGTCGAGCGGGACGAGTATGGTAATATTTCGCGCGTCTTTTTGAGCGCACGCACCGGTCAGGGTCTGGATACGTTGCGTGCCGCCATCGCCGAGATCGCCTCCGCGGAACACCTTTCCGGCGCGACGTTATCCAACGGCGCGCTCGACGGCGCACCCGCTGAACCACACGAAGACCACACGATTTCCGAACACGGGCGCTAACCGGTCCCGGCCGGTTCGCCGGCGTCTAATCTGGTGAACAAACTCTGGTGAACGAATACAACGAGCGGAGTACCTGGCGGCGGATGCGCGCCTTGCTGTCGATCAACGATCCCCGCTGGGGACGCGGCGACGGCAAGGGCAACGACGGATCCCGTACGCGTGCGAACGAATCGAAGCGTCCGCCCGGTGGCGACGGTGACGGTCCGCCCGATCTCGACGAGATGTGGCGCAACTTCAACCGGCGTCTGAGCGGCCTGTTCGGCGGCAAGGGCGGCAACGGCTTCCGGCCCGACAATGGCCGGGCCGCGCGCGTCGGCGTCGGCATTGTGATCGGCGTGCTGGTCGCGGTCTACGCGGGCAGCGGGCTGTTCGTCGTGCAGGATGGCCAGACGGGCGTGGTGCTGCAGTTCGGCAAGCTGTCCGGCACGGTTGGCCAAGGCGTGCACTGGCGCGCACCGTATCCGTTTGCGTCGCACGAGATTGTCGACACATCGCAGGTCCGGTCGATCGAGATCGGCCGCAACAACGTCGTGCGTCTCGCGAACGTGAAGGAAGCGGCGATGCTGACGCGCGACGCCGACATCGTCGACGTGCGTTTCATCGTGCAGTACCGGATTCGTTCGGCAACCGACTACCTGTTCCGCAGCGTCGATCCGGAGCGCAGCGTGTCGCAGGCCGCCCAGGCCGCGGTGCGCGCGATCGTCGGCACGCGCAGCGCGGCCGACATGCTGAACCAGGATCGCGACGCGCTGCGCGCGCAATTGTCCGCCGCGATCCAGCGCGATCTCGATCGCTACCAGTCGGGCCTCGAGATCACGGCCGTCACGATGCAGAGCGTCGCGGCGCCCGAGCAGACGCAGGCCGCGTACGCCGAAGTCGCGAAGGCGCGCGAAGATCGCGAGGCTGCGAAGCGTGCCGCGCAGGCCTATGCGAACGACCTGTTGCCGAAGGCGCAGGGCGACGCCGCGAGACTCGCCGACGAAGCGAAGGCGTATGCCGATCGCGTGGTCACGGAAGCGGAAGGCGACGCCGACCGGTTCAAGCAGGTCTATGCACAGTATTCGAAGGCGCCCGCGGTGATCCGGGAGCGGATGTACCTCGAGACGATGCAGGAAATCTATTCGAACGCGACGAAGGTGTTCGTCGGCAACAAGGGCGGCAACAGCGTCGTGTATCTGCCGCTCGACAAGCTCGTCGAGCAGGGGCGACAAAACGCTGCGAACGCCGCGACGCCTGCGGGTGCATCCGCGCCCGACGCGGCGTCGGCCCCGGCAATCGCGGCGTCGAGCGCACCCGCGAGCGCGGCTTCGGCCGCGGCGGCGCCTGCGCCGGGCAGCGACGTGCTGCGGTCGCGCGAAGCGTTCCGCAGTCGTTCGCGTGAAGACGATACGAAGTAACGGAGAGCGCAGAACATGAACCGAATCATTGCGCTCGTCGTCGCAATCGTGATTGCTGCCTTCGCGGCGTCGTCGACCGTCCTGACCGTCGACCCGCGCCACACGGCCGTGCTGTCGGGCCGCAACGGCGAGCAACTAGAACTCGCGGGCCCCGGCATCCATTTCAAGTTGCCACCGCCGCTGCAGACCGCGACGCTGATCGACACGCGCCTGCAATCGCTCGAGTCGTCGGATCCGCTGCAACTGGTGACCGAAGACAAGCACGACCTGCTTGTCGCGTATGTGGTCAAGTACCGGATCAGCAATCCGATGAAATATTTCACGGCGACGGGCGACGACCCGGCGGCTGCGACCGAGCGTCTGGCCGGCGCGCTGAAGAGCGCACTCGGCGATGCGTTCGGCAAGCGCGCGCTCGACGACGCGCTCGGCGGCCAGCGCGACATTGCCAATGCGGTGCGCGAGGCGGTGCGCGCGAAGGCATCGGACTTCGGCGTCGATGTGGTCGACGTGCAGTTGACGCGTGTGGACTTGCCGGCTGCGCAGACGGATGCCGTCTATCAGCGGATGATTGCCGCGCTGCGCGACCAGGCCGCACAGGTGCGCGCGGATGGCGCCGCCGATGTCGAGCAGATCAAGGCCGACGCCGAACGCGAACAGCAGGCGGTGCTCGCTAATGCGTACAAGTCCGCGCAGACGATCAAGGGCGAGGGCGACGCGAAGGCCGCATCGATCGCCGCCGATGCATTCGGCCGCGATCCGCAGTTTTACCAGTTTTACGCGAGCCTGCAGGCTTACCGGAATACCTTCAAGCGCAACGACATCATCGTCGTCGACCCCGACAGCGAGTTTTTCCGTTTCATGCGCAGCCCGACGGGCGGTGCCGCACCGGCGGCACCTGCTCCCCGCAAACACTGACCTTGGGGCGCCGCGTCGAGCGGCGCCGTCGCTCGCATGGATCTGGCTGGCTCGTTGTTGCTCGCGGTAGCACTGATGCTGATCATCGAGGGGGCGTTCCCCTTCGTGTTTCCCGTCGCCTGGCGCGACACGTTTCGTAGAATAGCGGAGCGGCCGCCGCATCATATCCGGATCGGCGGGCTCATCGTGATGGCGCTCGGGCTCGTCCTGCTGCTGCTCGCCACCTGACCGGAGACCTGATCCTGACGGCGCACCTGCCGTTCGTTCCGCCCCGATTTTCCGATTTCCGATTCATCTCGCGGCGCGCGTGTCGCGCCCTGTTTCCCGTCGTAGGACCGTACCGATGTCGACCTGGTTACTTCCCGAGAATATCGCCGACGTATTGCCGTCGGAAGCGCGCAAGATCGAGGAGCTGCGGCGCAGGCTGCTCGATCGCTTCCGTTCGTACGGCTACGAAATGGTGATGCCGCCGCTGCTCGAATATCTCGAGTCGCTGCTGACGACCGGCGGCGCCGACCTGCGCCTGCGCACCTTCAAGCTGGTCGATCAGTTGTCGGGTCGCACGCTCGGCCTGCGCGCGGACATCACGCCGCAGGTCGCGCGCATCGACGCGCACCTGCTGAACCGCCAGGGCGTGACGCGCCTTTGCTATGCGGGCCACGTGATGCATACGCGTCCGCGCGGCCTGCATGCGACGCGCGAACAGATCCAGATCGGTGCCGAAATCTACGGGCATGCCGGGCTGGAAGCCGATCTCGAGATCCAGCAGTTGATGCTCGATGCACTGCACCTCGCGGGGTTGTCGCGGATCCGTCTGGATCTTTGCCACGCGGGCGTGCTCGCGGCGCTGCTCGCACGCGACGCGCAGGCCGCCGAGCGCGGCGAGGCGTTGTACGATGCGCTGTCGGGCAAGGACGTGCCGCTGCTGAACGAACTCACTGACGATCTCGGCGCCGATACGCGTGCTGCGCTGCGTGCGCTGCCGCATCTGTACGGCGACGCGGGCGTGCTCGACGAGGCGCGTGCACGCCTGCCGGTGCTGCCGGAGATCACACGCGCGCTCGACGATCTCGCCCAGCTCGCGGCGCGGGCGAAGGGCGTCGAGGTGGCGATCGACCTCGCCGACCTGCGTGGCTACGCGTACCACAGCGGAGCGATGTTTACGGCGTACATCGACGGCGTGCCGAACGCGATCGCGCGCGGCGGCCGTTACGACCACGTCGGGCAGGCGTACGGTCGCGCCCGCCCGGCGACGGGCTTCTCGCTCGACCTGCGCGAGCTCGCGCGGGTTTCGCCGATCGAGGCGCGCGGTGCCGCGATTCTCGCGCCGTGGGCACAGGACGACGCGCTGAGCGCGGCCGTCGCGGCGCTGCGCGACGCGGGCGAGGTCGTGATCCAGGCGTTGCCGGGGCACGACCATGTGCTTGATGAGTTCGCCTGCGACCGTTCGCTCGTCGAGCGTAACGGCGCATGGGTGGTCGAACCCCGCTAAACAGGCGTTCGCGGGCCGTCGTTCGACGTGCACATCGTTGAAGCGAAACGGAAAAATTCGGAATCGCCCGCGAACATAGGTAGAATACATTTTTAACCAGCTAACGAATCAACATGTCTGCCAGCGCAGTGAACGTGACTCCCGGGCGCAATGTCGTCGTCGTGGGAACGCAATGGGGTGATGAAGGCAAGGGCAAGATCGTCGACTGGCTGACGGACCACGCTCAGGGCGTCGTGCGTTTCCAGGGCGGTCACAACGCCGGCCACACCCTCATCATCGGCGGCAAGAAAACCATCTTGCGCCTCATTCCGTCGGGCATCATGCGTGAAGGCGTCGCCTGCTACATCGGCAACGGCGTCGTCCTGTCCCCCGAGGCACTGTTCAAGGAAATCGGCGAGCTGGAAGAGGCCGGCGTGAACGTGCGCGATCGCCTGTTCATCTCCGAAGCCACGACGCTGATCCTGCCGTACCACATCGCGATCGACCAGGCGCGCGAAGCGCGCAAGGGCGCGGGCAAGATCGGTACGACCGGCCGCGGCATCGGCCCCGCGTACGAAGACAAGGTCGGCCGCCGCGCGCTGCGCGTGCAGGACCTGTTCGACGCGAAGACCTTCGCCGACCGCCTGCGCGAAAACCTCGATTTCCACAACTTCGTGCTGACCCAGTACCTGGGTGGCGCGGCCGTCGACTTCCAGGCCACGCTCGACACGATGCTCGGCTACGCCGATCGCCTGAAGCCGATGGTGGCCGACGTGTCGCGCCGCCTGTACGACGCGAACAACGCCGGTCAGAACCTGCTGTTCGAAGGCGCGCAAGGCACGCTGCTCGACATCGACCACGGCACCTATCCGTTCGTCACGTCGAGCAACTGCGTCGCGGGTGCGGCATCGGCCGGCGCCGGCGTGGGTCCGCAGAAGCTGAACTACATCCTCGGCATCACGAAGGCGTATTGCACGCGCGTCGGCTCGGGCCCGTTCCCGAGCGAGTTGTACGACGCGGACAACCCGCAGCGCCAGGATCAGGTTGGCGTCACGCTGGCGAACGTCGGCAAGGAATTCGGCTCGGTCACCGGCCGTCCGCGCCGCACCGGCTGGCTCGACGCGGCGGCACTGCGCCGCTCGATCCAGATCAACGGCGTGTCGGGCCTGTGCATGACGAAGCTCGATGTGCTCGACGGCCTCGATGAAGTCAAGCTGTGTGTCGGCTACAAGATCGATGGCAAGGACGTAGACATCCTGCCGCGCGGTGCGGCCGACGTCGCGCGTTGCGAGCCCGTGTACGAAACGTTCACCGGCTGGAAGGAAAGCACCGTCGGCATCAAGACGTGGGATGCGCTGCCGGCGAATGCTCAGGCATACCTGACCCGTGTCCAGGAAGTGGCCGGTGTGCCGGTCGACATGGTCTCGACGGGGCCGGATCGCGATGAGACGATCCTGCTTCGCCACCCGTTCAAGGTGTAATTCTCAGCATGACGCAGCAAATCACGATGACGGCGGCAGACTTGATGACCGATCCGCGCAACGACGACAAGAACCTGTGGGTGGGTTGGGACGAATACCATCGTCTGATCGAGCTGCTCGCGCTCCAGGTGCATGCATCGGGCTGGAAGTTCGACCAGATCCTGTGCCTCGCGCGCGGCGGTCTGCGCGTCGGCGATCAACTCTCGCGCATCTATGATGTCCCGCTCGCGATCCTCGCGACGAGTTCGTATCGCGAAGCGGCCGGTACCGAGCAGGGCGAGCTCGACATCGCGCAGTACATCACGATGACGCGTGGCAACCTCGAGGGCAACGTGCTGCTGGTCGACGATCTCGTCGATTCGGGCGTCACGCTCGCGCGCGTGCAGGAGCACCTGAAGGAGCGTTATCCGGCGGTCAAGGCCGTGCGCTCGGCGGTGCTCTGGTACAAGGGTTGCTCCAAGGTCAAGCCCGACTATCACACGCAGTATCTGCCGACGAATCCGTGGATTCATCAGCCGTTCGAAGAGTGGGACACCGTTCGCCCGCACAATCTCGAGGCGTGGATCAAGCGCGGTCGCGCGCAGCGCGACGGCTCGGGCGCATAAGCGATCGGCCGATCGAAGGAAAGCCTTGTACGGCGCCGCTTGCGGCGCCGTTTTTCATTGCGGCGCCGGGCCGGTGCGCACCACAATTGGTCTTCGCTGTAGGCAGACGGCCCGGCCCCGGCTATGATGGCAGCCCTGCCACAGCTTGTGCAGGATTGCATGCGCAGCGTGGATCACGTGGCTTCACGGCAACAGGGCAGGACGGTTTTTCAGGGGGGCGCGAGTAGAATAGCGCTCGTTTTGTCCGAACCGGACCCGATTATTTAGCTTCATATGAACGACACGATCCAGGCGACCGACGCAGCCCATGCCCATTCGACGCACCAACACTCGATGCGGGCGCTTGCGATAGCGGCCATCGGCGTCGTATTCGGCGACATCGGCACGAGCCCGCTGTATTCGCTGAAGGAGGCGTTCAGCCCCGCACACGGCATTCCGCTCACCGAAGGCTCGATTCTCGGGGTGATCTCGCTGTTGTTCTGGGCGATCATTCTCGTGGTCGGCATCAAGTATCTGCTGTTCGTGATGCGAGCCGACAACAACGGCGAGGGCGGCGTGCTTGCGCTGATGGCGCTGTCGCTGCGGCCGCTCGACTCGAAAACTCGCGTCGCGGGCGCGCTGATGGCGCTCGGGATCTTCGGCGCGTGCATGTTCTACGGCGATGCCGTGATCACGCCGGCGATTTCCGTGATGTCAGCGGTCGAAGGTCTCGAGATCGCCACGCCGCACCTGTCCCATCTCGTGATGCCGATCACGATCGTGATCCTGATCGCGCTGTTCTGGATCCAGCGTCACGGTACCGCGATGGTCGGCAAGCTGTTCGGACCGATCATGGTGCTGTGGTTCATCGCGATCGCGGCGCTCGGCGTGCATCACATCGTGCGCGTGCCGGGCATCATCGCGGCGATCAACCCGTATTACGCGGCGTCGTTCATGTCGGAGCACGTGCTGCAGGCCTATGTCGTGCTCGGTTCGGTCGTGCTGGTGCTGACCGGCGCGGAAGCACTCTACGCGGACATGGGCCATTTCGGCGCGAAGCCGATTCGCCTGGCCGCATACGGGCTCGTGATGCCGTCGCTCGTGCTGAACTACTTCGGCCAGGGTGCGCTGCTGATCCAGAACCCGAAGGCGATCGAGAACCCGTTCTTCCTGTTGGCGCCGGAGTGGGCGCTGCTGCCGCTCGTCGTGCTGTCGACGGTCGCGACCGTGATCGCTTCGCAGGCCGTGATCTCGGGTGCGTATTCGCTGACGTCGCAGGCGATCCAGCTCGGTTACGTGCCGCGCATGAAGGTGCTGCATACGTCCGAGCTGGCCATCGGCCAGATCTACGTGCCGGTCGTGAACTGGCTTCTGTTGTTCGTGATCCTCTGCATTGTGATCGGCTTCAAGAGCTCCGACAACCTTGCCGCCGCGTACGGTATCGCAGTGACGGCGACGATGGTGATCACGACCGTGCTCGCGGCCGTCGTGATGGTGAAGGTGTGGAACTGGAACCGGCTGCTCGTCGGCGCGATCATCGCGGTGTTTCTCGCGGTCGACCTGGGCTTTTTCGGCGCGAACCTGCTCAAGGTCGCGCAGGGCGGCTGGCTGCCGCTCGGCATCGGCGCGCTGCTGTTCTTCCTTCTGATGACGTGGTACAAGGGCCGCCACATCGTCAAGGAGCGTACGGCTGCGGATGGTATCCCGCTCGAGCCTTTCCTGCAGGGGCTGCTCGCCCATCCGCCGCACCGTGTGTCGGGCACCGCGATCTACCTGACCGGCAACGACAAGCTGGTGCCCGTGAGCCTGCTGCACAACCTGAAGCACAACAAGGTGCTGCACGAGCGGACCATATTCCTGACGTTCGTCACGCGCGACATCCCGTACGTGCGCGACGACAAGCGCCTGAGTTCGCGCGACGCGGGCGGCGGTCTGTACATCGTCAAGGCCGAATACGGCTTCAACGAGACGCCGGACGTGAAGGCGGTGCTCGAGGAGTTCGGTCGCACGCACGACATGACGTTCGAGCTGATGGACACGTCGTTCTTCCTCGCGCGCGAAACGGTCGTGCCGACGCATCTGCCCGGCATGTCGATCTGGCGCGAACGCGTGTTCGCTTGGATGCATCAGAACGCGGCGAAGCCGACCGACTTCTTCTCTATCCCGGCGAACCGCGTCGTGGAGCTCGGCACCAAGATCGAAATCTGACCGGCGCGCGGGCCGCCTGTGCGGCCCATGCCGATCCGGCTGCGCTTGCGAACCAGCCGAAGCCATGAAAAAGCCCGCCTTCCGGCGGGCTTTTTTTCGTACGTCGACAGCTTCGCGTGCTCAGCGCTTCAGCTTCGCGAACGCCGCGGCCATCGCGCCAGCCGGTTCGGGCTCGCGCGAGCGCTGCGGGCGCGCCGCACCGCGGCCGGCATTGCCGCGATCCTGGCCGCCGCGCGGCGCCATGCCGGGCGCGGCTGCTTCGTCGTCGAGGCGCATCGTCAGCGAAATGCGCTGACGCTTCACGTCGACGTCGAGCACCTTGACCTTGACGACCTGGCCGGCCTTCACGACTTCGTGCGGATCCTTGATGAACTTCGTCGACATCGCGGACACGTGGACGAGGCCGTCCTGGTGCACGCCGACATCCACGAATGCACCGAACGCGGCGACGTTCGTCACGACACCTTCAAGCAGCATGCCGGGCATCAGGTCGGACACCTTCTCGACACCGTCACGGAACGTTGCGGTCTTGAATTCGGGGCGCGGGTCACGACCCGGTTTTTCGAGTTCCGACAGGATGTCGCGCACGGTCGGCAGGCCGAAACGTTCGTCGACGAATTCGGCCGGCGACAGGCCGGCCAGCGCATCGCGGCTGCCGAGCACGTCGTCGATCCGCTTGCTGATCTTCGCGAGGATTCGTTCGACGACCGGATAGGCCTCCGGGTGGACCGACGAGCGATCAAGCGGATTCTCGCCGCCGTTGATGCGCAGGAAGCCGGCTGCCTGTTCGAAGGTCTTGTCGCCGAGGCGCGGTACCTTGCGCAGGTGATCGCGGGACGGGAACGGCCCGTTCGCGTCGCGGTAATCGACGATGTTGCGCGCGAGCGTGGCGTTCAGGCCGGAAACGCGTGCGAGCAACGCGACCGACGCGGTGTTGGCGTCGACGCCCACCGCGTTCACGCAATCCTCGACCACTGCGTCGAGCGAGCGGGCGAGTTCGCGCTGGTTCACGTCGTGCTGGTACTGGCCGACGCCGATCGCCTTTGGCTCGATCTTCACGAGCTCGGCGAGCGGGTCCTGCAGGCGGCGCGCGATCGACACGGCGCCGCGCAGCGACACGTCGAGTTCCGGGAATTCCTTTGCGGCCAGCTCGGAGGCCGAATAGACCGACGCACCGGCTTCCGACACGACGATCTTCTGCAGCCGCAGTTCGGGGTGCTTCGAGATCAGCTCGCTCGCGAGCTTGTCGGTTTCACGGGACGCGGTGCCGTTGCCGATGCTGATCAACTCGGCCTGCGTCTGCGCAGCGATGCGCGCGAGCTTCGCGAGCGAACCGTCCCAGTCGCGGCGCGGCTCGTGCGGGTAGATCGTATCGGTCGCGAGCAGCTTGCCGGTGCGGTCGACCACGGCGACCTTCACGCCCGTGCGCAGGCCGGGGTCGAGACCGATGACGGCCTTCGGGCCGGCCGGCGCGGCCAGCAGCAGATCCTTCAGGTTGCGGGCGAACACGCGGATCGCTTCGGCCTCCGCCGTTTCGCGCAGTTGCGTGAGCAGTTCGTTCTCGATGTGCGGCTGCACCTTCACGCGCCAGCACCAGCGGCACACGTCGGACAGCCACTTGTCCGCCGGGCGGCTCTGGTTCGCGATCCCGAAATGGCGCGCGATCATCGCTTCGCCGGGATGCGGGACCTGCGCGTCGAGTTCCTCGCCGAGCCCGAGCTTGACGGTCAGCACGCCGGCATTGCGGCCGCGGAACAGCGCCAGCGCGCGATGCGACGGCACCGTCCGGATGGTTTCCGCGTAGTCGTAGTAGTCCCGGAACTTCTCGCCTTCCTCGTTTTCCTTGCCTGCGACGACCGCGGAGGACACGACGCCCTGGCTGTGCAGGTAATCGCGCAGCTTGCCGAGCAATTCGGCCGTTTCGCCGAATTGTTCGGACAGGATGTCGCGCGCGCCATCGAGCGCGGCCTTCACGTCGGCGACGCCCTTGTCGGCATCGACGTACGCGGCGGCTTCCGTCTGCGGGTCGAGCAGCGGATTTGCAAGCAGCGCTTGCGCCAGCGGCTCGAGGCCGGCTTCGCGGGCGATCTGCGCGCGGGTGCGGCGCTTCGGCTTGTACGGCAGATAGAGGTCTTCGAGCACCTGCTTGCTGTCGGCCGCGTCGATCGCGGCGCGCAGTTCGTCGGTCAGCTTGCCCTGTTCATCAATGCTCGACAGGATCGCCGCGCGGCGATCTTCAAGCTCGCGCAGGTACAGGAGGCGTTCCTCGAGCTGGCGCAGCTGCGTGTCGTCCAGGTTGCCGGTCACTTCCTTGCGGTACCGGGCAATGAACGGAACGGTCGAGCCTTCGTCGAGGAGTTGCACTGCCGCCGCGACCTGGCGCGGCTGGACGGACAGTTCGGTGGCGATGCGCTGTACGATCTTGAGTGCTACGGTTTCCGTCATGTCGTGGATGATCTGCCTGCTGAAATCGCGGCGCGGGCCGGCAGGCCGCGCGCGGCGGGCTGCGAGACGGGCCCGCCGGACCAGATGCCGCGGGTGAGTGAAGCGGGGCATTTTGCCATAAATGGCGGAGCGTCCAGCCGGGGGTGATAGAATTTGACACATGTCCCGCAGCTTTCCTACGACGTTGCCAACTTCCCGCATTTCTCTCGTCGCGCTCGGCGCAGCGCTTGCCGCGGCTTTGTCCGCCGGGTCTACCGTCGCGTACGCACAGGCATCGGGCGCCACCGCGCCGGACGCCGCAGTGGCCGCGTCCGGCGCACCCGCCGCCACGCAGGATTTTGACGCCCGTCAAAAAGTGCTCAATCAACGCTCCGCGGAAAACGATTATCGTTATGCCGTGGCGGAGCACGATTGCTACAGCAAGTTCTTCGTCAATCATTGTCTCGGCAATGCGCGCGACCGGATGCGCGAGGAGCGGGCGAGCATCCGTCAGGAGCAGCTCGCGCTCGACGACGAACAGCGCGCGGTGCGCGCGCAGCAGCGCGACCAGCAGCAGGCGTTGAAGCAGGCGCAAAATGCGGCGGAAGCGCCGCAGCGCGCGGCGAACGATGCGGCGAACGCGGCTGCGTTCCGCGACAAGCAGGAGCAGAATGCACTGAAGCAGGCGCAGCGCGGCGCCGAGGGGCCGCAGCGCGCCGCGAACAAGCAGGCATACGACCAGAAGCAGGCTGATTTTCAGCACAAGCTCGACCAGGCGCGCCAGCAGGGCGCGCAGAAGGCGCAGGAGCGGGCGGACAACGCCGCGCGCTACGAGCAGAAGCAGAAGGAAGCTGCCCAGCACAAGGCCGATGTCGAGCGGCGTCAGCAGGAAGCGGCCGACAAGGCCAAGCAGCAGCAACAGCAGGGAAAGTAACGTGTTGGATTGATCCGGAGTCAGTCTCGTGCGTGCCGGCACGCCAGTCGGCGCGCTGCTTCGATGAGGAGGCGCATATGCAAAATCGTCCCACGGAACAGCAGCAGGAATTGCACAACCGTTTGGCTGCATTGCAGGAGCAGCACCAGCAGCTTGCTCGGGAGATCGAGCTGAAGGAAGGACACTCCGACATCGACGACATCACGCTGCACCGGCTGAAGAAGGAAAAGCTGGCGGCGAAGGACAAAATCATTTTGCTGCAATCGCAGCTGGAACCGGATAAGCGCGCCTGAGCGCGGCCTGGCAAGCGCCTGCGCCGCCCCCGGGCGCTGGACACAGGAACGCTTGCCTTGAATTCACCGCTTGAAGCCAACCCCGATGCCCGGCGTGACGCGTCGTCCGCCGGGCGTGTTCGTGCGCCCGAAGGCACCTTCGAGCTGAGCCGCAAGCGTGTCGACGAACTCGACACGATCTTCGGCGACGGCGGATTGCTCGCGCGCGCGCTTGACGGCTATCACCCGCGTCAGTCGCAGATCGAGATGGCGCGCGCGGTCGCGTCCGCGATGGAGGCGTCCGCGCGCCGGATGCCCGAGCCGGAAATCTTCGAGACCCGCAAGCGGCCGGCGCGCCGCGTCGGCGAAAGCGACAAGGCGGCCGAATCTGCCGCGGAGGGCGTTGCGGTCGAAGCCGATGGCGATGCCGGCGACAACACGCTGATCGTCGAGGCCGGCACCGGTACCGGCAAGACCTACGCGTACCTGGTGCCCGCGATGCTGTGGGGCGGCAAGGTGATCGTGTCGACCGGCACGAAGCATTTGCAGGACCAGCTGTTCCAGCGCGACATCCCGACGGTGCGCAACGCGCTCGCGGTGCCGGTGACGGTCGCGATGCTCAAGGGCCGCTCGAACTACCTGTGCCATTACTACCTGCAGCGCACGGCCGACAACGGCCGCCTGCCGTCGCGCCAGGACACCGCGTATCTGCAGGAAATCGTCCGGTTCGCGAAGGTCACGAAGAGCGGCGACAAGGCCGAGCTCGCGAGCGTGCCGGAGACGGCGCCCGTGTGGTCGATGGTCACGTCGACGCGCGACAACTGCCTCGGCCAGGAGTGCCCGCATTACAAGGAATGCTTCGTGATGCAGGCGCGCCGCGAGGCGCAGCAGGCCGACATCGTCGTCGTCAACCATCACCTGTTCTTCGCGGACATCATGCTGCGCGACACCGGGATGGCCGAACTGCTGCCGAACGCGAATACGGTGATCTTCGACGAAGCGCACCAGCTGCCGGAGACGGCCACGTTGTTCTTCGGCGAGACGCTGTCGACCACGCAGATCCTCGAACTCGCGCGCGACACGGTTGCCGAAGGCCTGAGCCATGCGCGCGATGCAGTCGAGTGGGTGAAGCTCGGCGGCGATCTCGAACGTGCGGCGCGCGACCTGCGTCTCGCGTTCGCGAATGACCAGATCGTGCGCATGTCGCTTGCGCAACTGGGTGACGATCATCCGATGTTCGGCGCGCTCGACGCGCTCGAAGTGGCGCTCGATGCGCTTGCCTCGGCGCTCGCGAGCCAGGCCGAGCGGGCGGAGTCGCTTGGTGCGTGCCTGCGGCGCGCACGCGAGCTGCAGGATCTGCTCGCGGGCTGGGTCACGCCCGCCGCGGCGGAAGCGGCCGCGAAGGCCGATGCCGCGGCAGCCGGCGACAAGGCGGCCACCGACGATCCGAACGAGAAGGTGCGCTGGGTCGAAGTGTTCGCGCATACCGTCCAGTTGCACGAAACGCCGCTGTCGGTCGCGCCGATTTTCGCGAAGCAGCGCGCCGGCGTGCCGCGCGCGTGGGTGTTTACGTCGGCAACGCTGTCGGTGCGCGGTGACTTCACGCACTACGCGGCCCAGATGGGCCTCAGCTCGCGGCGCTCGATGACCCTCGCGAGCCCGTTCGACTATCAGACGCAGGGGCTGCTGTATGTGCCGCGCAACCTGCCGCAGCCGTCATCGCCGGCATTTACCGATGCCGTGTTCGACGCTGCGTTGCCGGCAATCGAGGCATCGGGCGGCGGCGTGTTCATGCTCTGCACGACGCTGCGCGCGGTCGACCGGATCGCGTCGAAGCTGCGCGACGTGATCGAGTCGCGCGGCTGGAACACGCCGCTGCTCGTGCAGGGCGATGCCAGCCGCACCGAACTGCTCGACCGCTTCCGTTCGTACGGCAATGCGATCCTCGTCGGCAGCCAGAGCTTCTGGGAAGGCGTCGACGTGCGTGGCGACGCGCTGTCGCTCGTCGTGATCGACAAGCTGCCGTTCGCGCCGCCCGACGATCCGGTGCTCGCTGCGCGGCTCGACGCGCTGACCCGGAAGGGCTTGAGCCCGTTCGCGGTTCACCAGCTGCCTCAGGCCGTGATCACGCTGAAGCAGGGGGCTGGCCGCCTGATTCGCGCGGAGACGGATCGCGGCGTGCTGATGATCTGCGACACGCGGCTCGTCGACAAGCCTTACGGTCGGCGGATCTGGCAGAGCCTGCCGCCGTTCAAGCGCACCCGTGAGATCGCGGTCGTGCAGGACTTCTTCGACGAGCATCGCGCGGCAAAACGCGCGTGACCGCGCTGCTGCCTGCTGCGGGCGGCACCAACAAAAAACCCGGCTCGATGGCCGGGTTTTTTGTTGGTGCTCGAGCGTCGCTCAGAACTGCCACCACGACTTCTTCGTGCCGGGGCGCGAGTGGCCGGTGATGTACGGGCTGTCCGGGAAGGTGCCCGCGAGCACGCGCTTCGTGTCTTCCGCGAGTTCCGGCTGGTTCAGCTTGCCGTACGACAGGATCATGATGTGCAGCGCGTCCTCGATCGCGGGCGCGCCCTTGTAGTCCTTGATCGCGAGCTGTGCGCGGTTGATCGCCGCGACATAGGCGCCGCGCCGATAGTAGTAGTCGGCCGCGTGCACTTCGTGCGACGCGAGCGCGTTGACGATGTAGCGCATCCGGGCGGCGGCGTCGGGCGCGTACTTGCTCTTCGGGTAGCGGTCGACGACGACCTTGAACGCGTCGTACGATTCGCGCAGTGCCTGCGGATCGCGTTCGCTCATGTCCTGGCCGGAGAAGCGGCCGAACAGGCCGAGATCGTCGTTGAAGTGGATCATCCCCTTCAGGTAGTACGCGTACGGGATATCCGGGTGATCCGGATGCAGCTGGATGAAGCGGTCGACGGCCTGGTCGGCGGCTGCCGCTTCGTTGTCCTTCCAGTTGCAGTACGCGACGTTGATCTGCGCCTGTTGCGCGAAATGGCCGAACGGATCGCGACCTTGCAGCGATTCGAAATATTTCGCGCACTTGCCCCAGTCGCCGCCGGACAGTGCGTCCTGGGCCTCTGAGTATAATTTGTTGTTCGACCAGGTAGCCGTCTCGTCCTGCTTCTGCGGCAAGCCGTGGCAGCCGGCGATGAGGGCCGCGGCCGCTACCACCGCAGCTCGGGCGGCGACGGTTTTGGCCGTACGTTTGGTCGAATTCATCATGCTCGCATGTCCTAGCTTCAAGTCTCGGTGACCCAGTCTAAATGACCCGTTCAAGTTCGCAGAATGCCCCGCGGGGCAAGTCAAATCGCGAAGATTATAGCCCAAGCGATCGGCCCGCCGACGCTGCGTCGGGGGATTCCCCCGATGATGATCTGGCTGCAGACGCGATGCAGCCGCCCGTCGTGCCGTCCGCGGCGGCCGACGAGGCGCCGCGCGTCGTCGAAGTGCCGCTGCCGCTCGCGGGCGAACGCCTCGACAAGGCGCTTGCCCAACTGTTCCCCGAATTCTCCCGCAGCCGCCTGCAGAGCTGGATCGAGGCGCAACGCGTGCTGGTCGACGGCGCGCCGGCGAAGATCCGCCAGCCGGTGCCGCTCGGCGCGAGGATCGAGCTCGTGCCCGATCTGCTGCCGGAACAGCTGGCGTTCACGCCGGAGCCGGTGCCGCTCGACGTGATCTACGAGGACGACGCGCTCGTCGTCATCAACAAGCCGGCGGGCCTCGTCGTCCATCCGGCCGCTGGCAACTGGAGCGGCACGATCCTCAACGGCCTGCTGTACCGCTACGGCGACGCGGCTGCCGGCCTGCCGCGCGCGGGCATCGTGCACCGGCTCGACAAGGAAACGTCCGGCCTGATGGTGGTTGCGCGCACACTTGCCGCGCAGACCGACCTCGTGCGCCAACTGCAGGCGCGCACGGTGAAGCGCCGCTATTTCGCGCTCGTGTGGGGCATGATGCCCGAAGACGGCACGATCGACGCGCCGATCGGCCGCGACCCGCGCGAACGCACGCGCATGGCCGTCGTCACCGGCGCGTCGGGCAAGCCCGCGCGCACGCATTTCCGCACGGTTGACACATGCATGTGGCAACGTCAGCCGGTGTCCGCGATCCAGTGCGATCTCGAAACCGGCCGCACGCATCAGATCCGCGTGCACTGCTCGCATGTCGGGCATCCGCTGCTCGGCGATCCGGTGTACGGGCGCGCGCGCGGCAAGCGCTCGGTCGCACCGCTGCCGGGCGGGTTCGCGCGGCAGGCGCTGCATGCGTGGCGGCTCGGCCTCGTGCACCCGGTCACGGGCAAGACGATGCAGTGGCGTTGTCCGTTGCCGGACGACATGAACGCGCTCGTCGCGGCGCTGGGCTTCGGGCAGGGCGAGGAGGAATTCGACGACGACGGCGTGTACGACGATGACGATTTCGCCGGCGAGTATCAGGATCACGACGACGATTACGACGATGAGGAGGAGTGAGTGCCGATGACGAATGTGGCGCCGTTGACGTGGCAGGACTGCGTGCAGCCCGACTGGCAGGTGGCGTCGCGCGTGCGTGCGCTGATCACGACGCGCGACGGCGGTGTGAGCGAGGGCCCGTACGGGCGTTGGCAGGACGGCGTCGCGTTGCCGGGCGGGATGAATCTCGGCCTGCATACCGGTGACGATCCGGCCCATGTCGCCACGAATCGCGCGCGCTTGCTCGCGCTGGCCGGGCAGTCGCAAGCGGCATGGCTCGAACAGGTTCACGGCGCGGGGATCGTGCGTGCGGACGAGGTGATCGACGCTGCGCCGGGTGCCGAGACGCCCGAGCGGGCCGACGCGAGCGTGACGGACCGCGCGGGCGCGGTCTGTGTTGTGATGGTCGCGGATTGCCTGCCGGTGCTGTTGTGCGACGCGCGGGGCCGGTCGGTCGGGGCCGCGCATGCTGGCTGGCGCGGACTCGCGGCCGGCATCGTTGAACAGACTGCTGCCCGCGTCGCGGCGCTCGCCGGTGGCGCGACGGACGACCTGCATGCGTACCTCGGGCCCGCGATCGGCCCGCGGGCGTTCGAAGTCGGCGCCGACGTGCGCGAGGCGTTTCTCGACACGGCTGCGCAGTCGGAGCATGATGAGACGCGGCAGGCGTTCGTCTCGATCGACGGCGCGCCCGGCAAGTACCTGGCCGACCTCTACGCGCTTGCGCGCCTGCGCCTCGCACGCGCGGGCGTGGCGCACGTGAGCGGCGGGACCGCCTGCACGGTCGCCGAACACGCGCGCTTCTATTCGTACCGGCGCGACCGCGTGACCGGCCGCATGGCGGCGGCGATCTGGCTGGCCGATTGACGACTGACCGCGCGCATTTGCGCGCGGTTTGGATTGTTGCGCTGCAGAATCAGTTATCGCGATATTGGCGCGGCAATGCGGCGTTGCATGGACAACCGAATGAATAATCGCGAAGTCAAGTCGATCAAAATGTTTTATGTTTCGCCGAAAGCCTTGTCCCGCTTGTTGCACACGGATTATCTCCGAGCAGAAATGTTCGGTGGTTTGACGCAGTGCTTCACATGGGGAAAACGATAATGATAAAAATACCGCACTGCGGCAGAATCTGGAGACGCCTCTCCAGAGCATGACGGCCCGGCTCGCAGCCGGCACGCCGCGCGCGAGCAGGATTTCACGATTGACGCTCACGAATCACCGGTAAGGCAGGTAATGACAGCATCGAAAAATTCGTCGACGTCCGCTCAGGCGGGCACTTCCGCGGGCAGTACCGGATTCGACCAGGTCACCCAGCCGATGCAGCAGATGTTCGAGGCATGGCTGAACGCCTGGCGCGGTTTCGCCGATCCGGCCCGCGCCGCGACGGCGGCGACCACCGCGAATCCGTTCGCCGCATTCCAATTCCCGACATCGGTTCCGTTCCAGATGCCGTCGATGCCCGATCTGGGCGCGCTCGGCGGCCTGGCTTCGCCGTTCGCGGGATTGAAGCTGCCGGTGGCCGCGATTCCGCCGGAACGGCTCCAGAAGCTGCAGGCCGACTATGCACGCGACTGCGTGACCCTGATGCAGCAGGCGGCCGCCGCGAAGCTCGAGTCGCCTGAATTGAAGGACCGGCGCTTCAGCGCGGATGCCTGGAAGGCATCGCCCGCGCATGCATTCGCGGCTGCGTGGTACCTGCTCAACGCGCGCTACCTGCAGGAGCTGGCCGACGCGCTCGAGACCGATCCGAAGACGCGCGAACGCATCCGTTTCTCCGTCCAGCAATGGACCGCCGCCGCCGCGCCGAGCAATTTCCTCGCGCTCAATCCCGATGCGCAGAAATCGATTCTCGAGACGCAGGGCGAAAGCTTGCGGCAGGGGATGATGAACCTGCTCGGCGACATACAGCGCGGCAAGATTTCTCAGACCGACGAATCGCAGTTCGTGGTCGGCAAGAACCTCGGGTGTACCGCAGGCGCGGTCGTCTACGAGAACGACCTGATCCAGCTGATCCAGTACACGCCGAAGACGGACAAGGTGTTCGAGCGGCCGCTGCTGATCGTGCCGCCGTGCATCAACAAGTTCTACATCCTCGACCTGCAGCCCGAGAATTCGCTCGTCGCGCATGCGCTGTCGAGCGGCCATCAGGTGTTCCTCGTATCGTGGCGCAACGCCGATGCGTCGGTCGCGCAGAAGACGTGGGACGACTACATGAACGAAGGGCTGCTCGCGGCGATCGACGCCGTGCAGCAGATCAGCGGCCGCGAGCAGATCAACACGCTCGGCTTCTGCGTCGGCGGCACGATGCTCGCGACCGCGCTGGCGGTGCTCGCCGCGCGCGGCGAACATCCGGCCGCGTCGATGACGTTGCTGACCGCGATGCTCGACTTCACCGACACCGGCATCCTCGACGTGTTCGTCGACGAGGCGCACGTGCAGATGCGCGAGCAGACCATCGGCGGCAAGAACGGCGCGGCGCCGGGGCTGATGCGCGGCGTCGAGTTCGCGAATACGTTCTCGTTCCTGCGCCCGAACGACCTGGTGTGGAACTACGTCGTCGATAACTACCTGAAGGGCCGCACGCCCGCCGCGTTCGACCTGCTGTACTGGAACAGCGACTCGACGAGCCTGCCGGGCCCGATGTACGCGTGGTACCTGCGCAATACCTATCTCGAGAACAAGCTGCGCGTGCCGGGCGCGCTGACCGTGTGCGGCGAATCCGTCGACCTGTCACGCATCGACGTGCCGACCTTCATCTACGGGTCGCGCGAGGATCACATCGTGCCGTGGCAGACGGCCTACGCGTCGACGTCGATCCTGACGGGCCCGCTGAAGTTCGTGCTCGGCGCGTCGGGCCATATCGCGGGTGTGATCAATCCGCCGGCGAAGAAGAAGCGCAGCTACTGGGTCAACGACAACGATCTGCCCGAATCCGCGGACGACTGGTTTGCCGGCGCGACCGAGCAGCCGGGCAGCTGGTGGACGACCTGGGTCGAGTGGCTCGACCAATACGGCGGCCGCAAGGTGGCGCCGCCCGCCAAGGCCGGCTCCGCGCAGTTCCCGGTGATCGAACCGGCGCCGGGCCGCTACGTGTTGCAGCGCGATTGACGAAAGCCGGACAGCGGCGCACGCTGTCCGGTGCACCGCAGTTTTTTTAACAGGGCCGGTAGCGATGCGCCGTGTCGTGCGGGCCGGGAGGAAAGGGAAATGACGGACGTAGTGATCGTATCGGCCGCGCGAACCGCGGTCGGCAAATTCGGCGGCTCGCTCGCGAAGATCGCGGCACCGGAGCTGGGCGCGACGGTGATTCGCGCGGTGCTGGAGCGTTCGGGCGTGAAGCCCGAGCAGGTGAGCGAAGTGATCATGGGGCAGGTGCTGGCGGCGGGCTCGGGGCAGAACCCGGCGCGGCAGTCGCTGATCAAGGCCGGCCTGCCGAACGCGGTGCCGGGCATGACGATCAACAAGGTGTGCGGCTCGGGCCTGAAGGCCGTGATGCTGGCGGCGAACGCGATCATGGCGGGCGACGCGGACATCGTGATCGCGGGCGGCCAGGAGAACATGAGCGCGGCGCCGCACGTGCTGCCGGGCTCGCGCGACGGGTTCCGGATGGGCGATGCGAAGCTGGTCGACACGATGATCGTCGACGGCCTGTGGGACGTGTACAACCAGTACCACATGGGCATCACGGCGGAGAACGTCGCGAAGGAATACGGGATCACGCGCGAGGAACAGGACGCATTCGCGGCGCTGTCGCAGAACAAGGCGGAAGCCGCGCAAAAGGCCGGCCGCTTCGACGCGGAGATCGTGCCGGTGTCGATTCCGCAACGCAAGGGTGAGCCGCTGCAGTTCGCGACCGACGAGTTCGTGCGCCACGGCGTGACGGCGGAATCGCTGGCGGGGCTGAAGCCGGCGTTCTCGAAGGATGGCTCGGTGACGGCGGCGAACGCGTCGGGGCTGAACGACGGGGCGGCGGCGGTGCTGGTGATGTCGGCGCAGAAGGCGGCGGCGCTCGGGCTGACGCCGCTTGCGCGGATCAAGGCGTACGCGAACGCGGGCGTGGATCCGAGCGTGATGGGCATGGGTCCGGTGCCGGCATCGCGCCGCTGCCTGGAGCGTGCGGGGTGGACGCCGGGCGACCTGGACCTGATGGAAATCAACGAGGCATTCGCGGCGCAGGCGCTGGCGGTGCACAAGCAGATGGGCTGGGACACGTCGAAGGTGAACGTGAACGGCGGGGCGATCGCGATCGGACACCCGATCGGCGCGTCGGGCTGCCGGATCCTGGTGACGTTGCTGCACGAGATGGTCAAGCGCGACGCGAAGCGCGGGCTGGCGTCGCTGTGCATCGGCGGCGGGATGGGCGTCGCGCTCGCGGTCGAGCGTCCGTAATCCGTCACTGCCAAACCAATCCGGGCGCCGGCCGATTGCGGCTTCGGCCGGCGCCACGTGAAGTCAGAGGGGCCTGCGGCGGCTCTCGAAACCAAAAAATGGAGTGAGATTTATGTCTCAGCGAATTGCGTACGTAACGGGCGGGATGGGCGGCATCGGCACCAGCATCTGCCAGCGTCTGTTGAAAGACGGCTTCAAGGTGGTCGCGGGTTGCGGCCCGAACTCGCCGCGCCGAGTGAAATGGCTCGAGGACCAGAAGGCGCTCGGCTACGATTTCATCGCATCGGAAGGCAACGTGGGCGACTGGGACTCGACCAAGGCAGCATTCGACAAGGTCAAGGCCGAAGTCGGCGAGATCGACGTGCTGGTCAACAACGCGGGCATCACGCGCGACGTCGTGTTCCGCAAGATGACGCATGAAGACTGGACGGCCGTGATCGACACCAACCTGACGAGCCTGTTCAACGTGACGAAACAGGTGATCGACGGGATGGTCGAGCGCGGCTGGGGGCGGATCATCAACATTTCGTCGGTGAACGGCCAGAAAGGTCAATTCGGCCAGACGAACTACTCGACCGCGAAGGCCGGCATCCATGGTTTCACGATGGCACTTGCGCAGGAAGTCGCAACGAAGGGCGTGACGGTCAACACCGTGTCGCCCGGCTACATCGGCACCGACATGGTGAAGGCGATTCGTCCGGACGTGCTCGAGAAGATCGTCGCGACGATTCCTGTGCGTCGTCTTGGCGCCCCCGAGGAAATCGGTTCGATCGTCGCGTGGCTCGCGTCGAACGATTCGGGTTTCGCGACCGGCGCCGACTTCTCGCTGAACGGCGGCCTGCATATGGGCTGAACGCCCGGCTGCGCGAGCTGCTTCGGCCGCGCGGCCTGGCGTTTCCGAAGGCCCCCGCCTCCCGGAACCGGGAGGCGGGGATTCGTCACTTGCGCTACGCTGCACCCAAAGGCGTTACATGACTACTACAAAGAAAACGGCCGAGCGGCTCATCAAGAAGTATCCGAACCGCCGGCTCTACGATACCGAGACGAGCACGTACATCACGCTGACCGACGTCAAGCAGCTCGTGCTGGAACAGGAGGACTTCAAGGTCGTCGACGCGAAATCCAACGAAGACCTGACGCGCAGCATCCTGCTGCAGATCATCCTCGAGGAAGAGAGCGGCGGCGTGCCGATGTTCTCGTCGTCGATGCTGTCGCAGATCATCCGTTTCTACGGTCACGCGATGCAGGGCATGATGGGCACGTACCTGGAAAAGAACATCCAGGCGTTCATCGACATCCAGAACAAGCTCGCGGATCAATCGAAGAACCTGTACGAAGGCAACGCGATGAATCCGGAAGTCTGGTCGCAGTTCATGAACATGCAGGCGCCGATGATGCAAGGGATGATGACGAGCTACATCGAGCAGTCGAAGAACATGTTCGTGCAGATGCAGGAGCAGATGCAGAATCAGGCGAAGTCGATGTTCAGCACGTTCCCGTTCAAGCAACCGGGCGCGCCGGAGCCGGAAAAGAAGTAACGCATTCGCGGCAGCCGGTCGGGGCGGCATATGCCGCCCGGCGCGCGGCGCCGCCATCCGACCGATCGTGTGCTCGGACACGGCGATGGCCGATGGTTCCGTTGCAAGATGTTGCCGGCGGTCATTCCTGATCGTCGGCACCGAATGCCCGTGCCCGTCGCGCGGGCCGGGCATGATCGTGGTCCGATCGCTCTGATTTCATTCCACACAGTCTTCAGCGAATCGACGCCCGGGCGTGTCGCGCGTCACGGTGCGCGTTCGTACCGGTGCGGCTCGCGCCGTTGCGTCGGGCCTCGTCACGACACGTAGTCGCAAGGCCCGTGCGGTTCGCCGGCTTGGCTCAAAGTGCCGGATCGAAATCCTGGTGGTCGTCAGCGGGAGGAAGGTCGAGCACGAGCTTCACCGCGCAGTAGTTCGCCTTCAGCGAAAACACGCGGCCGATCACCAGAAACGTCTGGTGCGAATTTTCGAGTTCGACGAAGTCGCCCGGCTGCGGCACGTGGGCCCCCTGGTCATAGGAAAAGCTGGTGCTGGTCTGCTCGCCGATGGTCTCGGCGGCGTGCTCGGTGAATTCGATCGTGATGTGGGTGGTCATGCGAACCCCGTTGGGCAAGTGAAGAGAGCGTACGTTGCGATTCTCGCATAGGGGCGGACTGCGGCCAGGGACGATTGCCATGCATGACGTGCGGTGATCGTGTCCGTCGTTTCATTGTCGTTGGTCGGAAAGGGCCGGATCAGCCACAGGTGGTGGTCCGATACTGTGTATTGAGGGCGCCATCCACGGCGTCTTGAGCGCCGGTTTTGCCTCGCTGACCCATAAATAGCTGTAAACTCACGCTTTTGCCGCCACGCTCCCCCACATTCCAGATGTCCCAGTCCCCCAAAGTAGGCTTCGTATCGCTCGGGTGCCCGAAGGCGCTCGTCGACTCCGAACAAATCATTACCCAGCTGCGCGCCGAAGGTTATGAAATCTCCGGCACCTACGACGGTGCCGACCTCGTCGTCGTGAACACCTGTGGCTTCATCGACGAAGCCGTGCAGGAAAGCCTCGATGCGATCGGCGAAGCGCTGACCGAGAACGGCAAGGTGATCGTCACCGGCTGCCTCGGTGCGAAGTCGAGCGCCAGCGGTTCGAACCTCATCGAGGAGGTCCATCCGAAGGTGCTCGCCGTCACCGGTCCGCACGCGGTGGGCGAAGTGATGCAGGCCGTGCACTCGCACCTGCCGAAGCCGCACGATCCGTTCGTCGACCTCGTGCCGGCCGCCGGCATCAAGCTCACGCCGCGCCACTACGCATACCTGAAGATATCCGAAGGCTGCAACCACCGATGCACGTTCTGCATCATTCCGTCGATGCGCGGTGATCTCGTGTCGCGTCCGGTCGCGGAAGTGATGCTCGAGGCGGAGAACCTGTTCAAGTCGGGCGTGAAGGAACTGCTCGTGATCTCGCAAGACACGAGCGCGTACGGCGTCGACGTGAAGTACCGCACGGGCTTCTGGAACGGCAAGCCGATCAAGACACGCATGACCGATCTGGTCGCCGCGCTCGGCGAACTCGCCGCGCAGTACGGCGCATGGGTGCGCCTGCACTACGTGTATCCGTATCCGAGCGTCGATGAAGTCATTCCGCTGATGGCCGAAGGCCCGTTCAAGGGCCACGTGCTGCCATATCTCGACGTGCCGTTCCAGCACGCGCATCCGGAAGTGCTCAAGCGCATGAAACGGCCGGCGAACGCCGAGAAGGTGCTCGAGCGCGTGCAGAAATGGCGTGAGATCTGCCCGGACCTGACGATCCGCAGCACGTTCATCGCCGGCTTCCCCGGCGAGACGGAAGCGCAGTTCGAAACGCTGCTCGACTTCATCCGTGAGGCGGAACTCGATCGCGTCGGCTGCTTTGCGTATTCGCCGGTCGAAGGCGCGACCGCGAACGACCTGGACGGCGCGCTGCCGGACGACGTCCGCGAAGAGCGCCGTGCGCGCTTCATGGAAGTCGCCGAGGAAGTGTCGGCACGGCGGATCCAGCGGAAGGTCGGCAAGACCCTCAAGGTGCTGATCGACGAAGTCGGCGAGGAAGGCGGCATCGGCCGCACGGCGGCGGATGCGCCGGAGATCGACGGGGTCGTCTACGTCGAGCCGGCGACGAAGGCGTCGAAGCGCTACAAGGTCGGCGATTTCGTGTCGGTGAAGATCACCGGCGCGGACGGCCACGACCTGTGGGGCGAGGTCTGAGCGATGACTGCAGCGTTTGCGCAGATCCTCGCGCTCGGCGAGGCGATGATCGAATTCAACCAGTCGCAGCCGGGGCGTCCGGAGTTCTTGCAGGGCTTCGGCGGCGACACGTCGAACTTCTGCATCGCCGCGGCGCGCCAGGGTGCGTCGACGGGCTTCGTGTCCGCGATCGGCGACGATCCGTTCGGCCGCCTGTTGGCCGACATGTGGGCGGCGGAGCAGGTCGATACGACGTACGTACGGATCGACCGCGCGGCGCCGACCGGCGTGTATTTCGTCACGCACGGCGCTGACGGCCACCAGTTCGACTATCTGCGCGCGGGCTCCGCGGCGAGCCGCTATGCGGTGGCCGACCTGCCGCTCGATGCGCTGGCCGCGGCGAAGGCCGTTCACCTGTCGGGAATCAGCCTCGCGATCAGCACGACCGCATGCGACGCCGCGTTTGCGGCGATCGATCACGCACGCAGCAACGGCGCGCAGGTCAGCTTCGACACGAACCTGCGCCTGAAGCTGTGGCCGCTGCCGCGTGCCCGCGCGGTGATGCGCGAAGCGCTGCGCCAGACGGACATTTGCCTGCCGAGCTGGGACGACGTCACGGCGCTCACGGGCGCGAACGATCGCGACGCGATCGTCGATGCGATGCTCGAACACGGGCCACGGGTCGTCGCGCTGAAACTCGGCAAGGAAGGCGCGTACGTCGCGACACCGAACGAACGGCGTGTGGTGCCGGGCTTCGCGGTCGAGGCCGTCGACGCGACGGGCGCGGGCGACTGCTTCGGCGGCGCGTTCGTTGCGCGGATTGTAGCGGGCGACGACCCGTTCACGGCCGCGCGTTATGCAAACGCGGCCGCGGCGCTGTCGACGACGGGTTACGGCGCGGTCGCGCCGATTCCGTACCGCGAGGCGGTGGAACGCCTGATGCAGGGCTAGCAAGGAGCAACACAACGTGGGTCGATATTCGGAATGGCAACGGGCGCTGGTGATCGCCGGTGCGCTGGCGGTGGGCTTCGCGATGCCGGGCGTGGTCGAGGCGCAGGCCGCCGGGACGGACGCGCAGCAGGATGAAGCGACGCCCGCGCGGCCGCTGCGGCCGAATCCCGAATTCGCCCGCCTGCCGCGCTACGAGGGTACGCTCGGCGACCGGCCGATCGTCGTGCATCTCGGGCCGAAGACGGACGAGGAGGGCGTGCACGGCGAATATCAGTTCGCGGACACGGGCGAGGTGGTGCTGCTCGCCGGCGATCGCGACGGCGACACGCTCGAAATCGAGGAATCGAACGACGGCACGAACATCACGGGCGTGTGGATCGGCCGCTTCGACGCGACTGGCGACCTGAAGGCCGACCGGATGAACTCGGACGAATCGGATCCGCAACCTGTCGTGCTGCGTCTGGCGCCGGGCAAGCGGGCGGCGCTGCAGGTGCGCGATGGCCGCGTGCGGGAAATCGAGACGGTCGGCGGCATCGTCAACCTGCGCGCCGACGACTGAGCGCGCGCTGGCTCGGTGCGCGCGGCGCGCATTGTACCGGGCCAAGCGCGCCGATTTTGGCTACTCTAGCGACATATTCCGCAACCGAACGGCCTTTCCCACGGCCTCCTGCCATGACTGCATCCACTCCGAAGCGCGCACTCCAGACCCGCATCGTTCAACCCGACGACATCATTCCTGAAGGCTTCCGCTCGTTCGTCCCGCCGGTCGAGCGTGCATCGACGGTCGTGTTCCCGGATCTCGCGACGATGCGCGCGCTGGTCTGGCACAACGACAACCAGTGGCGCTACGGACTGCATGCAACGCCGACGTCGCTCGCGCTCGCGCAGCGGCTTGCCGAGATCGAGGGCGGCACGCATGCACTGCTGCAGCCGTCGGGCCTCGCGGCGATCATGAACGTCTATTTCGGGCTCGTGAAGGCGGGCGACGACGTGCTGATCCCGCACAACATCTACGGGCCGAACGCCGATTTCGGCAACTGGCTCACGAAGGATTTCGGCATCACCGCGCGCTTCTACGATCCGCTCGCCGGCGCCGGCATCGCCGACCTGATCCAGCCGAACACGCGGCTGATCTGGATCGAGGCGCCGGGCTCGGTGACGATGGAAGTGCCCGACGTGCGCGCGATTACGACGGTCGCGCAGGCACGCGGCATCATCACCGCGATCGACAACACATATTCGGCCGGCCTTGCGTTCAAGCCGTTCGACCATGGCGTCGACATCTCGGTGCAGGCGCTGACCAAGTATCAATCGGGCGGCAGTGACGTGCTGATGGGCGCGACCATCACCGCGAACGCGGAGCTGCACGCACAGCTGAAGCTCGCGCGCATGCGCTGCGGAATCGGCGTGTCGGTCGACGATTGCTCGCTCGTGCTGCGCAGCCTGCCGAGCATGCAGGTGCGCTTCGACGCGCATGGCAAGAGCGCACTCGCGCTTGCGCAATGGCTGAAGGCGCGCCCGGAGATCGCGGCCGTGCTGCACCCGCAACTGCCCGACTGTCCGGGGCACGCATCGTTCATGCGCGACTTCACCGGCGCGGGCGGGTTGTTCTCGGTGGTGTTCGACGAACGCTACAGCAGCGAGCAGATCGATCGTTTCGTCGAGGCGCTCGAGCTGTTCGCGATCGGCTGGAGCTGGGGCGGTGCATGCAGCCTGGCGATGCCTTACGACGTGGCGTCGATGCGTGCGGAGTGGCCGCATCGCGGCACGCTGGTGCGCTTCTACGTCGGACTCGAAGACGAAGCCGACCTGCGTGCGGACATCGAGCGCGCGCTGCAGGCTACGCTCGGCCGATAACGGAGCCGAAGCGGAAAAACGAAACGCCCGCGCGATGCTGACTCGCGCGGGCGTTTTTTCATGGGCGGCGTGCGCGGACCGGAAATCAGAACAACCGCAGCAGCCCGTCGAGGCCGACGTGGTCGAATGCGACGGTAGCCGCATCGCGCACGACGGGCTTTGCGTGGAACGCGACCGACAGCCCCGCTTCGGCCATCATCTTCAGATCGTTCGAGCCGTCGCCCATCGCGATCGCGCGGCTCGGTTCGAGGCCGAGCGATGCGCAGGTATCGCGAAGCATGCGCGCCTTCACGTCCGCGTTGACGATTTCGCCGAGCACCTTGCCCGTCAGCTTGCCGTCGACGATCTCGAGCGTGTTGGCGTGCGCGTAATCGAGGCCGAGGCGCGCCTTCAGGCGCTCGGTGAAGAACGTGAAGCCGCCCGATACGAGCAGCGTCTTCAGTCCCGCGGCCTTCACGCCGGCGAGCATCGTCTCCGCGCCCGGCGACAGTTGCAGCCGTTCTTCGTACACGCGCTCGAGCGCTTGCGCGTCGAGCCCCGCGAGCAGCGCGACGCGGCGAGTGAGGCTTTCGTTGAAGTCGCGGATCTCGCCGCGCATTGATGCCTCCGTGATCTCCGCGACCTGCGTCTTCAGCCCGCAGAAATCGGCGATCTCGTCGATGCATTCGATCGTGATCAGCGTCGAATCCATGTCCATCACGACGAGCCCGAACTCGCCGAGCGTACGGCCTGCTTCGACGAAGCCGAAGTCGAGCGCGTGCGTGCCGCAGTACGCGTCGATGTCGAGCCGCTGCGCGGGGTTCGCGTTTTCGATACGCAACGCGTGATCGTCGGTCTGCACGATGCGGGTGCCGCGCGACAGCGCGAGCAGCGGTTTGTGATGCGCGTCCGACAACGGCGCGAGACTCTGGATGACGAGGTTGTGGGTCATGACGGAATGATTGGAAGCGAATGAAACGCGTGCGTGGCCGGTGCGCGGCCGCCTGCGAGCGTGGGCCCGGTCAGGCGTCGGGCCGTCGCATCGCGAACGCGCCATTGTAGCCGGTTGGTGTCCGGACGCGACCGGATCGCCGCGGATGCCCGGCCGGCGCTGCCGCATGCTGCGCTCACGGGATCGCGCCTATGGTGCGTCCGCGCCGTCCCAGTAGGGCGGATCGCCGAAGTGCTCGGCCAGGAACGCGATGAACGCGAGCGTCTTGAGCGGCACGTGCGCGCGGCTCGGATAGACGGCCCAGATCGCGACGTCGTTCGCGAACGGATAGTCGTCGAGCACCGTGACGAGCGCGCCGCTCGCGAGCAGCGGGCCGACGTCCCAGGTCGACTTGATCGCGATGCCGAAGCCGTCGACGAGCGCTTCGCGGATCGCCTCGCCGTTGCTCGCGACGAGCCGGCCGCCGACCCGCACGGTGAGCGGGCCTTGCGGCGTGACGAACGACCAGTCGCGCTGGTCGCCGAGGATCACGCATTCGTGCTGTGCGAGATCGGCCGGATGGCGCGGCGTCCCGTGTTCGGCGAGGTACGCGGGCGAACAGCACAGCACGCGCCGGTTTGTCGCGAGCTTGCGCGCGACCAGCGTCGAGTCCTTCAGCGCGCCGAGGCGGATCGCGACGTCGTAGCCGTCGTCGACGAGGTCGACGATCTCGTCGGATAGCCGCAGGTCGAGCGACACGGACGGGTAGCGGCGCAGGAACGCGGGAATCACGGGCGCGACGTGCTGGCGGCCGAACGACGACGACATGGACACCTTCAGCCGTCCGTAGGGCTCGCTGCGGCCGCGGCCGACCGATGCGCGCGCGGCGTCGGCCGCCGACAGCAGCGCTTCGGCGCGAGCCATGAAGACTTCGCCGTCCTGCGTGAGGCTGATGCGGCGTGTGGTGCGATGCAGCAACCGTGCGCCGAGCTGGCGCTCGAGCTGTGCGACGCGCGCGCTGGCCACTGCGGCCGACACGCCGAACTCGCGCCCGGCCGCGCTCACGTTCGCGAGCAGCGCCGCGCGCACGAACAGGCCGACGTCGAGCAGGTCGAGCGGCTTGTCGGGAGCCGGAATCGGATCGGATGCCATTGTTTTGAAATTCCTGAAAATGTTTCAGGAAATATAGCGGTTTTCGCGAAGTATCGGGCCGCCTACGATGGTGTGCATGGGGGCCGCGCCGTGGCTCCCCCGATTGCCCTGAAGGAGTTTCGTGATGAAAGCTGTTGGATTGACCCGTTACTTGCCGATCGACGACCCGCAGGCGCTCGTCGACGTGGAACTGCCGCAACCCGTGCCGGGCCCGCGCGACCTGCTGGTGAAGGTCGAGGCGATTTCCGTGAATCCGGTCGACACCAAGGTGCGCGCGCCGAAGCCGCAGGTCGAGGAAACCCCGCGCGTGCTCGGCTGGGATGCGGCCGGCACGGTCGTTGCGGTCGGCGCCGAGGTGACGATGTTCCGCCCCGGCGACGAGGTGTTCTACGCGGGCAGCATCACGCGCGCCGGCGCGAACAGCGAATTCCACACGGTCGACGAGCGGATCGCGGCGATCAAGCCGCGCTCGCTCGACTTCGCGGCGTCGGCTGCGTTGCCGCTCACCGCGCTGACCGCGTGGGAGGCGCTGTTCGACCGGCTGCGCGTGTCGCCGCAGGGTGCGGACGCGGGCAAGTCGGTGCTGATCATCGGCGGCGCGGGCGGGGTGGGTTCGATCGCGATCCAGCTGGCGAAGACGCTCGGCAAGCTGCGCGTGATCGCGACCGCGTCGCGGCCGGCGTCGGCCGAATGGGTGCGCTCGCTCGGCGCGGACGAAGTGGTCGACCATTTCGGCGACTTGCCTGCGCAACTGCGCGAGATGGGCCATGCGAACGTCGACTACGTGCTGATCTTCAACGACACGGATCGTCATTTCCCTGCCGCGGCGGAAGTAATCCGGCCGCAGGGCGGCATTTGCACGATCGTCGAGAACGACAAGCCGATTCCGGTCGAGCTGCTGAAGGCGAAGAGCGCCGCGTTTCACTGGGAGTTCATGTTCACGCGCGCGATGTTCGAGACGCCCGACATGGTCGAGCAGCACAAGATCCTGAGCGAGGTGGCGAGGCTGGTCGACGGCAGCGCGCTGCGCACGACGCTCGGCGAGCAGCTCGGCCCGATCAACGCTGCGAACCTGCGGCGCGCGCACCAGTTGCTCGAGGCCGGGCGCACGATCGGCAAGCTGGTGCTGAGCGGCTTCTGAGTGTTCCCAAACCGGTCGCTGCCTGCCAGGCCAACGAACGAACTTCCATCGGCGCGGAGAACGCGAGGCAACCCTGCGTCTTCCCGAGAGCCGACATCGCCGGTACGGGATACGGCGCCGCGAACGCAAGCGGGGTAACACCCGATGCGTTTGCGGCGCACTGCATGCCGCTTGGCGTTAGACTGACAACGCATCATGCATCGAAAACCGCGCGGCACGCGCGTGCCGCCGCATTACAAGGAGGTCAGCATGAGCCAACGCAGCTTGTCAGTCGCCGCATCGTGGTCTGCCGTGTTCGCGGCGGCGTGCGTGAGCGCGAGCGTATTCGCGGCGCCGCCGGTCAAGGGCAGCCTGAAGGGTGGCGGGACGGGGCAGCTCGAATACACCGTCAAGGTCGATTCGAAGACCTTCGGCAATACGCAGGAGACCCGCAAGATCCGCTCGGGCGAAACGGACGACTTCAACTGGAAGTCGGTGCCGCCGGGCGGTGCGGTCGCGATGCCTGACGGTTGCCCGAACGCCGACAACCTGCCGCGCGACGCGAACGGCGCGATGGTGCGCCAGACCCAGGTGCGGCTCGCGCCGTCGGTCGACGCGAAGGGGATCGCGAACGTGCAGATGAGCTTCCAGGCCGCCGCGCCGAAAGGCACGCGCAACGTGAGCGCGGGCGGCAAGTCGCTGCAGTGCCCGGACGTCGTGTCGGTGAGCCAGGTCAAGTGGGTGTCGATTTCGACCAATGGCGGGTCGAAGTCCGTCACGATGAGCGACGGCACGAAAGTGACGGTGTCGATCAAGCACTGAGCGGCGCGCGCGGGCCGGCGAGGCGTCCGGTGCGCGCGCAACCAGTCGCCGTGCGCATCCGGGCGATCCGGGCATGGTCCCGTGTGAGGGGCTCGTGCGTACGGCTTCGGGCCTCTCCGTCGCGCGACGCCGAGTCGTCGTGCCTGGTGCGACCCGGGAGCGCGGCCATTCGCGCGGCGGCATGCGTGACGTCACGTGCATGTCACGCTATCCTTCCGGCATCCTCCATCTTCCCCGAAGACATTTCGATGAAATATTGCATGCGCGTGCTGCTGTCGGCTGCTGCGTTCGTCGCCGTCCATGCGCAGGCGGCCGATGATTGCAGCTTCGTGAAAAAGGTCGAGCTGCCGTCGCGACAGCAGACCGCCGTCGTGTCGAGCGGCGCGCTCGAACCGTGCTCGACCGGCAGTTATGCGGTGCGCGTGTATTCGACCACGCATGCCGCACCCGGCTTCGATACGGACGACTACGTGACCGGTGTGCTGCATGCGCGTGACGGCACCGTCGCCGATGCATTCACGGCCGACCTCGGCGCGCGCGCACCGCAGGCGCTGATCGTCACGACGCGCTCGGCCGGCAGCGGCGGTTACGTCGGTGCGCAGGCCTATGTGACGACGCCGCGCGCGGTGCGACTCGTCGCCTCGGTCGACGGGCTGGCCCCCGACGCAGACGTCACGGCCGCGTTGCGCCAGGCCATCGGCAAACGCCGCGCCGCCCGCTGAGCGCACGCCACGGGCATGCCGCGTGCGTCGCGGCGCCGCGGGTCAATGCGCACGTTCCTCGAGTCGGGATGCAAGAAAGCGGTGGTCGGCCGAGAACAACCGGCGATACGTCATCAGCACCGCGCCAACGGTGCCGAGCGCGGACGCCGCGGCGATCAGGAACATGATCACGATCTGGTAGCGCACGGCCTGCAGCGGCGACTGGCCGGCCAGCACCTGGCCCGTCATCATCCCCGGCAGGCTCACGACGCCGACGACGGCCATCTGGTTGAGCGTCGGCAGCATGCCCGCGCGCACGGCCTGGCGCGCGGCGTCCTGCGCGGCTTCCCAGCGTGTGGCGCCGAGCGCCAGCGCCGTTTCGACGCGGTCGCGTCGTGCGGTCAGTTCCTCCATCATCCGTTCGACGCCGAGCGACACGCCCGTGAGCGTATTGCCGAGGATCATCCCGAGGATCGGGATCGCATATTGCGGCGTGTACCAAGGATGAATGCGGATCACGACGAACAGGCCGACCGCCGCGACGAACCAGCTGCTGAACCAGATCGACGCGATGCTGTCGACACGCTGTCCGCGATACGTATGCTTGCCGCGGCCGGCGCCCGCGAAGCCCGCAATCAGCGTCATCAACGCGGTGAGCGGCAGCACGACGGTCCAGTGCGGATGGCCGAACACCCAGCCGAGCACGTAGCCGATCGCGAGCAACTGCACGACGGTGCGCACGGCGGCGAGCGCGAGCCTGCGTCCGAGGCCGAGCGACAGCGCGGCCGAGATCCCGCCATTGACCGCGACGAGCGCGGCGGCGATGCCGACGTCGACGAGACTCAGGTCCTGCAGTGCGGGGCTCATTGCTGCGCCTCCATCGCGGTCGGGGCCTGCAGCACGCCGGCCTGCATCACGAGCCGCATCGTGCCGATCCGCGCGGCTTGCGCCGGATCGTGCGAGATCCACATGTACGCGCGTGCATCGGGTGCCGCGTCGAACCAGGTGCCGACGAGCGCTTCGATCGCGCGCGTCGAGTTGGGGTCGAGCGCGGACGTCGGCTCGTCGAGCAACAGCACGTCGGGGTCGAGCTGCAGCACGCGCAGCAACGCGGCGATCTGCGCTTCGCCGCCCGACAGTTCGCTCGCCCGCTTGTCGAGAAAATCGGCGCCGCGACCGGCGCGTGCCGCGAGCGCTTCGGCGCGAGCGCGGTCGAACGTCACGTCGCGATAGATCGCGAGTGAATACGGATAGCGCAATTGCGCTTCGACGGTCCCGTCCATCTGCGCGGGCCGCTGGCGCACGTACGCGACGCTGCGCCGGTAGCGCGGAATCGCGCCGCGCCTGATCCGCTTGCCGCGCCACAGGATATGGCCGCCGTCGAGCGGGTCGAGCAACGCGAGCGCGCGCAGCAGCACGCTCTTGCCGGAACCCGACGGTCCCGTGATAGCAATTCGCGATCCCGCGGCGAGGCTGAAGTCGGTCGGGGCGAGCAGTGTTTTGCCGCTGCTGGCGTCGCGGCGCGTGATGTGCTGCGCATCGATGAGGCCGTTTGGGGCTGTCATGTCACAGATGAAAAAAAGCGTTAATGGCGCCGAAGCGTTGCTGCAGCGTGCGCCATAATACCCATTGAAAAGCCGCCGGTGTCGTGCTCCGTTCACTCACGCAAGTGGCCCGACACGGCGTGCAAACTCTGCAGAACAACAACGGAACCGCCATGACGCTAGCACGAGCCATCGGCAAATCGGCTGCATGGATCGTCGGTATCGTCGCGCTGATCATCGCGGCGGCCGGCATCTTCATCTTCACGTTCGACTGGAACCGCGCGAAACCGTGGGTCAACGAACATGTGAGTACCGCACTCGGCCGCCCGTTCGCGATCAACGGCGATCTCAAGGTCGGCTGGCGCCGCCCCGACGGCGAGACCGGCTGGCGCGCATGGGTGCCCTGGCCGAGTTTCTCCGCCACGCAGCTCGAGATCGGCAACCCCGACTGGGCGAAGGGGCCCAGGTTCGCCACGCTCGACGCCGCGCATTTCGATCTTGCGATTCTTCCGCTCCTCGCGCACGAAATCGTGATTCCGTCGATCAGCGTCGTCAATCCCGCGGTCGACCTCGAGCGGCTCGCCGACGGCCGCAATACGTGGACCTTCCAGTTCAAGCAATCGTCGCAGCCGTCGCCGTGGAAGGTGCGGCTCAACAGCTTCGGTTTCGCGAAGGGCGTCGTCACGTATCGCGATGCGATCACGAAGGCCGATCTCACGGTCGCGATCGATACACTCGGCCAGCCGATTCCACTCGGCGACGTGCTGAAGGAGCAAGAGCAAACGTCGCGAGCGGCGTCGGCGCAGCGCGTCGGCAAGAGCGGTGCCGCGCGACTGAGCGCGAAGGCGAGTGCCGAGGCCGCGTCGGGTGCGTCGGCGGCGCAAGGCGCGAGCGGGGCGTCTGCCGTGGCGTCGTCGGGCGCATCCGCTGCCGCACCGGCTGCTTCGGGCTCCTTCGCGTCGACAGTTGCGCCGGCGTCCGGCGGGAGTGGAGCGCCCGGTGCATCGGGCGCCGCTGCGCCCGCGAAGCCGGCCGGCCCGACGTACGCGTTCGGGCTCAAGGTCGACGGACGGTACAAGAACGTGCCGATCAGCGGCACCGGCAAGGTGGGCGGCGTGCTGGCGGTCGAGAATACGACGCAGCCGTTCCCGCTGCAGGCCGACGTGAAGGCCGGCGACACGCGGCTCGCGATCGTCGGCACGCTGACCGACCCGATGCATCTCGCGGCACTGGACCTGCGTCTGTGGCTGCAGGGCACGTCGATGTCGCACCTCTACCAGATTACCGGCATCACGCTGCCGGACACGCCGCCGTATGCGACCGAAGGGCGCCTGATCGGCAACATCAAGCAGCACGCGAGTACGTTCCGCTACGAGGACTTCAACGGCCGCGTCGGCGGCAGCGATCTGCGCGGCACGCTCACCTGGGCGCAGCGCGAGCCGCGGCCGAAGCTGTCGGGCGAGCTCGTGTCGAATCTGCTGCAGTTCTCCGATCTCGCGCCGGTAATCGGCGCCGACTCGGCCGCGAGCAAGGCCAAGCGCGGCGACACGACGCGCCAGCCGCCGGACCGCGTGCTGCCGGTCGCGACGTTCCGCACCGAGCGCTGGAGCGCGATCGACGCGGACGTGAAGTTCACCGGGCGCAAGCTGATCAAGAGCCCGCAGCTGCCGATCACCAATCTGTACACGCACATCCTGCTACAGGACGGTGTGCTGTCGCTCGAGCCGCTGCAGTTCGGCGTCGCGGGCGGCACGCTCGCGACGAACGCGCATCTGGACGGCAGCCGCACGCCGCTCAAGGGCCGCTTTACGCTGGCCGCGCGACACCTGAGGCTGAAGCAGCTGTTCCCGACGCAGAAGGTGATGCAGACCGCGCTCGGTGAAATCAACGGCGACGCGTCGCTGTCGGCGACCGGCAACTCGCCGGCCGCGCTCGCGGCGACGTCGACCGGCGAAGTGAAGGCGCTGGTCACGAATGGCCGCATCAGCCTGCTGCTGATGGAGGCGGCAGGCCTGAATGTCGCGAACGTCGTCTACGAGAAGCTGTTCGGCACCCGCGACGTGAACATCAATTGCGCGGCGATGGATTTCGTCGCGAACGACGGCATGCTCGAGCCGAAGGTGTTCGCGCTCGATACGGACGACGCGCTGATCAACGTCGACGGCCCGATCAATCTGCGCGACGAATCGATCGACCTGAAGATCCATCCGCATACGAAGGGTTTCCGGGTCTTCTCGTTGCGTTCGCCGTTGTACGCGAAGGGCACGTTCAAGAACCCGAAGGTCGGCGTCGATGCCGGCGCGCTCGCGCTGCGCGCCGGCGCGGTGGTCGGGCTGGGCCTGATCAACCCGTTCGCGGCGCTGATTCCGCTGATCGCGCCGAGCAACAACCGTGACGTGCCGTGCTCGGAGCTGTTCGGGCAGATGAAGGCCAAGGCCGCGCAGAAGGCGGCGGTGAAGGCCGGCAAGTGACGGTGTGCGGGGCAGGGCCGGCGCCGCGCGGCGGCCCGGTTGGCGGGGCCGGAACAGGGCGGTCGGCAGTTTCTCCGACACCTGCTAAAATACACGGTTTTCCGTCGATTTCTCTCTTACGGGACCTGCCGTGCTTTCTACTGCCAACATCACGATGCAATTCGGGCCGAAGCCCTTGTTCGAGAATATCTCGGTCAAATTCGGCGAGGGCAACCGCTATGGTCTGATCGGCGCGAACGGCTGCGGCAAGTCGACCTTCATGAAGATCCTGGGCGGCGACCTCGAGCCGAGCGCCGGCAACGTCGCGCTCGAGCCGAACGTGCGCCTGGGCAAGCTGCGCCAGGACCAGTTCGCGTATGAAGACGTGCGCGTGCTCGACGTCGTGATGATGGGCCACACCGAGATGTGGGCCGCGATGACCGAGCGCGACGCGATCTATGCGAACCCGGAAGCCACCGACGACGACTACATGCACGCGGCGGAGCTCGAAGGCAAGTTCGCCGAATACGGCGGCTACGACGCCGAGGCGCGCGCGGGCGCACTGCTGCTCGGCATCGGCATCGAGGAGAAGTTCCACAACGGCACGATGGCCGACGTCGCACCGGGCTGGAAGCTGCGCGTGCTGCTCGCACAGGCGCTGTTCTCGAAGCCGGACGTGCTGCTGCTCGACGAACCGACCAACAACCTCGACATCAACTCGATCCGTTGGCTCGAGCACACGCTCAACGAGTACAACTCGACGATGATCATCATCTCGCACGATCGTCACTTCCTGAATTCGGTGTGCACGCACATGGCCGACATGGACTACGGCACGCTGAAGGTCTGGCCGGGCAACTACGACGACTACATGCTCGCATCGGCACAGGCGCGCGAGCGCCAGGCCGCGGCGAACGCGCGTGCGAAGGAGCGCGTGGCCGAGCTGCAGGACTTCGTGCGCCGCTTCTCGGCGAACAAGTCGAAGGCCCGCCAGGCAACGAGCCGCGCGAAGCAGATCGACAAGATCAAGATCGAGGAATTCAAGCCGTCGTCGCGCCAGAACCCGTTCATCCGCTTCGAGTTCGAGAAGAAGCTGCACAACGTTGCAGTGGTCGCCGAAGAGATCACGAAGAAGTACGAGCGCACGATCTTCCAGAACTTCAACCTGTCGGTGCAGCCGGGCGAGCGCATCGCGATCATCGGCGAGAACGGCGCGGGCAAGACGACGCTGCTGCGTTCGCTGCTCGGCGCGCTGCAACTCGATCACGGGACGGTGAAGTGGTCCGAGAACGCGAATGTCGGCTACATGCCGCAGGACACGTACGAGGAGTTCCCGAACGACATCACGTTGATGGACTGGATCGACCAGTACCGCAAGGACGGCGACGACGAAACGATGGTGCGTGGCACGCTGGGCCGCCTGCTGTTCTCGTCGGACGACATCAAGAAGTCGGTGAAGGTGCTGTCGGGCGGCGAGAAGGGCCGCATGATCTGGGGCAAGCTGATGCTCGGCCGTCACAACGTGCTGCTGATGGACGAGCCGACCAACCACATGGACATGGAGTCGATCGAGTCGCTGCAGATCGCGCTCGAGCAGTTCGAAGGCACGCTGATCTTCGTGTCGCACGACCGCGAATTCGTGAGCGGGCTGGCGAACCGGATCATCGAAGTGCGCACGGACGGCACGCTGTTCGACTTCGGCGGCAATTACGAGGAGTTCCTGACGAGTCAGGGGCAGGAATAATCGCCTGGGCGACCGTGCCCGAGTGATGTACCGAAGTGCCGAAAGCCCGCCAGGTGGAAGCCTGGCGGGCTTTTTCGCATCCGGGCCGCCGTCCCCGTCAAGCATTGTCAAATCCGGGCCGATATCACGATGCCTGACGTTTCGCAGTGGCACGCACGCTGTCACGGGTCGGTCGATTGAGTATGCTTTGATGGCATTCGCGGGACTCACGCATTCACGACAAGGAGGCTCCACATGAAGGCACGTCTATACCGCGCGATCGTTGCCGGTGCGCTGATCGGGCTGCTCGCGCCGTTTTCGATCGCGCATGCGCAACTGGGCGATGTGCTCAAGCAGGTCGGCGGCGGTGATTCGGGCAGCAGCGCGGGCGGTGCGCTCGGCAACCTGGGCGGCCTCGGCGGTGCACTGACGGGCGGCGGCGCTTCGTCGCTGATGCCGGGCAGCACGGGGAACGTCGCGGGCTTGCTGCAGTTCTGCATCCAGAACAACTACCTGGGTGGTGCATCCGGCGGCGCATCGTCGGTGAAGGACGCGCTGATGGGCAAGCTCGGCGGCGACGCATCGTCCGACAGCGGCTATACGAGCGGTGCAAGCGGGATCCTCGATGCAGGCAATGGCAGCAAGCTCGACCTGAGCGGCGGCGGGCTGAAGCAGCAGGTGACCAAGCAGATCTGCGACAAGGTGCTGGCGCAAGGGAAGTCGCTGTTGTAAGCCGGCGTCGCATGCCGTTCGCGCGCGTCGACTCCGTGCGCGAACGGCGGAACAGGCAGGCGCGGCGGTGGCGACGGAAGCCGGCCGTCGCCATCGCCTGCGGTAATGCCCGGCGGCGTCAGCCCGAAAAGTCCGTCACGACGGTCACCCCGGCGCCTTCGAACCGGTTCATGTTCATCAGCGCGTCGATCGACTCGCCGAGACTGATTTCCTTGCCGATCAACCGGCTCGGCGCGAGCGTGCCGGCATGAACCATGTCGAGCATCGCGTCGTAACGATGCGCCTGCATCCCGTGGCTGCCGAGAATCTCCAGCTCGTGCGCGATGACCTTGCTCATCGGCACGGCCGGCGTTGCATGTTCGCCAAGCATCAGCCCGACCTGAACATGCTTGCCGCGGCGGCGCAGATTGCTGATCGAGTTGAAGCAGGTGGTCGGATGGCCAAGCGCATCGAGCGACACGTGTGCGCCGCCGCGTGTGATTTCCTTTACCGCATCGACAACGTCGGCGACTTCCGACGCATTGACGGTCGCCGCTGCGCCGACCGATCGCGCAAGCGCGAGCGCGCGGTCCGAAATGTCGATCGCGACGACGTTCGCGCCGATCGCATTCGCGATCATGATCGCCGACAAACCCACGCCTCCGCAGCCGTGCACGGCGACCCACTGGCCGGCCGACGTGCGGCCCTGGTCGACCACCGCGCGAAACGACGTCACGAAACGGCATCCGAGGCTTGCCGCGGTCGGAAAATCGAGCACATCGGGCAGGCGCACGAGATTGAGGTCCGCGTGATGGATGCCGACGTATTGGGCGAACGAGCCCCAGTGCGTGAAGCCGGGCTGGAACTGCTGCTCGCATACCTGCTGGTTGCCCGAGTGGCATTCCGGGCAGCGGCCGCAGCCGGCGACGAAGGGCACCGTGACGCGGTCGCCGGCCTTCCAGCGCGTAACCGCCGCGCCGGTCGCGACCACGACGCCCGCGAGTTCGTGGCCCGGCACATGCGGCAGCACGATGTCCGGATCGTGCCCCATCCAGCCGTGCCAGTCGCTGCGGCACACGCCAGTCGCCTTCACTTCGATCACGACGCCGTCGGGTGCCGGCGTCGGATCGTCGACGTTCATCAGCCGCGGCGCGGCGCCGAAGGCTTCATAGACAACTGCTTTCACGATCTCCTCCTGAGTCGAATGACTCTTTCACTATATCGCGGCAGAAGTGGGTTTATCTTTCGTTTTTTGATTGAGAAACGGCTGGTTGTGAGATAGCCTTGCGATCATCGCGCGATTGCCGCAAGGAATTTTCATGGAACAACTGGACAGGATCGATCGCGGCATGCTCGACATGCTCCAGCAGGACGGGCGCGTGTCGAATGCGCGACTCGCCGAAGCGTTCTCGCTGAGCGAGACGTCCTGCTGGCGCCGCCTCAGACGGCTGGAGGAAGCAGGGTTGATCGCGGGCTATCACGCGCGGCTCGACCGCAGAAAGCTCGGGTTTGGCGTGATGGCGTTCGTGCAGATTGTCTGCACGCAGCACAGCGAGGAAGTGACGGCCGAGTTCGAGCGCCTGATTCAGGCCAGCCCCAACGTGCTCGCGTGCGATAACACGACCGGCGAAGCGGATTTCCTGCTGCAGGTGGTGGCGGCCGATCTCGACGACTACAGTCACTTTGTCGAAAGAGTGCTGCGCAAGCTGCCGGGCGTGCTCAGTATCCGCTCGAACCTGTCGCTGCGGCAGTTGAAGTCGACGCAGCGGCTGCCGATCGTGTGACGGCGCGCGACGGCGCTCGCGCATGCGCAAGCGGTCAGTCGGCCAGCCGCTTGTCGGCGAGCGCCTTGCAGCAGTCTTCGTACACCCATTGGACGAGCTTCGCCCGATAGTCGAGATCGTCGGTATCGACGATTTCCTCGACCGCGTCGCGCGCCCACGACGCGTCGACGAAATCGGCGTGCCGCTTTGCGATGTCCTGCGCCAGTGCGGCCAGCTTCGCGATCGCGAGCCAGTCGGATTGCCGGTGGTGGCGGTCGAGCCAGCGGTGTGCGGCCTGCACCTGGAACGATGCATCCGGCCAGGATTCGTTCAGGTAAAACGCGCCGAGATTGCCGCAGGTGAGCCAGCACAGCAGTTCCAGGCGATCTTGCGAACCGAGGATATGGGGTGCGTCGGTCATGGCAGCGCTCACGAAGGCTTCGATTCCGGGTGGCGCGGCCTGCAGCAGCCGGCGCCGATACTAAAAACATAGCACGATGGTGGCCGCGTGGTGCGGCCTCTTGAGGCGAAGGCGTGGCGCGGATGCCGCGGTTGCGGGAAGCGGGCGTCCGGCGCTCGTCCGCCGGCGTCGCCGAGCCGTGCCGCACTCGCTAGAATGACCGTTTTCCGGGAGACAGGAAGCGATGAAAATCTACGATCAGTTCTATATCGACGGCGCATGGCGCAAGCCGGCCGGCACGGGCACGATCGACGTGATCGACTCGGGCACCGAGGCCGTGATCGGCCGGATTCCCGAAGGTGTGGCGTCGGACGCGCAGGACGCGATCCGCGCGGCGCGCGCGGCGTTCGACGCATGGGCCGCGACACCGGCCGCGACGCGCGCGGGCTATCTGCGCAAGATCGTGGAGCGTCTGCAGGCGCGCAGCGAGGAACTCGCGCAGTCGATCACCGGCGAAGTCGGGATGCCGATCAAGCTGTCGCGCGCGATCCAGGTCGGCGGTCCGATCTACAACTGGAAGGCATACGCGAAGCTCGCCGAATCGTTCGAATTCGAGGCGACGGTCGGCAATTCGCTGGTGGTGCGCGAGCCGGTCGGCGTCGTCGCGGCGATCACGCCGTGGAACTACCCGCTCAACCAGATCACACTGAAGGTCGCGCCGGCGCTCGCGGCCGGCTGCACGGTCGTCCTGAAGCCGTCCGAAGTCGCGCCGCTCAACGCGTTCATGCTCGCCGAGGCGATTCACGAAGCGGGCCTGCCGCCGGGGGTGTTCAACCTCGTGTGCGGCTATGGCCCGGTTGTCGGCGAGGTGCTGGCGACCGATCCGGACGTCGACATGGTGTCGTTCACGGGTTCGACGCGTGCCGGCAAGCGCGTGGCCGAGCTCGCGGCCGCAGGCGTAAAGCGCGTCGCGCTCGAACTGGGCGGCAAGTCGGCGTCGGTGATCCTCGATGATGCCGATTTCGCGGCGGCGGTGAAGGGCACGGTCAACGCGTGCTACCTGAACGCGGGCCAGACCTGTTCGGCGCACACGCGGATGCTGGTGCCCGAGGCGCGCTACGACGAGGCGCGCGCGATCGCGAAGGCGGCAGCCGAAGCGTATGTCGCGGGTGATCCGCGTCAGGAAACGACGCGCCTCGGCGCACTCGCATCGGCCGTGCAGCAGCAGCGCGTGCAGGCCTACATCCAGCGCGGAATCGACGACGGCGCGGAGCTCGTGACCGGCGGCACGGGGCTGCCGGAAGGGCTCGCGAAGGGCTTCTTCGTGAAGCCGACGGTGTTCGGCCGCGTCGATCCGAAATCGACGATCGCGCAGGAAGAGATCTTCGGGCCGGTGCTGTCGATCATCACGTATCGCGACGAAGACGAAGCCGTGCGCATCGCGAACGATTCGCCGTACGGGCTCGGCGGCGCGGTATGGGCGGGCAGCGACGAACGCGCGATGCGCGTCGCGCGCCGCATCCGCACGGGGCAGGTCGACATCAACGGCGGCACGTGGAACGGCGCTGCGCCCTTCGGCGGCTACAAGCAGTCGGGACACGGCCGCGAGAACGGCGTGTACGGGCTCGAAGAGTATCTCGAGTACAAGTCGATGCAGCTCAAGCCGGCGAATCCTGCCTGAGCGTGTCACCCCGCATGACCCGGAACGGCACGCTCGCGTGCCGTTTTTTTGTTGACGGCCGTCAAGGTG